>JAISZI010000044.1 GCA_031269335.1 Puniceicoccales bacterium
GGACAAGATCAAGAAGGGCTGGAGCAGCCAACATTGGCGGGCGCCGCACCTGGAAACAATGATTGAGCCCGACCGGGTGCGGCTGACTATGCCCACGGTGAGCCTGATTCCTGAAGATACGCTGACGTTTTTACGGGACTATGTGGGGGAGGCGAAGTGGACGGATTTGTCCAAAGCTGAATTGCAAACGTTGGCGACCGCACACGCCGAGGCAGGGGTATCCAATGCCCGCATGCAGGAGGTTTTGGATGACCATCCAACCGAGATTTCCCGAATGTTGAACGGATTGTGCGAGAAGGGCCTGCTCGTTTCGGAACCTCGGCGGCGGTGGACTCGCTACCATCTGGTTGCAACCCCCCATCCAAGCTCGGGCAGCTCCTTACCTAAGCCCGGCAGCTCCTTACCTAAGCCCGGCAACTCCTTACTCAAGGCGTCGGATTTCTCCGATGATGCGGAAAGCGGCACCAGTCGCCGCGGACAGGTTGCCGGTCTTGGTGGCGACGAAGCTGCGATCATGGAGAGGCAACCGGAAATCTGGGCCCGGCTTTTGGAAACAGCCCGCCCGGTGCGCGATACTCAGCGTGCGAATCCCGCCATGGTCCGCGCAACGATTCAACGGCTCTGTACGGACCATTACCTGGGTCTGTCCACCTTGGCAGATCTGCTCGACCGGAAACCTCACAGGCTGCGCCACAGTTACCTCACCCCCATGGTGAAAGAGGGTCTGCTTTTACGTCGCTATCCGACCGACCCCAATCATCCCCAGCAAGCCTACCGAACCGCTTCATAAACCGCCACGTCAACTCCACGCTGGTCGCCTGAGCCGCCGGTCCCCGTGCCCGCTGTGCTGTGCCTACGCCTGGTGCCGTGCGATACAGTATTCGTTCTTTCGTTGGGGCGTTTTTTGTGGTTTCGTTTTTTATGCACTGGTTAATAGCAGTTTCGTTTTTGTGGGCGTTTTCCTTTGGGTTGGTCAAGACGCGTTTGCCGGAGCTTGATTCTACTGCGTTGGCGGTGGCGAGGAATCTATTGGCTTTTATTTTTTTTCTGCCTTTTTTTCGTTTAAGGCAGGTTGGTTTGGGGCGGGGGATTGTGCTTTTTTTTATTGGTGCGGTGCAATTTGGGTTAATGTATGCTTTTTACATGGCGGCATTTGCGTATCTTCGGGCGAGCGAGATTGCTTTATTTACTATTTTTACGCCGCTTTACGTTGCGCTGGTTGATTCGGTGTTGGAGTTTCGTTTCACAAAGCATTGGTTTATCGCTGCCGGTCTCGCTATTTTGGGTGCGGGAATCATCCATTGGCAACGGGCGGATTTTGCAGAGTTGTGGCGTGGTTTTTTACTTATGCAGGCATCGAACTTTTGTTTTGCGTTCGGGCAAATTGCTTACAAGCGGTTTCACGCGCGTTTGCAGGAGGGAATTGCAGAGCGGCGTTATTTTGCGTGGCTGATGGCGGGTGGGTTTGTTGCCACGTTGGCTTGTGCTTTTTGGCAGGGGACGGACTGGGGGGCGTTTCGCCCTTCAATGGAACAGTGGGGGGTGCTCTTGTATCTCGGTATAATTGCGAGTGGTGCAGGTTTTTTCCTTTGGAATCGCGGGGCGACCTTGGTGAATGCTGGGACCTTGGCTGTGTTTAATAATTTGAAGATACCCCTTGGAGTTGCGTGTTCACTTTTTTTCTTCGGGGAATCGTTTTCTTACGAAGGAATGATACGCTTGGGGGCGGGGTTTCTTTTGGTGTTTTTCGCCGTCTGTATCGCGCAGAAAAATCGGCTGAATGCGTGAGGTTCAGCGGCGCGAATCGGCGTCAATAGCGAAAATAATGGAAGGCAAGGTGCCCGCTGGTCGTGGACCGGCTTTGTTGCCAACGGCGTCGATAGCGCGGCGCAGGAGGGACTCGAAGAGTGGGTTGTGAGGCTGGCGGGTCCAACCGCCGAAACTGATGTTGCCGTTGTTGCTGATGTTGAGGCGAAATTCACCGGAGATGCCGGGTTGGAGGGTGCGGCCTTCTGCATCGAGGAGGAGTTGCCATTGAGCCTGGATAAGGAGTTTCAGCCGATTTTCGTAATTGGCGGCGATGGGACCGCCCCCGTTTGGGTTGCCGCCGGAACCAACTCCTCCTTGAACGCCAAGGGGGGTCTTTCCAATGATTTTGGTGACGTCGATGCCTGTGCTTTTGATGTTGGCGGGAGTGCGTTGGGTGCGCGGGGTGCGTTGGGTTGAGCGTTTGTCGGGTTTTGTTGGAGGGGTTTGTTTTCGCGGATGTTCTTTCTGAAATGCTTCAAGTGTGGTCAGGGTAGTAGGTTGTGGCGACGGTTGCGGCGGTGTCGGAGGTGGCGGGGGTGTTGGTGTTGGTGTTGGAGTCGGTGGTGTTTGCGCTGCTTCGCGTTCGCGTTTTTGTTGTTCACGAATTTGTTTAATTTGTTCGAGAAGAGGGTCTTCGGGTTCTGGTTCGGGCTTGACGTTGGGTTCGGGTTTGGCGTCGGGTTCTCCTTTGGGGATGGTTGAGGTGCCGGGACCATTACCCGGGGCGGGGGAGCCATCGCCGTCGAAGTTGATGACGAGGCTTCCGATTGGTTCTTTATCGGGGGTGGGAGTGGGGGTATGTCCAGCGAAAAAAACGAGGGCGGCGGCAGACAAACCGTGGATCAAAATAGAAGCAGTCCAACTTTTAAGACGTTCGTTTGCCATGTGTTTGATACGCGTGAAGCGTGTTTTACGTAAGTGGTTTAGTTGCGGACTTCGGTGTCCATGCTCACTTTGGATAGGTTGCTTTCTTTGACGAGAGAAAACAGGTCAATGAGACGTTGAATGGGGAGGGCGCCGTCGGCGCGGACGCGGATGACGGGTTGCTGTGCCTCCGGGAGGCGTGCGATGTCGCGCAAGAGATTGCGCAGGGCTGCTTCGGTGACCGTTTGACCGTCGAAGACGAGATTGCCGCGATTATCAAGGGAAACGATGCGGGGTTTTTGAGGGGTTGGCGAGGGAGGGGTGGCAATGGTTTTGGAGGCGAGCGGGAGGTCTATTTGGGTGGTCTGTTCGAGGACTGGGGTGGCAATCATGAAAATGATGAGAAGGCAGAAGCACAGGTCGAGCAAAGGGGTGACATTTATCTCGGAGAGGGCAGCCATGTGGCGCGGGCGGGAGAAGCTACGTTTGCGCATTGGCGTAAGAATGAGGGCGGCAGCGGTTAGTTTTGGGGAGGAGTGTCGAATGCTGTGAAGTCGTTGGGCGGCGCAGGGTTGGGGGGGGCGGGCTTGGCGGCGGATTGCGGCGCGGCGGGTGCCGGTGCGGGTGCGGTGTAGTGCTGTGGGAATGGGGAGAATTGCGGCGGATGGTCAATGGCAGGGGACGGAGCCTCGGCACCGGCTTTGAGGAGGAGTTCTTGTAATTCGAGTTCGATGCGATCTGCGAGGCTGCTGGCATAGTTTTCCAGCTCGGTTGCCATGAGCTTAGTTTGGGTAATGAGGTAGTTATAGCCGAAGGTGGCTGGGATGGCGACGAGGAGGCCACAGGTAGTTGTGACGAGGGCACCGGCGACACCGGGGGCAAGCTGCGAAATGGTCGCCTTGTCGGAGAGTCCGCCGAAAGCTATCATTACGCCATAGACGGTGCCAAGGAGACCGAGAAAGGGACCGCCGGAAACCAGCGAAGTGAGGAGGATAAGCTTGCGTTCGTAGCGGACAAGTTGCCGAGCGATACCGCGCCCGATGGCGTTTTCTACGTGCCCCATGCACAGGGCGATACTTGACTGGCTGAGCACTTTGCCGCGATGGCGTTGGAATGCTGCGCCGGCTTCGGCGGCGAGGTATTCGTAGGGACATAAATCGCCGACTCCGCCGATGACGTTAACGCCGATGATAGACTTCACCGTGCGCAGTTTTTGTTCAAAAAAGGCGTTGCGGCGGCGCAAAGAGGAGAGTTCGAGGAACTTGTGCAACATTGTCCCGATGCTCACCATGGAACACCCCACGAGGAGCAACGTGATGCCCTGCCCGAAGGTGTCACATTGGCGGAAAAACCACTCAATAGACTTGCTTCCCTCGGCGGTAGTGGAGGCGAGCATACACGGTATCGCAAAGGCAGGAAAATCGGGAAATGCGAACATGGCGCGGGATTGAAGGAGGAAACGCCGTATTGTCCAACTCGAATTCCATTTTTGAAAGGCGCGAATTACAAGGAAGATACGCCACGGCAACGCATTGCGCCTGCACGGAAGTCAGGAAACCTCGCCAGAACACCGCAAATCGCACCTTTCTTAGGGCGCGATTCGGGTGCCGAGGTCACAGCTTAATCAAAGTATAGGCGCGGGACGACGATGTCCAGTTCATCGGGGTGGGGTCCGATGCGCCGCGAGGCATCCAGTGTGGCGAAGGCGGCGAGGTCGGCTGCGTCCAACTTAAAGTCGAACAATGCGAAGTTTTCGCGGATGCGTTCGGCAGTGACGGACTTCGGAATCACGACGAGACCGAGGTCAATGTGCCAGCGCAAGATGACCTGAGCGGCGGTGCGCCCGTGTTTTTTGGCGATGCCAAGGACGGTTTCGTTTTGCAGCAGGTCGCCGCCTTGGGCGAGCGGACTCCACGATTCTGTGACGATACCGTAGCGGGCGTGGACGCCGCGCAACTCGTCTTGCGGGAAAAAGGGGTGCAGCTCTATCTGGTTCACCGCAGGCACAATACCCGTCTCGGCAATAATGCGTTTGAGGTGGGCTGTCTGGAAATTCGAGACACCGATAGACCTCACACGCCCTTCTTCTTTGAGGCGGATAAGAGCCTTCCACGTGTCAACATACTTGCCGCGCAAGGGAAGCGGCCAGTGGATGAGATAAAGGTCGAGGTAGTCGGTGCGCAAACGAGCAAGGCTTTTGTCAAAAGCGGCAAGTGTGGCATCGAACCCCTGTTCGCTGTTCCAAAGTTTGGTGGTGAGATAAAGCTCGCCTCGCGGAACGCCGGAAGAAACGAGTGCATCGCCGATGGCAGCTTCGTTTTCGTAAATGGCGGCGGTATCCACGGCGCGATAACCAGCTTCAAGTGCTGCGTGGACGGCTCCTGCTATCTTGCTGCTGGGGGACTGCCAGGTGCCGAGTCCAAATTGCGGGATGCTCAACCCGTCGTTGAGCGGAAGAACGGGAACGGTGCTCATGTTGGTGTTACGGTATGCAAATTGTTGCGTTGTTCAGTTGAACCCGCGCAAGACAAGGGAAAGGTGCCGATGTTCCTCGCCGCTCCGTTTTTCCGGCATGGCACGCACACCCGCTTTCGCCCCTGCGCGACGGGGAATTTAGTGTCGCTTCGCATTCGCCATAGCGGCAAATTGCCCCCCCATGAAAAGAATGACGTTTGCCATGGTTCTCGCCGCGTTCTCGTGTCTGTTATTTTTGACAGAAGCGGAGGCGGCGGCACAGCGGCAGCCCGAGGAGACTGGGTGGCGTGGAATGTTTCGCGAATTAGGAAAAATCGAGCGAGAAAAGCCGGATTTGCGGAAAAACTTTCCCGATTTCGCACCGGAAATGGCATACCTCGGCGAAGCGTTTGCGAGAACCGCTTATCCAGGGCACGAAGCTCTTGGGCGGAATAATTTCGCAACACTCGTCAAAAATCTCGGCGTAATGCGCCCTGTGCCCGCCGATCTGCGCCAATTTTTGCGTCCCAACAAAAAACCGTGGCAGGATTACACTGGTGCCACCGACGGCAATTTCCATATGCTCTTTAACTCCGGCACCCTCAATCTTGACCCCGCCGACGGTTCCACAAAAGACCACCCGGCACGCAAATTGGCGAGCGCCCATCTCGGGTTTTTTACGTCAGGCCGCCACGTCAAAGACCTTGTTCAAACCCTCGCAACGTCTATCCGCACCGAAAAGGCGAACACCGCTTCCCTCCTCTCCGACCCGCAAGCCCGCGCCGTCTTCATGGAGCGGTTTCGCGCCGCATGGACAAAGCGTTTCCCGAAGAAAAAACTCACTTCCGGCGACATGAGATTCGTTGCCGCCATGCTCGCCTACACGGCATAACCGCACCGCTTCCCGCCTCCCCCAATGCTCCTCAGCGAATCCTACGCCCGTTGCGAAGTCCTTGCCCGCACTCACTACGAAAATTTTCCCGTTGCCCGCCTCATCCCGCGCTCACTACGCCCGCATGTCGCCGCAATTTATGCCTTCGCCCGCACCGCTGACGACATCGCAGACGAAGGCTACGACACCGCCACCGACGAAGGCGGATTGTCCGCCGAATCTCGCCTCGCTTCCCTGCGCCGATTGGACGAGCAATGCGTGGCTGCATGGGAAAATCGCCCCCTTGACGAAAAAACGGCATGGATATTCCTCGCCCTCGGCGACACCCTCCGCCGCTTCTCAATTCCGCCCTCTCTCTGCCTCGACCTGACGTCCGCCTTCGCCCAAGACGTGACTAAACGCCGCTACGAAAACTTCGCCGAACTGCTCGACTATTGCCGCCGCAGTGCCAACCCGGTCGGGCGTCTCGTCCTCCTCCTTCACGGCTACAATGACGCCGAGCGTTTTGCCTTGTCCGACGCGATTTGCACCGCCCTCCAACTCGCCAATTTCTGGCAAGACACCGCCATCGATTGGAAAAAAGACCAGCGCGTCTATCTCCCGCAAGAAGACCTCGCCCGCTACGGCGTCCAGCAGGAAGACCTTGCCCTCGGCACCGCGACCCCGTCCTTGCGCAACTGCATCAGCTTCAATGTTGAACGCGCCCAAAGGCTCTTTGACCAAGGGCGACCGCTCGCCGCCTCCTTGCGTTTTCCGCTCAGCCTGGAAATTCGCGCCACGTGGCTGGGCGGCACCGCTATCCTGCGCAAAATTCGCGCCCAAAACTACGACACCCTCCGCGCCCGCCCGCGCATAAACTCCGCCGACAAAGCCCTTCTCCTCGTCCGCGCCCTCTTTCCTTTGTAATGGGGGACAGTAGGGGGAGGGTGCGGAGAATGGGTTAATGCGTTATCACACTTGACCGCATCGGAAATGGGAATGAGAACGCACCGAAAACTCATGCGTCTTCTCTCCACCATTCTCTTTCTCGTTTTAGCGGTGGACGCCGCGCAGGGTTACGCCGCGCCGAAAAGCACCCCGCCGGAAACGCAGCCGCGCTTGAATCTCGCCGACCGTTCTCTCTTTCCCCCAGAACTTTACCCGGGGTTAGAACTCCATTCGCCCGACGACCTTCTGCTCGCCGGTCTTGCCGCGCAATATCCGGGACGAATCGTCCGCACGCCCCCAAGCCAACCCCCGCCTCCGCTTCGTCCTCGCGATGTCTTAAAAACGACCCTCCCCAAAGGCGTTGAATACATCCGCTTCCGCACCGGCACCCGTGAAAACACTCCCACGCCCACCGCCCGCTTTCTCATCGTTGACCTGCGTTACTTCGCCACAGGCGCAGATTCTCTCGCCACCTGTGTCCGCCTCTGCGAAAGCCTCACGGGAAGCACCCCGCAGTATAGTTTGGTGGGCGACTACCCCGCCGACAAACCGAAGGAAGCCGCCGCGCCGCCCCCAAAGGACAACCCCGCCCGCCACATCGTTGTCCTCGTGAACCACAACACCAGCGGTCCCATTGAGGCATTGCTCGCCGACTTGCAGGCACGCGGCAAAATCATTCTCGTCGGCACACCCACCCCCGGGCACACCGCTATTTTCGCCCCCCTGAAAAACCACGCCGGCTGGTGGCGCGTCACCGGCGAAATCCAACCCGCGACGAACCCGCTCTCCCTTGTCGGCACGGGAGCCATCCCGCGAATGCGCGTCCAGGTCGCGCCTGACGTCGCAATGCTCGCATGGCAACGGGTTGAAAACGGCTCCGATCCGCGTGCTCTCCTCCGCGACCCCTTCCCCGCCGCCCGCGAAGATACCGCGACCGAACGCATCTCCGACCCGATATTACGACGCGGCCACGACATTCTCGTCGCCTTGCAAGTCATGGGAGACAACGTTGCACCCCCTGCAACACCTGCACCACAGCCGAAAAAACCAAGCTCCTGATTGACATGTCCTCCCCTCTCTCCGCCGAGAAACGCCACATCACCTTCGTCTGCACCGGCAATATCTGCCGCAGTCCGATGGCGGAAGGTCTCATTCGCCATGCGTTAAAAACGGAAACCGGTCCCTTGCGCACGCTCGCCGTGCGCTCCGTCGGCATTGCTGCTTTCGCCGGAAGCCCGGCATCGGACAACGCCGTGCGCGCCTTAAAAAAAGTCAGCATCGATATCTCCGCCCACCGCAGTTGCCCGGCGACCCCCGAAATCATTGAGACTTCTCTCGCCGTGTTTGCCATGACGACGTCTCACCTGCTCGTCCTCCGGCGGCGTTTCCCTCGCCTGCCTGCCGACACCTTTCTCATGCGTGAATTTTACGCCGCAGCCCTCCCGAACGCCCCGCTCGAAATCCCCGACCCTTACGGTTTCGATCTCGCCGAATACGAATCTTGCCGCGACAGCATGGTCGAAGCAATCCCCTCCCTCCTCGCTTTCTTGCGCAAAAAATTGGGCTGATAACACCGCCACCGTGCGCCAATGGGCACGATTTTATTCGCAGCGCACGCCCAGCATAAGCGTGCCCAGACCGCTGCCAATGCCGAGCAACGCCACCGCATCACCCGCAGACACCGCACCCGCGTCGCGGGCAAGCGCCAGCGCCGTTGGCAACGACACCGACCCGGTGTTGCCGAGTCGGTCAAAGGTGCGCCAGTCTTTTTCCGGTGCCAGACCAAGCCGCTCAAAAAGAAGCTGCGAGTGGCGCCGCCCGACCTGGTGCGTAATCACCCGCGCCGGAGTCGCCGCGCCCCAGCCAAGTTCATCGCAAAAAGCACCCCACGCCCGCTCCGCCAGCGCGACACCCGCTTCCAGTAAACGCTCCGAATCCGTCTGCATGGTAAGCCCGTTGCCGCCGTCGTCCCCGCCTTCGCAAAGCGTGTTTGCAGAAGAGTCCGTCATCGCCACCCCCCCCAGCAAGCGCAGTGCGCCAACACGGGCGAGCGTGTCGCGGCAAACAACGGCGGCGGCGGCACCCGCCCCAATGGTGAGATTGGCAAAATAGGGCTTCACCCCATCCCGGTCGTGCCCACCGCTGTTGAGAATTTCGATGGTCCGCTCAACAAGTGGACGCCCGTTCTCCCCGGCGCAAATCAGCGCACGCCTGACTTGCCCGCTCTCAACAAGACCGCCTGCAAGCACAACGCCATTCAAGAAGCCAAGACACGCATTGGACACATCGAGAATCTGCGCCCCGCCCGCCGCCCCAATCAACCCGTGGACATACGCCGCCGTCGAAGGCTCCAGCCTGTCTCGGCAAACGCCGGCATAAATGAGCAAGTCAATCTCCCCCGCGCCCACCCCCGCCTGCGCCAACGCCTTGCGCACCGCGAGTGCCGCCGCCTCCGAAGGGCGCACCGCCCGCGACCAAAACCGGCGTTCTCGGATGCCGGTCATCAACTCAAGCCGCCCCGTGTGCAGACGCAATCGCGTGTAGAGCGGCGCAAGTTTTGTCTCAATTAGCTCGGAAGACCAAACTTCGTCTGGCAACTCAACAGCAACGGAGTCGATGGAAACATGTCGGAAACGCATTTTTGCCCACAACCAAAGCGGCGCATCATTGTTCCCACAACAACAAGAAATCCCCGCAGCAGCCGTTTCCCCTACACACCGATACGCATGGCGGCTTTCACGACTTCCTCGTCAAAATAGTTCCAACCCATGCCAGCATCCACGACGATGCCCTGCGCATTCACTCCCGATGATCGCGGGCTTAGCAGCCACACGACGGCATCTGCCACTTCCCGCGTCTCAAGCCCCCTTTTGCGCAACGTGAGCTTTTCCGCAAAAAGGTAACTCTCCAAATACCCAGGGATGCCCGCCGACGCACTCGTCTTCAACGGACCGGAATTGACCGTGTTGAAACGCACCCGCGTGTCCGCGCTGAACGACTTGGCGAGAAAACGCGTCACCGATTCCAATGCCGCCTTCACCGGCGACATGCACCCGTAGCCAACCGCCGTCACTTGCGAAGAAATACCCACCGACACCACGGAAGCATCCGCAGCCAACAACGGTTTGAACGCCCGCGCCAATTCCACCAGCGAGAAGGCGCTGACGGTTGTCGCCTGCAAAAAGTCCTCCCGCGACGTTTCATGAAACGCTTGTTTCCCCGCCCTGTATTTCGCAAACGCGATGCTGTGCACAAGCCCGTGAATTACGCCGTGCCCGGCACTGCTGACCGCATCGGCAAGACCCTGCGCGCCCGCCTCCTCCGCCACGTCGCAGACAAATACCGGTTTGCCCCTGAGCAACGGCTCCAGCAACTCGCGCCTCTCTTCGGAGTGCACACTGTAAAGCACCGTGCCGCCAAGTGCCTCTATCGCCCGCGCAACAAGCCATGCGACGGATTTCTTGTTAGCGACGCCCGTAACGAGAAACTTCTTCCCAGTGATTTGGAGGTAATCCATTGCCGCACTATTTTGCCGCCGATGCCGCACGAAGCAAATCCGTTGTTCCGCCCGCCACTTTTTTACTTTTCTCCTGCTTGACAACTCCGGCGGCACAGCTTTCGCTGCCCTTCCTTTTGTTACGCGATTGTTGCGCATTCGGTGCAACTTTTTCTCGCATTTGCGCAGTAACGAAGGACCCAAAAAAAAGGAAATTCTCATGTCTCAACTCCCTGACTATGTGGCGTCTGCCACACCAAATCCGCCAGACAAGCGTGTTGGCTGGCTCGCGACGACCGCCGCCGGAAATGCCGGCGTCATGCTTTGGTTCGTCTTCTGGCAAGGCGTCCCCGGCGGTGGCGTCCTCTCTCACGGTCTTGGAACGGCAATCGCCGCACTGCTCGCCGCAGCCGCGATTTGTTTCGCACTGTTTTTCTACGTGCCGGCTCGCCTCGGCGCTCAAACGGGACTGCCACTCTATATCGTTGGCACGTCCGTCTATGGCGTGAAAGGAGGTTTTTACCTTCCGGGTCTCTTGATGGGTGTCCTCCAATACGGCTGGCTTGCCGTAAACGGATACTTCTCAAGCTTGTTGCTCACAACGACTTTTGGCGCCCAGGCCAATAGCGCGACACACCTCGGCGTCGGCATCGTCTGGACGGTTATCACGGCACTCGTCGGGCTTGGCGGCATGAAATACGTCGGCAAGTTCGCCTCCTACCTGCCCATCATTCCGATTGCAGTGCTCGTCTTGTTACTCGTCAAAACACTCGGCGGACTCGGTTCGTTCGACCCAGCCAAAGCCCCAAAAATCGCTGCCGATGTGACCCGCACCCTCGGCGACGGCTCGTTGGGGGTGTTTCATGTGCTCGTCACCTTCGGCGTCGGCTTCTTCGCCACGCTGGGCGCAGCGGGTTGTGACTTTGGTTCCGGCAACAAAAACGAACGCGAATCCGCCCTTGGCGGCGGCGGCGTAGGCGTTTTCGGCGCAATGCTCGCCACAGGCGTCGTCGCCTTGGTTGCCATCGCCGGCACCCTCTCTTCGAGCAATCCAGAAATTGCGAAAGAAGCACTGGGCGCCAGTCCCGCCGGAGCAGGCTTCCTCAACGCGATTCTCGGCGGCGGAGTTTTCCCGAAAGTCGTCGCCGTCGCTCTCGTAATTTCGGCGTTCCCGGCTGCCTGCGTCTCCTCGATGATTGGCGCAAACAGCTTCAAATCGGTGTTCCCCAAAATTAACCCGCTCGTCACCTGCTCCATCGGCACCCTCGCCGCTGTCGCACTCGTGTTGACGAAGGTGGCTGCTTCCGCAGACATTGTGTTTAACGTCATCGGCGCCTCCTTCGGTCCCGTTTGCGGCGCACTGGTCGCAGATTACATCCTGAGCGGCAGAAAATGGAGCGGTCCACGCGAAGGTTGGAATCTTGCAGGATGGATTTCGTGGTTCGTCGGCTTCGTAGTCGGCGGCATCACCCCGGCAATTTACCTCGTGAACTTCTTCAAAGCGGGCGGAGACAAAGGGAAAATTGCAGCGCTTGCAGATAAAATTGACCTCGGGTTCACCGTTCCCGTCCCACCGGTAAGTGCCTTCGTTGTCGGATTAGTGCTCTACTTCGTCCTCGCCTCTATCGGGCTGACTTCAAAGAAACTCGACCTGCCGCAACGCATCGACACCGAGAACTAACCTAATCGCAAAAAGAGACGACCTGCGCATCGCTTACAAAAAAACGCCGGTCTTCTCTGGATGCCTTTTCAGGCAAAAAGTTAAGGGGTTCGCCTTCGGGCGACCCCTCTTTTGTTTTCAGGGGAACAACACCGCCGCCGGAGGGATTTGGCGGCGGCGGGTGATGTTGTTTTTATTTTTCGATATCGCGCAGTTTTGTTTCGAGGCGGTCGAGGGCGGCGGAGGATTGGGCGGGGTATTGTCCGGAGCGGATTTTTTTAATGTGAGAACGCAGCCATGCGGCGGCTTCATTTTTTTGTCCAAGTTCTTTGGTGAGGATGTTCACGTAGGCGATGGGGGCGAACCACACGGGGGTCGGGCACTCTGCGGATTTTCGGTAGTAGTCGGCGGTGAGTCTGGGGTCGTTTAGGCGGAATTGGCAGATGAGGGCGCATTGCACCCAGAGTGCGCCTTCTTGGCGGGGAAAGATGCGGACGGCGTTCGCGTAGAGGTCGAGGCCGCGCTGGGCGTATTTTTGGGATATTTGTTTTATTACAGCGGGGTCTAAATCGATTCGTCCGCCGTGGCGGCGCGTTGCGATTTCCCAGTGCGGCATATCGTAGGCGATGATATCGGCGGTATTGCGCCAGAAAAAGAGGTTGCCCGGGTCGAGTGCGATGGAGAGGCGCATCAGGGTTTCGCAGGCGGCGCGGTCGTGGTTTTCCCAGTGAAGGTAGGCGCGCAGCCAGGCGAAGTCTGCCATGATGGCGCGAAAGCCGCCAAAAATCCCCAGCAGGGCGCCTTGACCGACAGCGTCTTCGAGCGTAGCCGCATTAAATGCCGGTTGATTTTCTTTCTGCCAGCGTTCGGCTGTGCCGCCTATGGGCGAGAGGATTGTTCCGGCGAACAGCAGCAACAGCACGAGAATCGCCGCCTTTTTCGCGAGCGGGAGTGGCATAGTCGCGCCACGGTCTCCTTTTTCTTTGGGACGAGTCACCGTTAAATCTCCCTGTCGCTGAAAAGCCACACAGCGAGCGCGAGCAACACCACCGTGTAAAAAATGCCGTATCCCGCCGCCGATGCCACGACGCCTGCGGGAACACCTGCGGGCTGCAACGCGAGCGGGACGCCGAGGTCGAACAGCTGCAAGTCTGGCAGCAACCGCCCTGCCGTCTCGACCACCACCCGCACCCACGAATTGCTGCCGCTTGCGAGTGCCGCCCGCGCGGTTCCTTGCATCTGGCAAACGAGCAGCGCGAGCGACGAAACGGTCACTGCGTAGAGAAGCGACCGGGCGAAGGAGCACACTAACAGCGTGAGTGCGGCGACGACGCCGAGGCGCAGCCATTGCAGCAGGGCGAAAATCGCCAGTCCTTGCACGCTGAACCACGGTGCGCTCTCTCCGGCGCGGATGGCTTCTTGGGCGAGTTCGTGCGATCTCACGAGCAGTAATGCGCCGAGCACGCCGAATATCAGTGCGGTGAAAACGCCGAGCAACGCCCACGCTCCGAGGAACTTTCCCGCCACAAATTCCCACCGGCGAACGGGACGCGCCAGCAGGGGAAGTGCGGTGCGGTTTTCCAGTTCCGCGAAAAACAGCTGCGTCGTCATCACCACGGCAAGGATTGACCCAAAGAAAAATACGCACCCGAACCCGAAATCTGCCGTGAACTTCAATTCGGAGCTGCCGAAATTAAACACGCGCAAGAACGCGCCCGACACCGCGACCACCATGCCGAGCAGGACAAGGAGCGCGAAAAACCGCTGGCGCGATGCCTCGGTGAAGGTGTTGGCGGTGATTGCGCAAAGACGGCGGAGGGTGGCGTTTCTCATGCTTGTTCGGGGGGTTGGCTTGCGGCAGTTTTTTCTAAAAAAAGTTTTTCGAGGCTTTCCCGCGGGCTGCCGATACTCTCAATCCGGGCACCGTGCCGAGCGAGCACCGCTTCCACTGCGGCAATTGCCTCATCATCAAGCCCTTCAACGGTAAGCGTCCTCCGCCCAGGGCGCGAGAGCACGGCGTCTATTGTGCCCTCTATCACTAAACGTCCCTTGTCGAGCATCGCGACGCGGTCGCACAGCTCTTCCATTTGCCCAAGCAGATGTGAACAAATGATGACCGTTTTCCCGCGTTGTTTCATTTCCATAAGAATTTTCCCGAAATCCGCCGAGCCGACAGGGTCAACGCCGGCGGTTGGCTCATCAAGGATAACTAACTTCGGGTCATGCACTAACGCCTGTGCGAGACCGAGGCGTTGCAACATGCCCTTCGAGTAGGTGCCCGTGCGCCGCGACGCCGCCGCGGCAAGCCCGACTATCGCCAACACATTGTCCACGCGCTCCTCAATTTCCGACGGCGGCACCAACGATATGCGGGCGTAAAAATGCACCAGTTCGCGTCCGCTTAAATGCCGGTAAAAATAAGGCGCTTCCGGCAAGTAACCCGACAATGCGCGCGCCGCCATGCTGCCTGCGGCATGCCCGTAAAGGGAACACTCCCCGGACGTCGGCGTCGTGAGACCGAGGAGAATTTTAAGCGTCGTGCTCTTGCCGGAGCCGTTAGGACCGATCAGCCCGTAGATACAGTTTTCGGGGACGCGCAAGGTGAGATTATCTACGGCACGAAGTTTTACCCCGCGTATTCCGACGCGGAAGTCTTTGACAAGGTTTTTGATTTCGACAGCAAACCCGTTGTTCGTAGCGGACATAGTCATGGCGCGTTCCCGTTAAGATTGCCCGGTGGCAATGGTAAAATTGGGGAAACACGACACACCCCAAAATTCGCGACTCTCGACATTGCGAATGAAGAACATAAGGCCGCGCCTAATCTCGGCAAGAAACGCCGCCACCTCCTCCTCGTTTCCCTCGACCTGCAAAAACACGCGCCCATCGTCGAGATTGCGCACCTTCCCGCGCACCTCATAGCCCCGAGCCACTCTCAATACGTGGGCACGGAACCCAACGCCTTGCACGCGCCCGCCATACCAAACGTCTTTGTGAAACACCCCGGAAGTCATTCGGGAAAGGCAGCAAAAGAAGCCCACAAGATAAAGACAATTTCACCGCCCGAACGTAAGTAAATCTAAACACCGCTTTCCCTCTCAGCCCGAAAATCCGTTGACAACACAGACCGCCACCGCTGGCATGAAAAATGCTTAATCTTTTTTTATCATGTCAAAAGAAACGAAGATACTCGTCGTGGATGACGACCGTGACATGCGTTATTCGCTGAAACGCATCCTCGCATCCGAAGGTTATGCGATTTCCGAAGCAGCCAGCGGCGAAAAAGCCCTTTCTCTCGTGAAAAGTTTAGACCCTGACGTGATATTGCTCGACAACCGCATGGATAAAATGTCCGGCATCGAGACGCTCCAACACCTGCGCACCTCCCACCCCCGCGCAATGACCATCCTCATGACCGCCTACGGAACCACCCAGACCGTCATCGAAGCCATGAAATACGGAGCGTTCGATTATATAATGAAGCCGTTTGATAAAAAAAAGATACGCGATCTCGTGCGCCACGCAGTCCAAACCCTCGGCGAACAAGCCGCCGCTGCGGACGCCGTCGCGGCAGCAGCTTCTGACAAAACCAAGCAAGACGGCGACGGCGGCGGACAAATAAAAAATCTCCGCGAACGCCTCGCAAGCGAACACCAAGAAGCGGGCATCGTCGGCGATTCCCGCGCAATGCAAACCGTCATCAAAACGATAGGGCAAATCGCCGCCAGCGACGTCACCGTCCTCATCACCGGCGAAAGTGGCACCGGCAAAGAGCTTGTCGCCCGTTGCCTGCACCGGCACAGCCTGCGGGAGCGCGCCCGCTTTTTCGCCGTAAACTGCGCCGCCATCCCCGAAGACCTCATCGAAAGCGAGCTTTTCGGACACGAAAAGGGCGCCTTCACCGGCGCCACAGGACAAAAACTCGGCAAATTTGAAATGTGCGATAATGGCACGATTTTTTTAGACGAAATCGGCGACATGGCATCGCCCACCCAGACCAAGATTCTGCGCGCCATCCAAGAAGGCGAAATCCAACGCGTTGGCGGCACGGAAGTTATTAAAATTAATGTGCGCCTCGTCGCCGCCACGAACAAAGACCTCAACCAGATGGTCGCGGACAAAACTTTCCGCGAAGACCTCTACTATCGCCTCAACGTAGTGCGACTCCAACTCCCGCCGCTGCGCGAACGCAAGGAAGACATTCCCCTGCTCGTCGATTATATGTTCCAACGGCTCGTGGCGCGGCGCAAAATCCCCCGCTCGCGCCCACTCGCCCCCGAAGCAATCCGCGCCCTCCAAAATTACGACTGGCCGGGAAACGTGCGCGAATTGGAAAATGCCATCTACCGCGCCGGAATCCTCGCCCGTGGCGAAACCGTCATGCTGCGCGACTTCCCCCCGGAAATCCTCAAATACGCTTCCCTTAAAAATTCACAACCCCTTGCCGTTTCGACCGATACGCCACCGCCACCACCACCGCCGCCACCAAAAAATGAACCGCCTGCACCCGCACCTCCTGCATCTCCCCCCGTTCCCGTTACCGACGAAAAGCTGCTTTTCGACCAGCTTTACCTCCTCTTGCGCAAAAAAACGCCGGACGGTCTCCTTCCCAAAATTGAAAACCAGCTGGTTGTCCGTGCGATGCGCGAAACCAACAGCAATATCATGGAATCTGCCAAAATCCTCGGCATCAGCCGCGCAACCATTAAAAAACGTATGCCACCCATAAAAAGCACCCCAGGTAGAAAACCCAAAGTATGCAGGTGAATCCCGTGCGCAACACCCTGTCGGGCAGCAATTAGACCGTGCGCGAATGGCGTCCTTCGGCGGGGACAAAGTATGCATCGAACGCCATGGCGATGTTGCGCAAAAAGAGCCAGCCGTCCGGCGGCACCCGCAGGTGCCCGGCATCCATCAAGACCAAACCATCGTCAACCAAGGGCGCGAGCCGCGCCAATTCCGGTGCATAGCGTTGAGAAAAATCCACGCCAAAACGCCCGCCCAGCGCAGCAAAGTCCAATTCGCGATCACACATGATACGCATGATTATTTCGCGCCGCCGCTTGTCCTCATCCGACAACAACACACCGCGGGAAACCGGTATTTCGCCAGCCGCAACCCGTTGTGAATAGGCATCTACCGTTTTTTCATTTTGCCGAAATGCGCCCGCTGTTTGAGAGATGGACGTCACGCCAAGCCCCAAAATCGAAAGCCCTGCCTTCGTCGAGTAACCCTGAAAGTTACGCTGCAAACGCCCTGCCCTCCACGCCGCCGCCAACTCGTTGTCGGGGCGCGCAAAATGGTCCAGCCCAACATACGCGTAGCCCGCCGCGGTCAGGCGTTCGATGACGAGTTTCAAGAGGCGCAATTTCAATTCCGGCGACGGCAAGGTGCCGGTGCGTTCAAAGATTTTTTGCGCCGGCCGCATCCACGGCACATGCGCATAACTGAACACCGCCATCCGATCCGGCGCCAGTGCCTCCACGGCGTCGAGCGTGCGCTGAAAACTCTCCTCGGTCTGCCCGGGCAAGCCGTAAATGAGGTCAAAGTTGACCGATCCGTAGCCCATTTCGCGCACCCACCGCAACGCGTCGGCAGTCATTTCCAATGTCTGGACGCGATTTATGGCATGTTGCGCACCGGCATCAAAGTCCTGCACGCCCAGCGAAACACGGTTGGCGCCGGCTCGCCGAAATGCCTCGACATGGGCAGCCGTAAGGCGCCGCGGGTCAATCTCGACAGACACCTCCGCATCGGGCGCAAAGTCGAAAACGGCGCGAATCATCGCCCCTAATCGCTCAATTTCCTGCGGCCTCAAAAAGGTGGGCGTGCCCCCGCCAAAATGGAGCTGCCCGATGCGCGGGCGGTTTTTGAAAAACGGCACCCAGAGGGCAATTTCGCGTTCAAGCGCGTCGAGGTAAGCCACAGCGCGGTTGTGGTCCTTGGTCGTAATGGTGTTGCAAGCGCAATACCAGCAAAGTGTTTCGCAAAAGGGAATGTGCACGTAAACGGAAAGGTCTTCCCCGTGCGCAAAGTCAGCCCGCGCATCGTCAAGCAAGCCTTCCCGCGGGGTCGCCTCGGAAAACTGAACCGCAGTCGGATAAGAGGTGTAGCGAGGTCCGGGCACATTATACTTGCGCACCAGATCAAGTCTGACTTTCGGCAACATCTCAGTTTCGGAAGCGGCATTTGCGGTTTCTATCGGCATGAAGGTCTCGGTTTCGGTGTGCTCTTTCGCAATAAGGAAGACACGCCCGCTGCGAAAATGACTCAACGAAATGTAACATTTTCGGGCGCATAACCGCTGATTTTCACATTCCCCAAAAAAACTTCTTGCTATTGTTCGAGAAAACACCATTAACCCCGCGCCTCACGGGTAATCACGCCCGTTCCTTAACACAAAACAAACATCACTGCGCAACGCAGGAGACTCACAATAGTCGCTATGTCAAGAAAACAGTCCAAACGCTACCGCGCCGCCCTCACCGCCGCCGGTGACCTCGCGGAGACGCACGCCGTCGCCGCAGCCATCGATCTGCTCGTCAAACTGCCCATCCCAAAGTTCGATGAAACCGTCGAAATCTCCGCCCACCTCGGCGTTGATCCTCGGCAATCCGACCAAATGGTGCGTGGCACCGTCTCGCTGCCCAACGGCAGCGGCAAAAAAATCCGCGTCCTCGTCTTCACCGACAACCCAAAAGTCGCCCTCGACGCAGGAGCAGACTTCGCCGGTCTGACCGACCTGATCGAAAAAATCAGCGGCGGCTGGCTCGATTTCGACGTCGCCGTCGCGACGACGCCCGCAATGAAAGACGTGCGCAAAGTCGCCCGCATCCTCGGTCCGCGCAACTTGATGCCGAACCCAAAGAGCGGCACCGTCTCCGACAACATCCCCCAAACCGTGAAAGAAGTGCGCGCAGGGCGCATCGAATTCAAAATGGATAAAACGGCAAACATCGCCATCGTCGTCGGCAAACGCTCCTTCAGCGCACAACACCTCGCCGAAAATATAGACGCCGCCCTCGCCGCCCTCGTCAAAGCACAACCAGCCTCTTTCAAAGGACGTTTCATCAAGTCAATTACCCTGAGTGCCACAATGTCGCCGGGAATCAAAATCGACACCAAACCCTACAGCACCGTCACCGCCGACGCCTAACACTCAACTCAAAAACGGGAAAACCACATCCATGCGACCGGAAAAACAATTTCTCATAGACGAGGTGGCAGCCCACCTCGCCAAGTCAAAATACCTGCTGCTTGCAGACTTCACCCGCGTCACCGTGCAAGACGCCGCCACCGTGCGCGCCCTCCTGCGCGAACACGGCGCCGAGTATCACGTCGTCAAGAACACCATCTTCAATATCGCTGCGAAACAATCTGGTTTGCCAGACCTCGGCGCGCACCTCGCCGGACACACCGCACTCGTCACCGGAGGAAACAACCCTCCCGGCGTCGCCAAGGTAATCGTGAAATTCTTTGAAGATAAAGCACGCCTCGAAGTCAAAGTCGGAGTGCTCGACGACAAAATACTCTCAAAAGCTGAAATCGAAGAACTTTCTAAACTGCCTTCCCTGGACGGCATCCGCGCCCAAATCCTTGCACTCATCAGCACGCCTGCTTCGCAGATCGTCCGCCTCCTCGTCGCCAAAAAAGAAAAAGACGAAGCAGCAGCCGGCGAAGCAACCGCCGCCTGATCCCAACCCAACAAATCCACTTTCCAGCCAAAGTCCCAACAGACAACAGCCAGAAAAAAACCAACATCCAACGAAACCCGTTAGAGGCACCTGCCTTCAAATGTTCGTAGCACGAACGCTAACACTTCAAGGAAACAACCAAACATGTCAGACATAAACGAAGAACAAGTAATAGAGTTCCTGAGCAACCTGAGCATCCTCGATGCCGCCGCGCTCGTTAAGAAACTAGAAACCAAGTGGGGCGTCAGCGCCGCCGCTCCCGTGGCCGCAGCCGCCGGACCAGCAGCCGCAGCCGCCCCCGTCGAAGAACAAACGGAGTTCAGCGTCATCCTCCTCTCAAAAGGAACCAGCGCCATCAACGTCATCAAAGAAGTCCGCGCCATCACCAGCCTCGGACTTAAAGAAGCCAAAGACCTTGTTGATAATGCTCCCAAGCCCGTCAAAGAAAACGTCTCGAAGGACGAAGCAGCCGACATCCGAAAACGGCTCGAAGCCGCCGGTGCCAAGGTCGAAGTCAAATAACGCCCGGAGCTTCGCCTCCCCCGCATAGATACGCCACGCGGACAAGGAAACCCCTTGCCCGCTGGGTTCTTATGCTCTTTTCTCCTCTTCTTCAGTCACCAACCAACAATCCGCGAACACTTCTAATCCATCCGACATCATGTCTGAACGCATCAACTTCGGGAAACTACGGGAGGTCATCCCACCCCCCAACCTTATAGAAAATCAGCTAAACTCCTATGTGGAGTTTTTGCAACGCGACGCCGCACCCAATCAGCGCAAAGACGTTGGTCTGGAAGCCGTTTTCCGTGAAGTGTTTCCCATTGAAAGCTATGACGGCCGCTGCAAACTCGAATATGTCAGCTACAGCCTCGCCGGTCCAAAAAATTCCGAGACCGAATCCATCCGCGAAGGCGTCACCTATTCTATCTCCCTCACGCTCAAACTGCGCCTGCGCGAAGAATCCGTCGTCAAAGATGAAGAAATTTACATGGGCGAAATTCCTATGATCACCGCCAGCGGCTCCTTCATCGTCAACGGAGCCGAACGCGTCGTCGTCAGCCAACTCCACCGCAGCCCAGGCATCAGCTTCGAAGAATCCACCCACTCCAGCGGCAAAATCCTCCACGCCTTCCGCATTATCCCAGACCGCGGCACCTGGATCGAAGTCCAGTTCGACCAACAAGACCTCCTCTACGTCTATCTCGATAAACGCCGCCGCCGCCGCCGCTTCCTCATCACCACCCTCCTGCGCGCCTTCGGATATAGTGCTGATAATGACATCCTTAACCTCTTCTATACCACCCAAGATATAAAAGTTAAGAAGATGCTCGAAATTGATGACATCTCAAAATATATCCTTATTGAAGATATTGTGGACGCCGAAAGAGGCATCGTCCTCGCCCGCGCCTTTGAACCTCTCACAAAGACGATCGTCCGCGCCATCGAAAAAATTGGTATCGCAACCCTCCACGCCATAGACACTTCCGTGGACGACGGCGCCATCATCCGCTCCCTCAAAAAAGACCCCACCCGCAACGAAGAAG
Source organism: Puniceicoccales bacterium (assembly GCA_031269335.1). Taxonomy (GTDB): domain Bacteria; phylum Verrucomicrobiota; class Verrucomicrobiia; order Opitutales; family UBA953; genus CALNBE01. The sequence goes on from JAISZI010000044.1 coordinate 21,344, forward strand.
AAGCGCTCAAAGATATTTACAAAAAACTCCGCCCGGGCGAACCACCAACCATTCCAAACGCCCGCAACCTCATCAAACGCCTTTTCCACGACCCAAAACGCTACGACCTCGGACGCGTCGGCCGCTACAAACTCAACCAAAAATTGGGCATGAACGTGGACCTCGCCGCACGCACCATCTCCGCCGCCGATATCGTCGAATCCACCAAATACCTCTGCCGCCTTAAAGCCGGCGACGGAATTATTGACGACATTGACCACCTCGGCGCCCGCCGCATCCGCAACGTCGGCGAACTCCTCGCCAACCAATGCCGCATGGGCCTCGCCCGCACCGAACGCCTCGTCCGCGAACGCATGTCCATGTACGACCAAAGCGTCGATACCGTAACCCCTCAAAAACTCATTAACCCCAAAGCACTTAGCACCGTCGTCCGCGACTTCTTCGCCCGCTCACAGCTGTCCCAATTCATGGACCAAATAAACCCCCTCTCCGAAATCACCCACAAACGCCGCCTCTCCGCCCTCGGACCAGGCGGCCTCAACCGCGACCGCGCCGGCTTTGAAGTCCGCGACGTCCACCCCTCCCACTACGGACGCATTTGCCCCATCGAAACCCCGGAAGGTCCCAACATCGGCCTCATCAACTCGCTCTCTACCTACGCACGCGTCAACGACTTCGGCTTCATCGAAGCCCCCTATCGCAAAGTCGAAAAAGGCCGCGTCACAGACCGCATCGAATACATGACCGCCGACCAGGAAGAAAACTACAAGGTCGCCCAGGCAAACTCCGAGATCGACGAAAACGGCGTTTTCGCCGGCCGCGTCACCGTCCGCTACCGCGACGAAGTTTTAGAAATTGACCCCAAAGACGTGGACTACATGGACGTCTCACCCAAGCAAGTCGTCTCCGTCGCCGCAGGCCTCATCCCCTTCCTCGAACACGACGACGCCAACCGCGCCCTCATGGGTTCCAACATGCAACGCCAAGGCGTCCCCCTCCTTCAAACCGAAGCACCCTACGTCGGCACCGGCATCGAAGACCGCATCGCCATCGACTCCCGCACAGTCGTCACCGCCATCGCCCCAGGCATTGTCGCCCAAGTGGACGCCAAACGCATCATCATCACCCCAGACGGCACCCCACCCGCCAACCTCGACAAAAAAGCTAAAAGCGACCCCAAAAAAGGTCTCTATATCTACGACTTGCGCAAATTCCTCCGCTCCAACGCCGCCACCTGCTTTAACCAAAAACCCATAGTCACTAAGGGACAAAAAATTAAGACAGGTCAAATTATCGCAGACGGCGCAGGCACCGACAACGGCGAACTCGCCCTCGGCCGCAACGTCCTCGTCGCCTTCATGCCCTGGAACGGATACAACTTTGAAGACGCCATCCTCCTCAGCGAACGCCTCCTCAAAGACGACGTTTTCACCTCCATCCACATTGAAGAATTCGACGTCACCGCCCGCGACACCAAACTCGGTCCAGAAGAAATCACCCGCGACATCCCCAACGTCGGCGAAGAAGCACTCCGCAACCTCAACCGCGACGGCGTCATCCGCGTCGGCGCCGAAGTCAAACCAGGCGACATCCTCGTCGGAAAAATCACCCCCAAAAGCGAAACAGAACTCGCCCCGGAAGAAAAACTCCTCCGCGCCATCTTCGGCGAAAAAGCCGCCGACGTCAAAGACACCTCCCTCGTCGTCCCCTCAGGCGTCTTCGGCATCGTCATGGACGTCAAAGTCTCCAGCCGCATCGACAAAGACGCAGGCAAACTCTCCCCCACCGACCAACGCCGCCAACTCAAAAAAGTCAACGAAGACTATCGCGCCCAAGTAGATAAACACCGCGACGACCTCACCGAAGCACTCTCCAACATCCTCCTCGGCGAAAAAATTCCCCTCGACGTCACCAACGGCGAAACCGGCGAAGTCATCATTCCCGCCAACCGCAAAATCACCAAAACCCTCCTCCGCCGCCTCGCCTCCGTCCACAAAAACATCCAAATAGACCCATCCCCAGTAAAAATAAGAATAATGGAAATCGTGGACAGCTACCAACACCGTTTCGACGACCTCGAAGCCGAACGCGAACGCAAAAACGAAGGCATCGAAGCAGGCGAAGACGAAGGCGGAGCCATCAAAAACGTCAAAGTCTATGTCGCCGCAAAACGCAAAATCCAAGTCGGCGACAAAATGGCAGGACGCCACGGCAACAAAGGCGTCGTCGCCCGCATTGTCCCCGTCGAAGACATGCCCTACCTCCCCGACGGCACCCCCATTGACATCTGCCTCAACCCCCTCGGCGTCCCCTCACGCATGAACGTCGGCCAAGTCCTCGAAACCCACATGGGCTGGGCCTGCTCCAAACTCGGCATCAAAGTCGCCACCCCCATTTTTGACGGCATCCCCGAACCCGTCATCCGAGAACACCTTAAAAAAGCCAATCTCCCGGAAAGCGGCAAATCCCTCCTCTACAACGGCCACACCGGCGAACCTTTCGACCAAGACGTCGTCGTCGGTTACATCTATATGATGAAACTCAACCACCTCGTAGCCGATAAAATCCACGCCCGCGCCGTCGGCCCCTACAGCCTCATCACCCAACAACCCCTCGGCGGCAAAGCCCAATACGGCGGCCAACGCCTCGGCGAAATGGAAGTCTGGGCACTCGAAGCCTACGGCGCCGCCTACACCCTCCAAGAACTCCTCACCGTAAAATCCGACGACGTCACAGGCCGCACCAAAATCTACGAACAACTCGTCAAAGGCGACAACAGCCTCTCCGCAGGCACCCCCCAATCCTTCAACGTCCTCATGAAAGAGATGCAATCCCTCTGCCTCGACGTCCGCCTCGGCTCCGCCGAACACCTCGGCTTCAAAACCAGAACCAGCGCCCCCTAAACACACCCCCCTCCTTCGCGCCCCAAAGGGGCGTGAAGGAGGGGGAGATTTGGCTTCCCAAATACCCAGGGCGTTGCCCTGGGCTATCTTAGAGCCGCCCCTTTGGGGCTTCTGATTTTTCTGGTTTCCAAAATACCCGGGGCGTTGCCTTGGACTATCTTAGAATGCGCCGTTGGCGCGGGTGAATTGGGATGCGTTGTCGGTACGGGTGTGGGTGCGTAGGGTGCACGGGAAAAGGAAATAGGAGGGAGGAGAGGAGGAGGAGGAGAGGGCGGTCTCCCCGAAGGGGAGAAAGTGGAATTGAAATCCCCCGAAGGGGGATAACGTGAATAACCGGCAGTGAAGCGTAGCGGAACTGCCGGACAGTAACCCTCTCTCCCCGCGCCCCGGAGGAACTGGGGATGGGATTGAGTTTGCGTTAGTTATGCGTTTTAGTTTCAGTTGTTTACATAATGGACGAGAAAAAACTTGGAGAGTCTTTGCTTAGGGAGGCGGTGCGGGGGGACACGCTGGCTTGGTTTGAATTGTTCGCGAAGGTGGAGGGAGATGGCGGGGGTTTTATCGAGAAGGGGAAACTTAGGGGCAATGTGCTGCAAAGGGAGATAAATTCTGTTGTTATCTGGTTGAGGGAGAGGGGGTTGCCGGTGAGGATTTGTGTGCTTAAACCGAGGCAGAAGGGTTCGACTACCTTTGCGGGGGCGGTTGTTTATTGCGACCTGCGGAGGGAGCCGAAACGGGCGTTGCTTATCGGGGGGAAGGACTGGCAGGCAGGCAATGTTTTGGGAAAAATTAAAACCTACCTGAAACACGACAAGTTTGACGGGTGGGGGGTGCCGGATAATGGGGCGGGTGCGTCTTCGACGGCGATTGTGTTCCGCAATGGTTCGCTCGCGGAGCCGAAGACGGCGAATGTGGCGGACAGCGGGCGTTCGGCGACTTTGCAGGACTTGGTGGCGACGGAGGTGGCGTTTTGGAATCACAATCCGCACAGTGCCGCCAACGACAGCCGCGTCCTAAAAGGTGCTCTGGCGTGCGTTCACGAAAAGGCGGGGACTACGGTTATTTTGGAGAGCACCGCGAACGGCAAACACGGGACATTTTACGACCGGTGGATGCTCGCGCTTGATTTCCATGAATATAAGAGGCGGTGGGAGGCGGGGGAGTTGGTGGCGGGGCAGTATATTCGGGTTTTCGTGCCCTGGCTGGACTTCGAGGAATGCTCAATCTCCCTGTCCCCGGAGCAGAAAAGACAAATAAAACAGACGCTTAGCTCTAATGAAGAGGAACTTATGTCAGACCCTCGCGCAAGCTTCGAGAAAATCGCGTGGCGGCGGATGAAGATAAGCACGGAACTCGAAGGGGACGCGGAAATGTTTGAACAGGAGTATCCGCGTTCGTGGCAGACGGCGTTTTTGACGAGTGGGCGGTTGAGGTTTGCCGATGTGTTTTTGCGAGAGTTGACGCCGGTGGAGCCGCAGCGGGGGCACTTGGAAATCTCCGGCGAGGGAGCGGGGTTGCGGTCGCGGCGGGTGCGCTGGCGGGTGGGCGCGGGGGGCGAGTTTGCCGAGTTTTTGCGCTGGCGCGAGCCGGAGGAGGGGCGGACGTATTTGGTTGCGGCGGACGTGTGCACCGGCGCGAGTCAGCAGCACGGGCGCGATCCTGACTGCAATGTGGCGTTGGTGTTGCGCAAGGGGTTTCTCGACGAGGCGGGCAAGTGGTGGCGTCCGGCTGTGGTGGCGCGGACGCGCTACGGGAACCGCGATGATGCCGATGTTTTTGTCGAACAGTTGCTGCGGCTTTCGCTTTATTACGGCAGTGCACTCATTGTGCCGGAGGTCAACAACCCCGGTCTGTCCGTGGTAAACTCGCTAAAACGGCGCATCCAAGAGGAACAATTGGGGATAGGCATTTACCAGAGGGAAGTTTTCGACGAGCGCACGCAGAGGAGAGAAAAGCAGTTGGGCTGGCACACAAGCGCGGGCGACGGCGGCACGCGGCGAGTGCTCATAGACGCTATTGGCGCGGCGTTGCGGACGCAAAACGAAGCGGGCGGCGGGCTGGATTTGCCAGACGGCAACATCATAGACCAGCTCTGGAACTTTACCATAAACGACAAGGGAAAGGCAGAAGGCTTCCCGCACGACGACGACGTCATGGCACTCGGCATAGGGCTTGCGACGCTTGACCGCGCATGGACAAAGTTCCAAGGGATTGAGCGCATCCGGCGACATGACAGAGCTCCGGCGAATACTATGGGTGGCGGCGAGTCCAGCGGTAAGCGGGCATTTCTGGCGTAGCTGACGTAAGCGAAAATGAGCCAAGATGCCCTTGTTTAGCGGGGTTGCGGGTAGCAGGAGGCGTAAAAGCCGAGGGCGCACGGCAGGGTGCGCAAGTAATGCTATGACTTCGGCGGTTTTGAGGGAGAAT
>JAISZI010000013.1 GCA_031269335.1 Puniceicoccales bacterium
GGTCTTCGAGGAAGTGGAACCGGTCGGGATTCCCGTGCCTACGCACTTCTCTTTCCCCCTTTTGAGAAGTGGTTGCCTCCAAGACCGCCAACAATGCCTGCCATGTCCGCCGCGTCAAGACCTTTTCAATAATTTGCCCACTAATTTTTATGCCTGAGGTAAATATAAACATAAATCTGACGGGGACCGAGGAGGCTGCCGAAAACCGTGTGGGTGTGTGCAGGGGCACTGAAACGAGGTAATTTTTTCGGAGGATTATTTAGGAGTTGCGGGAGCGCTTGCGGGCATTTCGCTCGCGTGATCATGCCACTTTACGAATTTGAATGTCGGGACTGTTTGCAAGTGTCGGAGCTTCTTGTGAGTGCGGCGCGTCCGCCGCAGTGTCCGAATTGCGGAGGGGAGAACTTGGAGAAGCAACTATCGGCGTTTGCCATGCGGGACGGCGGTGGCGGGCATGTCCATTCGGCGGGTTGCGCGTGCCGGCACAATCCGGCGCGTGCTTGTTGCGGCGGTGGTCATTGTGCGGGTTAAGACGGGGGATGTTATGCGGCGTTTTCTTCAATTTTCGTTTGGGTTGCTCCTTGCTTTGGGTGCGTTTGAGGCGGAGGCTGTGGCAGCGACGACCGTTGCGACCGAGTCGGCGGTTTCGTTGAGAAATGAGGCGGATGCGCGGATTTTGGAAAGTATTTTGAATGATCAGGCGGCCTTGTTTTCGCGTTTGCAGAGCGATCCGGAAACGAGGCGTCTGCCCGATGCGGAGAAAGAGCGGCGTGTCCGCGAAATTGCGCAACGTTATGAGACACTGCTGCGGACACGTCCGAATGAAGCGGCAGTGATGATTCTCTACGGAAAATTTTTGCGCTTAATTGACGACAGGGCGGGTGCCAATGTGTGGTTTGAGAAGGCGGATAAGTTGATGCCGGATTGTGCGTTAATTAAGCATCAATTAGGTGCTTATGCTGCGGAGGAAGGCAGATACGCCGTAGCGTTTAAGTTATTGGAGAAGGCGGTGGAATTGGAGTCGAAGACGGCGATTTATCACTACCATTTGGGGGAGTTTTTGTCTGTTTATCAGCCGCATATTACGGGGGACCGCTTGCTAACGCGGCGGGAGTGCGACGCGAAGATGCAGGCGGCGTTTGAGCGCGCCTCTGTTTTGAATCCTGCGGAAATGGGCTATCTTTGGCGGTTTGCGGAGAGTTTCTTTGATTGTGAGAAGCCGGATTGGATGCGTGCCCTGGCGGTGTGGGATTCGGTTGCCCGCAAGGCTTCGTCGCCGCTGGAGCGCGAGATGGCGAGTCTGTATCGGGCGCGGGTGCTGATCAGGCTTGGGCGGCGGGTAGAAGCGGAGCGGATCGTGGGCGCGAGCAAGTCGCCGAAGCTGGAAGTGTCGCGGGTGAAGTTGAGGGAATTATTGAAGGCAGAGGCGGCAGCGGCGAAAGGTGCCGTTGGCGGACGGGCTGGCGAAAATAAGCAAAAATAGGCGGCGCGTCTCCGGCGTGCTTTGCCTTTAATGCGTTGTCAGGCAAGGGCTATGGGCACATCAATTTCGACTTCGGCGTCGTAGTCTATTTCGGGGATACCGAAGCCGAAGAGTTTCAGAAAATTGTTTTGGTAGCCCGCGTAGTCGGTCAATTCGTTGAGGTTTTCTGTGGTTACACTTGGCCAGAGCGAGAAAACTTCTTCCTGCACGGCTTTGCTCAATTCCCAGTCGTCAAGGCGCACGCGACCGGCTTCGTCGAAGTCGAGGAAATTGTCGTTGTAAATCTGCGTCGAGAAGAGGCGCCACACCTGTTGAATGCAGTCTTCGTGGAGGTTGTGTTGTTTCATCACCTTGAAGAGGAGGGCGATATAAAGCGGGACGACCGGAATGGCGGAGCTGGCTTGGGTCACTACGGCTTTATTGACGGAGATGAAGGCGCGACCGCGGTGGATTTTGAGGAGGGCGTCAATGGCGCGTGCGGCGCGTTCGAGGTCTTTTTTGGCGCGTCCGATGGTGCCGTTTTTATAGACCGGCCACGTGACTTCGGGACCGATATAGGAATAAGCGACGCTGTTGCAGCCTTCGGCGAGCACGCCTGCTTCGTCGAGGGCGTTCATCCAGAGGAGCCAATCTTCGCCGCCCATGACCTTGATGGTGTCGGCGACTTCTTCTTCGGAGGCGGGAGAGATGGTGATTTCTTCGACGACGTGTTTGTCGGTATCGAGGGTTTTGGAAGAAAACGGTTTTTCGACGGGTTTGAGGACAGACCGGTGCGTGATGCCTGTGGCGGGGTCAACGCGGCGCGGGGACGCGAGTGAGTAGATCACGAGGTCTATTTTGGGCATTTCTTTTTTAATGAGGGAAATCGTTCTTTCTTTTATTTCTTCGGAGAAAGCGTCGCCGTTGAGGGATTTTGCCCAGATGCCATCGCGGTGTGCGTTGGACTCGAATGCGGCGGTGTTATACCAGCCGGCGGAGGCAGGGCGTCCGTTTTCGCAAGGTTTTTCAAAAAAAACGCCGAGGGTGGCGGCGCGGCAGCCGTAGGCGAGGGCGATGCGCGAGGCGAGACCGTAGCCCGTGGACGCGCCAAGAATGAGAACAGAACGGGGACCGTTGCGAAGTGGCTTTTGCGCACGGATATAGTCTGCTTGTTCTCGCACATGTGCAGCACATCCTTCGGGGTGCGCGGAGACACAGATGAAGCTGCGAATTTTCGGCCTGACAACTTGCTTTGTGGACATGAAAGGGGCGGAAGCGTAAGTGGGCGTCTTGCGGCGGCAATCTTAAAACGGCGAGCTTGTCGTGTCCGTGCCAGCGAGCGGGAAATCTTTGCGGAGCGGATGCCCTTGGAAACCTTCCCAGAGCAAAAGGGGGCGGGGGTCGGGGTGCCCGTCGAAGCAAAAGCCGAACAGGTCGGCGGCTTCTCGCTCCAGCCAGTTTGCGGCGGGGTAGAGGGAGGCAAGGCTGGGCAAGGTGGGTGTGTTATCGTCTGACGCCGCGCAGGCGATGCGGAGGTATTCGCGGGTGAGGGAGCGTTGAAAGTGGTAAATGACGCTGAAGCGCGGCGAGATGCCCACACCCCAGTCGCAACCGGCGAGGTCGGCGAGCGTGTCGAAGCCCTCTGTTTCGCGCAGTGCGGCGACAAATTCCCGCAACTTAGCCGGGGGAACGTTGACGGCGGGGGTGGCGTCCGCTCCGCCGATACGCGGGGTGAGAAAGGGGAATTGGGCGCAAAGTTCGTCTTGCAAGGATTGGTTTTTCATGGCGGAAGGCGCGGAGGGAAGCGTCAACGGGCACGGAGCAGGCCTCGGAAAGATTGTTCGCGGCGGATTTTTTCCTGAAGAAGCTGCATGCCGTCGAGCAACGCCTCCGGTTTTGGCGGGCAACCAGAGATATAGACGTCCACGGGCAGTATCTTATCCACGCCTTGCAGGACGGAGTAGGTGCGGAAAAGCCCGCCGGAAGACGCGCATGCGCCCATCGCGACCACCCATTTTGGCGACGCCATTTGCTCAAAGAGGCGTTGCACGATTTTAGCGACTTTAAGGGTGACGGTGCCGGCGACTACCATGCAGTCAGATTGGCGTGGCGAAAACCGCATGACCTCCATTCCGAAACGACCGATGTCAAAGCGCGAGCCGCCGACCCCCATTAACTCAATGGCACAGCACGACAATCCCATCGGCATCGGCCAGACGGAGTGGCTGCGCACCCAGTTGATAACGGCGTCGGCGCGCGAGACGACGATTCCGTCTTCAAACCCGTTGCCATGCTCAGAATCGGTCGCGGAAACATTCACGGTTGGACAGATAGGCGGTTTGTTATCGCGCTCAACAGAAATTATCCGCCGCAGGAATAATGTAGTGATAATGGCTAAAGGAGACGGACGCGCCTAACTCCCGACAGAATCTCCCGTTTAACTCTTTGGCGAGCACCCACGAGGCGTCCGATTTTTCCTTGATTAAACTCTTGAAAAAGCCGCGCAAGAAGGCATACGCCAACCCCTGCTTTTTCATGGTTCAGCTTTCACAAAACCAAAAACAATTTTTCCAATCTGGGGCGGTCTCCGACTGCTCCGATCGCGACACATGAACTTTCCACAAATCATCCAAGGCGGCATGGGGATAGCCATTTCCAACTGGCGCCTCGCACGTGCGGTCGCCCGCAGGGGGCAGATCGGCGTCGTTTCCGGCACCGCAATCGACTCTGTGCATGTGCGTATCTTGCAAGACGGGGACAAGGAGGGGGTGCTGCGCACCGCCTACAAGAAATTTCCGGTGCAGGAGATCGCGCAGCGTTTCATCGACCGTTGGTTTATCCCCGGAGGTAAAAAAGCCGATGCGCCCTACCGCCTTTTGCCGGTGTTTTCCGAGAAAAGTGACCGCGTCGTGCAAGACGCCACCGTCCTCGCCTGCTTCGGCGAGGTGGAGCTGGCTCGCGGCGAGACACACGGCACCACCATCGGCATCAACTTGCTCGACAAAATCCGTATCCCGCAACTTGCCTCGCTTTATGGGGCAATGCTTGCCGGAGTGGACTATGTGCTCATGGGCGCAGGAATCCCGCGCCACGTCCCAGGCATTCTTGACAACTTTGCCGAAGGGCGCCCCGCCTCCGTCAAATTCGACGTCGAAGGCGGCGTCGAAGGCGAATGCACCTTCGACCCTTCGGAGTTCCTTGGACGTCCAGCGCCTAAGTTGAAACGCCCTAAGTTCCTTGCCATCATCACTTCGGCAACACTCGCCACCTCGCTTGCCAAAAAAGCAAGTGGGAAGGTGGACGGCTTTGTCGTGGAAACCGCTGTCGCCGGCGGGCACAACGCGCCACCGCGTGGACCGCTCCAGCTCACAGCCGACGGCGAGCCTATCTACGGAAAACGCGACGTGCCGGAGCTGGATAAGATAGCCGCTGTCGGTCTGCCATTTTGGATTGGAGGCGGGTTCGCCACGGCGGAAAAGATTGCCGAGGCGAAAGCCACCGGAGCCGCCGGCGTCCAGATCGGCACGGCGTTTGCCTGTTGCGAGGAGTCCGGCATGGCACCTTCGCTCAAAAAGAAACTCATCGCGTTGGCGAAGTCCCGCACCGCCCGCATTTTCACCGATCCGTTTGCTTCGCCGACAGGTTTCCCTTTCAAGGTCGCCCAAGTCGAAGGAACCCTCTCAGAAAAAGGAGTTTATGAAGCGCGTCGCCGCATTTGCGACATGGGCTACTTGCGACTTGCCTATAAACGCCCCGACGGCTCCACAGGCTTTCGCTGCGCGAGCGAACCGGTCGAAAGCTACACGCGCAAAGGCGGCAAACCGGAAAACGCCGAAAAACGCATGTGTCTTTGCAATGGGCTTATGGCGGCCGCCGGTTTCGGACAAATCCGGAAACGCGCCGCCGCCAGCGTCGGCAAACACGTTGAAAATGTCGTCGATTGCGTGAACCACGTCGTCGAAAACCTTGAAAACGCCGTGGAAGACCTCGGTGAAGCCGTCGAAAATATCGAAACAGCCGCCGAAAGCATGGTGTCCACCGTCGGCGATTCTCTCGCGGATATTGCCCGCTTTTTGAAAAACGGTGCCGACAGCTACAGCGCGTGCGACGTTTTACAAGAGCTGCTCGGTCCCGTCGTAGAGACCGCTTCCGAAGTGGTTCTTGAAGTGGCGGACGCTATCTCATCTTCAACAGATGTCGTCCGGGTGGACGCTTGAACGCGCCGCCATCTCCATAGCAACGACAGCCTGCGCATGGCGCGGAAAAGACCACAGAACCACAAAGCGAAATTGCGCGGGCGGCATGGAAAATTCCCAAACCGGAGAGACTTGCTCAGCTACCGCCGCCGCGCCACTGCGGCGGGCTTCGCTTCACACGCTTGGCTGCCGCCTGAACCAGACCGAGACCGCCCTCTTGCGCGATAGACTCACCCGCGCAGGCTACACGATTG
>JAISZI010000040.1 GCA_031269335.1 Puniceicoccales bacterium
GCGTTCGCCGGTAGTGTCTCCAAGCAAGGCAACGCCTTACGACTTATGTCAGAGCGCACGGGCATCGCCACCGAAACTTTGCAGCACCTGCAATTCGCCGTGCCGGCGGAAGCGGCGGCGGCGCAGGCGCAACGATCACGTTCATGCGTGATATCGAATCCTCATGTCGCGGTGGGGGTGGTGGTTTCGGTCGCAGCTGAAGTGGTTTCGGTAACGGCAGAGGCGGTCTCAGTCGCAGCTGAGGCAGTTTCGGTCGGAGCGGAAGTGGTTTCCGCGACGGCGGCGGTTTCAGCGGTTGGGGTTGGTTTGGGGGCGGAATTTGTTTTTGGGGCTTTTTTCTTTGCGGGGGTTTTTCGCAGGGGTTTTTTGGTTTTTTTATAGCCCTCGTCATTTGCCGGAATGAGTTCGATGAGGGCTGTTTCCGCTGCGTCGCCGATGCGGGTGCCGAGTTTGTAGATGCGGGTATAACCGCCTGGGCGTTTCAAAAATTCGGAAGCTCGTTCTGTGAAGAGTTTTTTTACGGCGTCGCCGTCGCGGACCCGGGCGATTGCGAGGCGGCGGTAGTGGAGCTTGGTGATGGCTTCGTCTGACAGGGCGGCTTTTTTTGCGTAAGTGATTATTTTTTCGGCAAAGGGACGCAGTGCTTTTGCTTTTGTGAGTGTGGTCTGGATGCGCCCGTGAGTGAAAAGGGCGGCGGCGAGGGAGGATACGATGGCGGTGCGGTGTTCGCGTTTTACGCCGAGTTGAAATTTATGCTTTCGGTGTCTCATGTTTCTGTGAGTTCAAGGTTACGGTGTTAAAAAAGCAAAAACAGGACAATGTGCTCTGGCACGGCTTGTCCCGTTTTTGAAGGAATCGTTTATTTTGCTTTGTCGAGGAGGCGTTCGTCGATTTGTTTGCCGAGGGAGAGACCGAGTTGGTCGAGTTTGTTTTTAATTTCGTTGAGTGATTTTTTGCCGAAGTTTCGGTATCGGAGCATTTCCGGTTCTGTTTTCATAACGAGTTCGCCGACGGTGGTGATGTTGGCGTTATTGAGGCAATTGGCGGCGCGGACGGAGAGTTCGATCTCGTTTACCGACATGTTCAGGAGTTTGCGAAGGCGGTTTTGCTCGGTGCTTACTTCTTTGCCGTCTGTCTCAAATTCAATTTCGCGGGAGGATGTGCCTGCGAAAATGTCGATGTGGAGGCGGAGGATGGCGCCGGCTTCGGCGAGTGCTTCGTCCGGGGTTATGCGTCCGTCGGTCCAGATTTCGAGGATAAGTTTGTCGTAATCTGTCATCTGTCCGACGCGGGTGTTTTCCACGGCGTATTTGACGAGTTTAACGGGACTGAAGAGCGAATCTACGGGGATAACGCCGATGGATTGGTCTGGGTTTTTATTGTCATCGGCTGGACTCCAGCCGCGACCGACTCTGACGTCCATCTCTACATAGAAGCGTCGTTTTCTATCAATGGTGCAAATGACCTGATCGGTATTAACAATGGTTAGGTTAGGTGCAAGTTGGATGTCTGCGGCAGTGACAACGCCTTCACGGTCAACTTCGATTGATACTTTGTAAGTTTCGCGTTTTTGAGCTTTGAAAAGGATTTTTTTCAAGTTGAGGACAATATCTGTGACATCTTCGATAATTCCGTCTATGGATTGAAACTCGTGCTGGACGCCATCGATTTTGATGGAGCTGATAGCGGCGCCTTCGATGGAGCTGAGAAGCACGCGTCGCAGAGAGTTGCCAATGGTGTGTCCGTAGCCTGTTTCAAAGGGTTCGGCAACGAATTTGACGTAAGTCGCGTTGGATACCGTTTCGTCCTTTTTGAGGGCTTTTGGGAGTTCAAATTTTCCGAGTCGTTTTGGCATGAGTTTATCCTTGTTGAAAGATTTTCGGCGGTGATTAGCGGCTATAGAACTCGACGATCAACTGGACGTTGACATCTACGGGGAGTTCTTCCGAGACCGGAAGGCGGTTGACGGTTCCTTTGAAGGTGTCGTTTGTGATGGCGGTGAGCCAGGCTGGGACGACGCGTTGTTGATTTTCTTCGACTCCGCGGCTGGCGAGTTGGCGTGAGGATGCCTTGGAGCGGACTTCAATGACGTCGTTTGCGGCGCAGGTGTAGCTTGGTATATTAACTTTGTGGCCGTTGACGGCGATGTGGCCGTGGGCGACGAATTGGCGTGCGGCGCGGCGTGTGCGAACGAAGCCTAACAGGTAAACGACGTTGTCGAGGCGGAGGTGAAGGAGGCGGAGGAAATTTTCGCCGGTGACGCCCCCTTGGCGTTTGGCGCGTGCGAAGGTGAGACGAAATTGTTTTTCGTTGAGGCCATACATGAAGCGCAGTTTTTGTTTTTCGGAGAGGCCGACGCCGTATTCGGAGACTTTGCGGCGTCTGGTGGGACCGTGGACGCCGGGCGGGTAGGGTGCGCGTTCCTCCGCTTTGCAAGGAGGGAAGATGTTTTGGCCGAAACGGCGGTTTATTCTGCTGGTGGGTCCTGTGTATCGGGACATGTGTTGTTACTTGTTTTTTTGTGGCTGGTTGAAACGGTCGTCCGGTTTGCCATAACCGAGCGAGGAAAGTGTGTTGAGAGGGGAGGGAGAATTAGACGCGGCGGCGTTTTGCCGGACGGCAGCCGTTGTGTGGAACAGGAGTGGCGTCAAGAATGCTGGTGACGTTGAGGCCGAGGTTTTGGAGGGCGCGGATCGCGCTATCGCGTCCCATGCCGGGGCCTTTGATTTTGACGGATACGTCTTTGAGGCCGTGGGACATAGCAACTCTGCCGGCTTCCTGGCAGACGACTTGTGCGGCGTAGGCGGTGGATTTTCTGGAGCCGCGAAAATTATTTTTCCCTGCGGTGCTCCAAGAGATGACGTTGCCTTGGTTGTCCGTGAAGGTGACTTTGGTGTTATTAAACGTGGCGAGGACGTGGCAAACGCCGGAGGTAATGTTTTTGGAACCCTTGGCTTTGCGGATTTTTATGTCTTCAAGACCTTCGGACAAGAGGTCTTTGGCGGTTATTTTCTTTTTTTCGGAAGATTTTTCGGATGCGACTTCGGCTTCCTTTTCCTTAGCGTCCTTAGCGGGGGGCGGGGTGGTTTTTTCTTTTTTTGGCGATTTCTCCGCAATCGGCGCAGTCTGGGGCGCGGGTGCCTTGGCGGCAGGCTCGGGTGTTTCCACAACGGGCGCGGTAATGTTGGTGTTCGTCTCGTCCTTACTCATAATGTGCAAAAAAGTTGTTACAGGTTAAGAGGCTTTTTTCAGGGCGCCGATGGTTTTGCGGGCACCTTTGCGGGTGCGGGCATTTGTGCGGGTGCGTTGTCCGCGGACGGGCAAACCGCGGTAGTGGCGCAATCCGCGGTAGCATTTGATGGCTTGGAAACGCTTCAAATTTTGTCCGATTTCGCGGCGCAATTCGCCTTCGCAGCGGTAACCGCGTTCGACGATGTAGCCGACAATTTTGTTGAGTTGCTCTTCGGTAAGCTCGTTGGCACGCAGCGCGGGGTTGATTCCGAGTGCGGCAACGATTTCGGCGGCGCGTGCCGGTCCGATACCGTAGATGTAACGGAGCGAGTATTCGACGCGCTTGTTATTGGGAATATCGACACCAAGTAGGCGAGGCATAAAACGTAACTGTTGTGACTGTTTGGTTGTTTGTGAAAAAGAGGAAGAAGTTCCCGAAGGGGGCGAGCAAGGTGCAAGTATCGTTCGGTTTTGAAAGAAAAAAGTTCAAACGGCAATCGTGAGAATTTCGGCTTCGCCGTCGGTAATGAGAACGGTGTGCTCATAGTGAACGGAGGGTTTGCTGTCTTTTGTGACAGCCGTCCAACGGTCGGAGAGGACGGTGACGGCACCTGTGCCGAGATTTATCATTGGCTCAATTGCGATGGTCATGCCAGGTCTGAGCAAAGCGCCCGTGCCGGCTGCGCCTTGATTCGGCACCTGCGGGTCTTCGTGCATTTCGCGTCCGATGCCGTGTCCGACGTATTGGTCAACGATTCCGTAATTACCAAAGCGGACGTGGCGTTCGATGGCGTGCGAAATGTCGTGGACACGATTGCCTGCCCGTGCCTGGGCAATGCCGAGGTAAAGGGCTTCTTCTCCGGTCTGGCACAAGGCGCGAACTTCATTGGAAACGGGTTCGACGAGGATGGTGCGGGCGTTGTCGCCGAAAAAACCGCTGTCTCGCACGACTACGTCGAGAGACACGACGTCGCCTTGCCGGATAATGCGTTTTCGCGATGGGATACCGTGAACGACCTCTTCGTTGACAGAAATGCAGGTGTAACTCGGAAAGCGCGGGAGGCGACCGACCTTGTAGCCGTAACAAGCACTTTCGACACCGAGTTTTGCCATGTAATCTCGGGCAGCTTCGTCGATCTCAAGGGTTGAAACACCTGGGCGAACGAGCGATTCGATGTATTGCAAGACAAGTGCTGCGCCACGGCACACTTGGCGCATAATCGCAATTTCTGCTGGCGTTTTTACCGGTATCATAAGCTTGCGTTTTGGAAAAGTTAGCCCGGCTTGCCTGGCATGGCGACATAGAAATTGGATATCGCGGCGGCAATTCCGAGTGCGAGGATGACGATGCAGATGATACCGAGGCGACCGATGCCCCGGTCATCACCATAGTTCGTTACTTTACGCGTGGGCATGGGGATGTTCAGACCTCCGATGCGCCCTTTTTTGAGGAAGCCTTCGTAATGACGTTGGAGGAGAATGGCTTCGATTTGCGCCATTGTATCAAGCGAAACGCCCACGGCGATAAGACCGCCGGTGCCGCCCATAAGGTAGGCGAGGCGGGGCGGAAAATTTAATTTCGCCGCGAGAACATCGGGAAGGAGTGCGATCCCGACGAGAAAAAGTGAGCCTGCGAGCGTGAGGCGTGACATCACAAATCCGAGAAATTTTGCGGTGGGGTCGCCCGGTCGAACTCCGGGAATGTAGCCGCTGTTTTTCTTCAAATCGTCGGCAATCTGTATCGGCTTGAACATCAACGAAACCCAGAAATAACTGAACATAAAGATAAACGTCGCCTCGCAAACGTAGTAAACCCAGCTTCCCCCGCGTTGCATCAGCTGGCTCCCTGCACGCAAAAACTCAAGTTCGGGCAACATGGAAGCCGCCCACGAAAGCATCATCGAAGGAAACGCAAGTATGGCACTGGCAAAGATGATCGGCATGACACCGGCGAAATTTATTTTCAGCGGCAGATAAGAAGTTGTCCCACCATACATTTTACGCCCGACGAGGCGTTTCGCGTATTGCACAGGTATCTTGCGGAGCGCCTGAGCGACCGCCGTCATCAGACCATAGACAATGATGCCCATAAGAATAACACCAACAACGTGTTCGAGACCGTATTGCACTTTGACTTCGCCGACGACCGACTTGCCGAACGCGCTCCAGAACTGCTTTGTCGCGCCGGGTAAATCGGCGAGGATGCCGACGGTGATGAGAATGGAGGTGCCGTTGCCGATGCCGCGCTGGGTGATTTGTTCTCCGAGCCAAGTCATTATCAACGCACCAGCACTGAGGATGATGGTGGCGAGGCAGAGGAAGAGCGGTTTGTTTATGACGATGAGTTCAATGGGTTCAGACTGTGCGATCCCGATTACTTGCGCCACCCCGTTGGGATTGGATAGTGCGGAAGAGAGGAGGGCACCTTGGACAACGGCGATAAGAACGGTCAAATAGCGCGTGTACTGGGCAATTTTATGGCGACCGGCGTCACCTTCTTGTTGGAGGCGTGAAAGCGATGGAACGACGGCACCCATCAATTGCATGATAATGCTGGCACTGATATAGGGCATGATGCCGAGGGCAAAAATCGCGCCCTGAAGTAACGCTCCTCCTGTGAAGAGGTTATACATCGCGATAATCCCGCTGGAGGCACTGTCCGCGCCTTTTGT
This sequence comes from Puniceicoccales bacterium, assembly GCA_031269335.1. Taxonomy (GTDB): domain Bacteria; phylum Verrucomicrobiota; class Verrucomicrobiia; order Opitutales; family UBA953; genus CALNBE01. The sequence goes on from JAISZI010000040.1 coordinate 5,904, forward strand.
CAAGGCGGCTTCCAGTCTGGCGGGATCAATACCGGGCAACGGGATGCACGCGCCGATGCGGGCGACGAAAAGCAACCCGAGTGCGACGAACAGGCGTCGCCGCAATTCCGGTATTTTCCAACAATTTACAAAACCCGTAAACATTGAGAAAGAGGTAAGGTTCGGGAACGGGAAGATGCTTCGGTGGATAGCATTTCGTCAGGGCATCGAGATTTTTTAAGAAAAAATCGCGAATCGCCCGTCGCGCCCAGTTTTTTAGTTGCCGGCCTCCTCGGCTTTCGCCGGCTCGTCGGCTTTTTCAGCTTCTGTGTGCGCCTCCGCTTTCAATTCGACCACTTTGCCGCCTGCCGCCTCTATTCTGGCTTTCGCCGAAGCGGAAAACTTATGGGCGGAAACGGTGACAGAGCGTGTGATTTCCCCTTGACCGAGCACCTTTATCAGGGTGGCGGTTCTGCGCAGAAAGCCGGCTTTGACCAAGGCATCGCGGTCCACCTCGGTCCCGCCAACTTTTTCGATGGAGGACAGGTTGACTATGGCGAATTCGACACGGTTGATGTTGCGGAAGCCGCGGTGAGGGAGCTTTCGGTAGAGCGGCATTTGTCCACCTTCAAATCCTGTGCGGACTCCGCCGCCGGAACGGGCTTTCATACCCTTGTGACCGCGTCCTGATGTTTTTCCGTGCCCGCTGCCTCGACCGCAGCCGAGGCGTTTGTGCCGATGTGTTGAGCCTTTGATGGCTGGTAACGAATGCAATTTCATAGCGTTGTGCTTGTGTTCGCTGTTAGCTGGTTAGCTGTGATTCACGCCACTGACGTAGCTTCGGGCACAGAGGTTTCTGGAGCAATAACTTCTTCGGGAGCGGTAGGATTGTCGGAAGCGGCGTCGGGTGCCGATGCAAGCTCGGTCTCATCAGACACACTCTCTCCGTCTTTAGATTCTATCGGTGTGATGGATCGAAGGTTGCGAATTTGATCGAGCGTCCGTAGTTTCAAGAGACCATCGATGGTCGCCTTGACGACAGCCAGCGGATTATTCGATCCGAGCGATTTTGAGAGGACGTCTTTGATGCCAACGACTTCGAGCACAGCGCGGACACCGCCGCCGGCGATGACGCCGGTGCCGGGAGCGGCTGGGCGCAATAGGACGCGACCTCCGTCAAATTCGCCAAAAACCTCGTGCGGGATGGTGTTGGAGCGCAAGTTCACCTGCATCAGCGTGCGGTGCGCTCGGTCTGTCCCCTTGCGAATGGCGTCGGGAACCTCCTTTGCCTTGCCATAGCCGAGACCGATGCGTCCCTTGCCGTCGCCGGAAACGACCAGTGCGGCGAAACTAAAGCGGCGTCCGCCCTTAACCACTTTGGCGCAACGGTTCACGTGCACGACCTTGTCGGAAAATTCAGCTTGGAAATCGGCTTGGGGTCCGTCGCGACGGTCACGGCGGTCGCGGTGTCCGCCGCCACTACGCCTACCACCGCCGCCGTTGCGGTTACCACCGTTGCGTCCGCGGTTGCCGCCACCGCCGGTTGCTTGCGATGTTGTGCCGCCGCCTGCCGCAGCGGATGCGTTTGACGCGGAAGCTGGGCGACCGCCTCGGCGATCGCGGCGATCACGCCCGTGTCGGGAGGCATTACCGTTGTCGTTGCTATCAGTATTTCCGGCGGGAATGGTGGCGGGCACAGGTGCCGCCGCGGATGGCGCGGATGGCGCAGCTCCGTCAGCTTTAGGAGCAGATTTCTTTTCTTGTTCGTCGTTGGACATCGGGTTTCGGTAAATTAGAATTGGATGCCAGCAGAGCGAACTGCGTCGGCAAAGACTTGGACGGTTCCATGGTAACTTCGCCCGTTTCGGTCGAAGACGACGGACTGGATGCCCGCTGCCTTGATTTTTTCGCCGACTTGTTTTCCGAAGAGTTCCGCGCCCGCCTTGTTGGGTCTCACTTTTTGAGTGCGGAGATCGCTTTGCGTCGTGGAACCCGCGACGAGCGTGCGTCCCGCCTCATCGTCTATGGCTTGCGCGTGGATGTGCAAATTGGTGAATTTGACGCTCAGGCGCGGGCGGGCGGCGGTGCCTGTGATTTTTTTGCGAATTCGCCAGCGGCGTTTTTGGGCGAGTTCAAGTTTTGAGGAAGTCTTACTCATATCTTAATTGGACGTGCTTGCTTAGTTCAGGTTAAAGGTGGGATCAGGCGGTCTTCTTACCTTCCTTGCGGCGGACAAATTCACCCGCGATACGGACGCCCTTGCCCTTGTATGGTTCGACAGGATAGTAGGCTTTCACCTCGGCGGCGACCTTCCCGACGATTTCCTTGTCTGCGCCGGAAACCTCCACTTTGGTGCCGTCCTGTATGCTCACCTTGATGCCTTCGGGCAGCTTGTAGAGTATCGGGTGCGAATAGCCCAGCGCGAGGTCGAGGGCATCGTCTTTGAGCACCGCCTTGAATCCGACGCCCTCAATTTCGAGACGTTTGGAATACCCCTGCGTGACGCCTGTCACCATGTTTTTGATAATGGCGCGCGCCGTGCCGTGCATGGCACCCGCGAAACGGGTCTCATCGACGGGGGTAACGCGAATTTCGCCATCGGTCGCCTTAACGGACACGACGGGGGAAAATGTTTTGGTCAGTTTGCCTTTTGGACCTTCGACGTTAATGGTCTGACCAGTGACGGAAACCTTTACTCCCGGCGGGATGCTGACTGGAAGTTTGCCTATTCTACTCATGTTGTCGCCTGTTGCTGCTTGTTTGCGGTGGTGATTGGTGTGGTGTGTCTTTTGTGCGTGGTGTCTGCGATGACGTGCGAGAGGAGGACAAAGCCGCACCACGGCAACCGGGCGCGTCGCGAACCAAAGTCCCGCAAAGGGCGGACAACGGTTGAAAGAGAGAATCGCATTACCTTGAAAAAGTTGAAAAGGGTGGGGAGAGAACGAATGCCAACGGCGGGCGCAAGCTATTTTTGAGAAAAATCGGAAAATGCCTGCGGCAGGCAAGCTCTCGCGCAACGCTGCCCGCGGTTTCCGACTTTTCTGGCATCGCCAAAACCATATACCCGAGTCCGTGTCTCACCTCACCCTTCCAACGAACTTACCGTGGCTGCGCACTCTTGAGCAAATCGTGCTTCCGAATTGGCAGAGCGCGCTTGGCTTCATAATGGCGTTTGCCGTCGGCATGACCATGCTCAAACAGCGTCGCCGGCAGAGCAATATCATCGCGTGGACCTTCTTCACCCTGCTCTTTCCCGTCATCGGGCTACTGTCTTTTCTCCTTTTCGGCGGGCGCAAACTGCGCCGCACTGCCGCCACGAAGCGAACCATTAACCGAATCGCCGGCATCATCACCCGCAGCGGAGGCGGTCCGCCAACGCCGTCCGCTCCGGAGGGCGGAAACGGCATCACGCTCCTCGACGACAAAGACGGCATTGCCACATGGAAAGCTCTTTGCGCGGAAATCGCCGCCGCCAAGACCAGCATCCACATTACCACCTATTTGTTAGGGCATGATGAAACGGGCACGGAAATCGTTCGCTTGCTCTCAGCCCGCGCCCGCGAAGGAGTGCAAGTGCGCCTGCTTGTGGACGCACTCGGCAGCTTGGGCGTGCGGTGGCGTCTTTGCGATCCGCTCATCAAGGCCGGCGGTCACGTCTGCCGATTCTTGCCCGTCATCCCTTTTCCCCGACAAGGCTCCGCAAACCTGCGCAACCACCGAAAAATGGCGGTTTTCGACGGACAAACCGCCATTGTTGGCGGACAAAATCTCGCCCTCGAATACATCGGTCCCGCCCCTCACAAAGGCAGGTTTCGCGACTTCAGCGCCCGCATCAGCGGTCCGGCGGTAGCGGAGCTAACGCGGATTTTTCTCAGCGACTGGTGTTTCGCGAGCGGAGAATCCCCGGAACGCCACCGTGAGCAGCTTCGTTTCCGCCCCGAACCTGCCGGCGCGGTGCGCATTGAAATCGTCAGCAGCGGTCCAGACGAACCGGACGATCCGCTCTGGGAGCGCTTCATCGCTCTCATTCAAGAGTGCCGCAAGGAAGTCACCCTGATAACGCCCTACTTCGTTCCGGACGAAACCCTGTTCCGCTCGCTCCTCCTCAAAATCCGTTCCGGACGCAAAGTGCGTCTCATCTTGCCCGCGCGTTCCGACCATCCGTTCCTCGACCTCGCCCGTCGCCCCTATCTGCGCGTCCTGCACAAGGCGGGTGCCGACGTCCGCTTCCACCAAAAACGCATGCTCCACGGCAAACTTTTCATCGTGGATAACAGCATCGGCGTCATCGGCTCGGCAAACCTCGACATGCGCAGCCTCTTCGTGAACTTCGAGGTCGCCACCTTCGTTTATTCCCCCAACACAATGCGCAGATTCCGCCTGCTATCCGAATCGATAGCCGCCGAAACACTCCCCTACGCCGGTTCCAAAATGGAGGCTCGCAACTGGCGAAACCGCGCCCTGGAAGCCCTCGCTCACATGGTCGGTCCACTGCTCTAACGCCGCACTTTCGCGCTAACGCGCTCACGCCCCGCGATTGCTTGCCCCCAGCGGACGCGAACGCACCAACCGTGCGCCGGACAATGTCCCCCGCGCAGCAAAAAATCCGGAGGAAAAAATCAATTTTTTGTTGTGTCTGATCCGGAGGAGACAAAGTTTTCCCTCTCCAAAAATAACAATACATCATGCTCCTCCTTGATGACCTCAAAGCCTACGCCGTGCGAGCCGTCCACCTGAAGCGAGCAGCCACTCCAAACGGTGCTGTTCGCGTCTTAGCCGATAACTCATTGGCTTGTAACGCTCAATTCCGGTCCTCGCCCGGACTCGCCGTGAAGATGGAGGTCGCACCCGCTTCCCCAACGGTTCCACCCCCAGCCGCCTGATCCCGCTGCGGACGTGCATATATCCTCTCTCGTTCAGCGATGCAACCTGCCAGAAAAAAAAGGGGGAAGGGGCGCAGTAACGTTCAAGGTGAGAAGCGACGTGCCAATATCCTCAAAGTTTCCGTGCGTCTTTTCGCCCTGCGTGGTTACGACAACGTCAGCCTCCGCGACATCGCCGATGAAATTGGCATCACCCCCAGTCTCATCATGCACCACTTCGGCAGCAAGACCGTGCTTTACCGCGAAGCCGTGGACCATCTCCTCCAAAACGGCGAAGTTTTCATGCGCGGCGTCATCCCCATTCTCAAAGTTGACCCCTCCGACAAACCAGCCGTCGCCAACGCCATTGCCGAGTCCATTCACATCTTTTTCGACATGTGGTACGGTCCCAACCGCACCAAATACCTCGACCGCCTCATGCTCCAAGTCATTTTTTCCAGTGGTGCAGTAGATATCCCCCTCGCCCTCAAATGGATACGTTCCGCCGAAAAAATTCTCGAAGACCTCTTCATCAAGCTCAACCCAGACCGCGGCGTAATGGGTTCTGACGTGCGTGCTGAAATCTTCTTCTCCCACATCTTCTACCCAGCCGTCATCTGCAAATTCCTCCTCTCCGAACACTCGTGGAAGGACTACCCCGTCAGCTTCCTCCTCGAATGGAAAAAGAACATCGCCCGCGACTTTTGCCTCGGTCTGGGTCTGCCCTTGCCCTCCTTCATCTACCCCGACGACGAACCCGCCGCGCCTTCGCCTCTTCTGCCTGGCTGAGAACGCGTTCCGCCGTTACCCGACGCTTCCCTCCATCTCAAGCTCTACGAGCCGCTTCAATTCCGCAGAATACTCGATGGGAAACTCCCTCACGAGGTCGTTGATAAACCCGTTCACGGCTAAACTCATTGCCTCCGCTTCGCTCAACCCGCGCTGCATCATGTAAAAAATCTGCTCCACGCCCACCCGCGATACACTCGCTTCGTGCTGCGTGCTGTTTTGTCCGCCGCTCACCGTTATCGCGGGATACGTGTCCGTTCGCGAGTTCGCGTTGATGAGCAACGCATCGCATTGCGTGTTGTTCTTGCACCCTGGAAACCGCTTATGCATCCACACCCGCCCGCGGTAAGACGCCAACCCGTTCCCCACCGAAATAGACTTTGAGACGATGTTGGACGTCGTGCGTGGTGCCGCATGGATCATCTTCGCCCCAGTGTCCTGCCTCTGGTTGTCCGACGCCAACGCGATGGAAATCACTTCCCCGTGCGCCCCTTCCCCTTTCAGCACGACGGCGGGATACTTCATCGTCAGACGCGACCCGATGTTGCAGTCTATCCACCGAATCTGCGCCCCCGCCTCCGCCACGCCGCGTTTCGTAACGAGGTTAAACACGTTTGTCGCCCAATTTTGGACGGTGATGTATTGAATCGTCGCCCCCTTGAGAGCGACCAACTCCACCACCGCCGAGTGCAGCGTAGCCGTGTCGAACTTCGGCGCCGTGCACCCTTCCATGTAAGTCAGCTCCGCTCCTTCGTCAGCGATGATGAGCGTGCGTTCAAATTGCCCAAAACGCTCTGCGTTGATGCGGAAATACGCCTGCAACGGCTGCGTAACCTTAACCCCCTTCGGAACATAGATGAACGAGCCGCCCGAGAAGACCGCGCTGTTCAACGCCGCAAACTTGTTGTCGTCAGGCGGAACTACCTTTCCAAAAAATTTTCGGAATATCTGCTCATGCGCCACCAGACCTTCATCCGGTCCGACAAAGATAACTCCCTGCTGCGCAAACTCATCCTTCATCCTTGAATACGCCGATTCCGAGTCAAACTGAGCCTCGACTCCTGCTAAAAACTTGCGCTCTTGCTCCGGAATGCCGAGCCGCTCAAAGGTCTGCTTCACATCGTCAGGCACCTCATTCCACGAACGCCGGGAACGCTGCCCCTTGGCGAGATAATAACGAATTTTTGAAAAATCCAACTCCGCCAAGTCCGCCGAAGCCCAATGCGTCGGCAACGGCTTGTTCTCGAAAATCTGCAGCGCACGCTGCCGAAACAAGCGCACCCACGGCAATTCTCCCTTTGCATTGCTGATGTAATCCACCACCGCCGACGACAATCCGACCCCAGCGTCAAACGCGTAGTCTTCCTTGTAATGAAAATTCCCTTTTTCGCGATCCACCCTGACCGCCTCGGTAGCGGCAGACTCTCCCTCCCCCTCATCCCCCGAAGGAACGACTCCGCGGGCAACAGTGTTTTCAAAGGCGTCATCTGAAATGTCGGACGTGTGCATCTCCCCCTGCTTACCCCAACGCCCAGAAATGAAAATTAAAAATCGCCATCACCGTCTTCCTGCTTCCCATTTTCCGCCGCCACTCACATCTTCCCGCGCATGGATGCCGTTCAAGTGATTTCAGACTACGTGCGCTTTCCCAGCGTATCCACCGACCCTGCCTTTCGCGGAGGAATGACCGATGCCAAAAATTTCGCCGCCCGCCTACTTCACCACGCCGGTCTTGCCGTCGAAGAAGTCGGCACCGACCTCCACGATATCGTAATCGGCCGCCGCGACGGTCCCGATTCGTGGCCGCACATCGTCCTCTACGGTCACTACGACGTGCAACCAGCCGACCCGCTCGACCTCTGGACTTCCCCGCCTTTCTCCCCGACAGTGCGCGACAAACGCCTCTTTGCCCGTGGTGCCGCCGACAACAAAGGACCCCACTCCGTCGCCATTCTCGCGCTCGCCAGCCTACTCGCCCGCCAACCAGACCTGCCCCTGCGCATCACCGCCATCATTGAAGGGGAAGAGGAAATCGGCAGCCCGAGCTTCCCAAAATTCCTCCAACAACGAAAAGAAGAACTTTCCAAAGCCGACTTCGTCCTCCTCTCCGACACCGGCAGCCCAAGCAGCGAACAAATCGTCGTGACCACCGGCTTGCGCGGCATCGTCGGCATAGAAGTCCGCCTCACCGGTCCCAAAACAGACCTCCACTCCGGTCTCCACGGCGGCGCAGTCGTCAACCCCATCTACGCCCTCGCTCAACTCTGCGCATCCCTCCACAACCCCGATGGCTCCGTGAATATCCCGGGCTTCTACGACGGCGTAGCAACGCCAACCCAATGGGAAATTAATGAGCTGACCAAATTCCCTCTCACCGAGCCTTCCTACCGCGAATTTCTCGGCGTGGACGCCCTCTATTCCCAGCCCCACTGGACGCCTATTGAAGCCACTCGCCACGCCCCAACCCTCGAATTTAACGGCATCGGCGGTGGTTACCAAGGCGAAGGAGGAAAAACCGTCATCCCCTCCACAGCCTTTGTCAAAATCACCTGCCGCCTCGTCCCCGGTCAAGACGCCCGCGACATCATCAACAAACTCTCCTCCGCCCTGAAATCGCGCACCCCGCGAGGAGTGCACCTTGAACTCATTGAACGCCAAGGTAATAACGCCTACCGCGTCTGCCCCCCCAACAAACCCGACACCCCACGCGACCAAAACCCCGTTCTCGCCCGTGCGTTCCACGCCGCCAGCGAAGCCATCGCCGACGCCTTTGGCAACCCGCCCCTTTTCCTCAGCGAAGGAGGCAGCGTCCCCATCATCGGCGATTTCAAAACCGTTGCCGGCCTCGATTCCCTCATGATCGGCCTCTTCACTCCCGATTCCAACTTGCACGCCCCCAACGAGAATCTCGAACTCTCCATTATCGAACGCGGAATCTCCGCCTACCAAACTCTACTGAAAAAAATCGCCTCCCAACCCCGATCTTGACGCAGTAACGGCAAGACACGCGCACCGCCGACCCGTCTTTTTTGCGCCGTTGTAACCAAAATCCTTCCTTCTCTGGCACCGATTTCGTTTTCCAACGCACACCGCCATGACCTTCCAGTATCCACAACTGCTCTGGCTCCTCGCCCTCCCGGCAATCTTGCTCGTGCGAACCCTCTTCCGCGCCTTACGCCCCAACCCCGCTTCCTCCCCAAACGACACCAGCGGCGCAAAAATCCTCACCGCCCTCGCCGCAACACATGCCATCCGCATCAACCCACCCACCGCCACACCGAACGGCATCCGCCGCAAACACAAAATCTTCCTCGCCCTCTCCGCCGCCCTCGCCATCACCGCCCTCGCCCGCCCACAATACGGAACGACAGACGAACCCATCGTCGAAAAATCTCGCGAAATCCTCGTCGCCCTCGACCTCTCCCGTTCCATGCTCGCCAACGACATAAAACCTTCGCGCCTCGAACGCGCCCGCCTCCTCGTCCAAAGCCTCCTCAATGAATGCAAAGACGAACACGTCGGCCTCGCGGTCTTCGCCGGAACAGCCTTCCTCCAAGTCCCAATCAGTGCCGACCACGAAATCCTGAACGAATTTCTCCCCACTCTCTCCCCAAACATCCTCCCCCTCACAGGCACCAACTACGCCGCCTTGCTGGAAACCGCCCTCGAATCTTTCTCCGAAAACGACGCCAGCCGCTTCCTCGTCATCCTCAGCGACGGCGAAGCCGACCCGGAAAACCCATGGCGAGAACCCGCCGCCAAATGCGCAAAAAACGCCATCCACATCATCACACTCGGCGTCGGAACAGCCTCCGGCTCAATGATCCCCAACCCAACCACGAACAGCTTCGTCAAAGACGCCCGCGGCGCAGTCGTCCTCTCCCGCCTCGAACCCGCCACCCTGCGCGAACTCGCCACACTCACAGGCGGCATCTACGCCGACGCCAGCCAATGGGTCGATATCGCCTCCCTCCTCAACAAAACCGTCGCAAAAGGACAAAGCGGTAATTTCGACAAAACCCTGAACAAACGGCAGATCGAACGCTTCCAATGGGCGCTCGCCCCCGCCCTGCTCCTCCTCCTCATTAGCCTCTGGCGCGAATTCCCATCACGCCCGAAACCCCGCCGCATCCCCATCGCACTCGCCCTCATCCTCGCCGCCTTCGCCCCCACACACACCTCCGCCGCCGCAGAAACCCCGCCTAACAACGCCGATTCACCCGCAAAAAACGACCCCACCGCCAAACTCCTCACCCTCGTCACCCGCCTCGCCTCACAAAACACTCCCCCCTCCCCCGCCGATTCCGCCTCCCTCGCCGAAACAACAATCGCCTTCGGAAACGCCCTCCACTCCGCAAAAAAAACCGTCCCAACCGGCGTCATAGACGACGCCCTCGAAGCAATAAACCACGCCGCCAAAATCGCCCCCAACGCCGCCGACTGGGAAACCCTCCGCAAACAACTCGAAAAATTAAAAGAAAAACCTCCCACCCAAGAAAAACAAGACAACCAAGAAAATAAAGAACAATCCGATAAAAATGATAATGACAAAAATGACAGCGAAGACCAACAGCAAAACCAGCAGCAAAACCAGCAAAATAACAAGGACCAGCAACAAAACCAACAGCAGAACCAGCAAAATAACAAGGACCAGCAACAAAACCAACAGCAGAACCAGCAAGCCAACAAGGACCAGCAACAAAACCAACAGCAGAACCAGCAAGCCAACAAGGACCAGCAGCAAAACCAACAGCAGAACCAGCAAGCCAACAAGGACCAACAAGCCAACAAGGACCAACAAGCCAACAAGGACGCATCGTCTTCAAAACAAGACTCGAGTCAAAATCAGAGTTCCTCCGGGAATCCAGGCGGTAACGACAGAACGGCGAACGACCACACCAACAACGCCCAAACGGGCGACGCCCCACCGCCTACCAACGGCAAAGACAGACAAGTATTCAAAGACATGAACGAAAAGGATGCCAAAAAAGGCGCCGTGCAACACTCCAACGACCAAACCAAAATTTCTCCCACGACCGCTTCCGACATACAGCGTGTCGGCGGCACCTCGCCAAAAAACACCTTACCCTTCGACGCCACCACCGACGCCCGCCTCCTCTCCATTCTCCAACGCCTCCAAAATACCCAAAAAAAAGACAACCCGAGCATTCTTTTCCAACGTATGCAAAATAGAGACCGAAGATCTTCTTCGCCCCCTGCCAATAATAAAAATAGACGTTCCTGGTAACCGTTTTCCCTCCCTTCATAGATTCTTCGCCAAAATGAAAAACAGAACCATCTTCATTCTTTTATTCGCCTTCACCGCTTTCACGACGCAAATCTCAGCACAAACCGCCCGCTGGAATCCTCCTTCCGGCTCGCTCGCCCAAGGTAAATCCAGCCGCCTCACACTCATTTTCGACAATTGCAAACCCGAAGAATCTCCGGTCTCCCCTCCCGCGGTCAACGGGCTTTCCTTCGGACAACCTTCCGTTAAACAAACACAACATTTCTCCTTCGGCACGGGCAACGACTCAAGTTACCAAGGCGTCTCTTTCGCCTACCCCGTGCACACGACCGCCGCCGTCGGCAGCACCGTTACCATCCCCGCCTTCACCGTGCGCACCGACAAAGGCAACATCGCCGTCCCCTCCGCTTCCTACCACATCAGCAAGACCACCTTCACCGATAGCGGAAACACCGTCGCCCTCGAAAACGTCGCCAACTCCGCCCTTCTCATCTCCACGCCTACCGTCTGGGCAGGTGAAGTTTTTCCGATCATCTACTCGCTCACACTCGCCAAAAACTTCGACCCCACCCTCTCCGGCAAACCCAAATGGGAAGACCCGCCCCTCCTATCCGAAAGTTTCTCCGAAAAACCAGACATGCGTGAAGAAATACGCAACGGCGTAGAATTTTACGTCTGCGACTACACCACGCGAGCAATGGCACTGAACGCCGGAACGCTTACCCTGCCACCAGTCTCACAATCCATCACCCTCCTATCCAGACAACGCGATTTCTTCGGACAACGCCGCAGCAGGTACAATATAGTAAGCACGCCCTCCTCGATCACCGTAAAACCGCTCCCCCAACCAGCACCGCCCGATTTCTCCGGCGCCATCGGCTCCTTCAAACTAAAAGCAAAGGTCGCCCCAAAAAAAATCGCTGTCGGCGACCCTCTCACCTGGACACTCGAACTCTCCGGCACAGGAAACTGGCACTCCATCAACGCCCTCCCGCCCCGCGAAATCTCTCGTGATTTTCGCATCGTCCAACCACAAGCCAAAAAAAACCAAGTTGACGGCTCCCCGTTCAAGGCGACGTTCACCGAAGACATCATCGCTATCCCTTCCAAAGCAGGGATTTACACACTCGGTTCTGTTAAGATAAATGTTTTCGATCCCAAAACAGGCGAATACACAACCCTGCGCACCCCGGCAGTTACGGTCGAAGTCACCCCATCGACCGCCGCACCCACGCAAACTCCCTCTCCCGCAACAAATTCCCCTACGAACACACCACCTGCCCACCCATTGCTGCCAGCACCCCCAGACCCCCCAACCCCTTTGCCAAAAGACCCGCTCCCACCCGCTCCTCCCACAAAACAACCCTTCTCCAACGGCGAACTCCCCCCTCTCATCCTCGCCTCCCTCTTCTGGGCATTCCCAATCTGGCTCCTCCTCTCCGCCCGCCACGCCGCCCGCACCGATTCCGCACGCCCGCACCGCAACGCCCACTCCCGCCTCAATAAAACACTGCTCGCCATCGCCTCCGCCACAAAAACGCCCACCGAATCACCCGCCCAACTCCACCCGCTCCTGCTGGCTTGGCAACACGACACCGCCATCCTCTGGAACATCTCAAACGCCGCACCCACCCCAAACGAAATCCCCGACGCCCGCTGGACAACGCTCTGGCGCGACGCAGATCGCACGCTTTATCTCCCCAACTCAGACCTCCCGCCCTCATGGCTCAAAGATGCCCGCCTCGCATGGAAAACCACGCGCCCGCCCCGCTATAATCCCCTGCGTGCATTTTTCCCAAAAAATCTGTTCCCCTTTCTCTCCGCCCTCGCCCTATCTGCCGCACTGTTAACGACAAACACAGCGCACGCCGCCCAAAACAACGCCACCGACGCCGCAGCCGCCTACGCCGCAGCAAACTTCGACATCGCCGGACAACGCTGGCGCGAAAACATCTCCCGCAACCCCACAGACTGGTCGTCCCGCCACAACCTCGCCCTCGCCCTCGCCCAACAAGAACGCTGGCACGAAAGTGCCGCCCACGCCACCGCCGCCTTCCTTAACAACCCACGTTCCAACGCCATCCGTTGGCACCTGCGCCTCGCCCTTTCCAAAACAGGAAACATACCCGCCCCCCTCGTTCCCCTGCTTGACAACAACTTTCTCGCCGCCTCCACCACCCTACTTTCCCCGACCCTCTGGCAACGCCTGCTCATCGCAGGCACAACCCTCACCGCACTGACATTCACCCTCGCCCTCGCCCGCCTCTATCGCAACCCCCGCCCCAGCAAACGCCAACTCGCCCCCTTCCTCCTGCCCCTCGCCATCGCCGCCCTCGCCATCACCTTCGCCTCAAAGGCACTGAAAACCTACGGCATCCTCGCCGACACCCGAACCGCAATCATCTGGAAAGAAAGCCCACTATACTCCATCCCCACCGAAGCCGATAGCCTCCAACAAACCGCCCCTGCCCCAGTCGGTTCAGCCGTCATCATAGAAAAAAACTTCCTCGGCTGGCACCGCATCTCCTTTGAAAACGGTCAAACCGCCTGGCTCCGCTCCGAAAACCTCATCCCCCTCTGGAAATAACCGGCAACCACCACCGCTAAAAAATGAAAATCCCCCGAAAGGGGACAACGTGAATAACCGGCAGTGAAGCGCAGCGGAACTGCCGGACTGCCGACCCCCTCCGCACCCCGAAGGGGCGCGACCAACAACCGTTGCCGTACTCCCCCGCAGGGACGCGACTATAAGTACAGCAGAGGCGCAGCGGGGCGGATCCAAGGCAGCGGCGTGTAACCGAGGTCTGGAGTCGCGCCCCTTCAGGGCGCGTGTGGTGTGGCGAGGCGCACTTCTCTATGCCCTTCGTGCGAGACCTCAACCCGCCGTGCCCGCCGTGCCCGGCGCGACGAGTTTAGTCTCCAAACGCGCAAAGAATTTCGCGGAGCGCGCCGATTTCGGCGAGGTGTGTTTATCGAGTGCCGATAGACGGAGGGCGTTCCAATACTTTTTTCAAAAAAGGCGCCGTCGGGGTGTCAAGGAGGGCGAGACCGGCAGCGTTGCCTTGATAGAGGAGGTGACCGCCCGCCGGACCGCCAACTGGACCGAGTTCGATGACCCAATCCGCCTCGGCAATCAGGTCGAGGTGGTGTTCTATGACCACGGCGGTATGCCCTTGGTCAACAAGAGCATGGAGCAATTTGATGAGGCGGGCACAATCCGCTTGGTGGAGTCCGACGGTCGGTTCTTCAAGAATGTAGAGGTTATGCGGAAGCGGAGAGCCGGTGCGGCGCGAGGCGGTGGCGGCTGGGATACCCTTGGCAATTTCGCTGACGAGTTTTAGGCGTTGCGCCTCACCTCCGCTGAGGGAGGGGCTGCTCTGACCGAGCGTGAGATAGCCGAGACCTGTCTGCACCATGAGGTCAAAAAGGGATTTGAGGAAGGCGTCGAAGGCAAAAAATTGCGCGGCTTCCTCAAAGCTCATTGCGAGAACATCGGCGATATTTTTGCCGTTCCAACGCACATCGCGAGCGGCGGTGGCATAGCGTGCGCCGCCACAGTCGTCACAGGGAACGTATGTGTCTGGGAGAAAACTCATTTCGAGCTTTACGCGTCCGACGCCCGAACACGTTTTGCAACGCCCGCCGGCGGTGTTGAAAGAGAAAAAGCTGGGGGAGTGCCCCCGTAGGCGAGCGTCGGGCAGGGAGGCAAAGTGTTCACGGATGCGGTCAAAGGCACCGATGTAGGTGGCGGGTGTGGAACGCGGGGTTTTGCCGATGGGGTCCTGGTTGACGAGGATCACTTGTTGAATGGCGCCTGAGGGAATTTTCAGTTGCGCGGTGTGGCGGGCGGTTGAGGAAGCCCGTTGTTTTTGGACAATGCGGGTGGCAGCCGGGGCAAGGACGTCGCGGACAAGGGTAGATTTGCCCGATCCGGAGACGCCGCAGACCACGCAAAGGCGTCCGACGGGAATGAGCGGAGAGATGTTTTTCAGGTTGCGCAGGGAGAGATTCCGCAATTGCAGCCACGCGGGGGATTCGGCGATGTCTCGCCATGCTCCCCGCAAAGGGTGGGGTATCGGGTGGCAAAGATAATGTGCGGTGGAAGAATTTTCGTTTTTTTTAATTTGGGCGACGGTGCCGAAAGCAGTGAGGTGCCCGCCGTGAATGCCGGCACCCGGACCGAGGTCGAGGACGAGGTCGGCGGCGCGGAGCGTATCTTCATCGTGCTCAACGACAAGGACGGTGTTGCCGCCGTCGCGCAGGTCGAGCAAAGAGGAGATAAGACGGGCGTTGTCGCTGGGGTGGAGACCGATACTTGGTTCATCAAGAATGTAGAGGGCGCCGGCGAGGTTGGAACCGAGTTGGGCAGCGAGGCGGACGCGCTGGGCTTCGCCTCCGCTGAGGGTATCAGCGGCGCGGTCGAGGGCGAGGTGAGAAAGGCCAACGCGGTCGAGAAAGCTGAGGCGGGCATTGATTTCGGGGATAATTTCGGCGGCGACAGCACGCCCGCGTCGGTCAAGGGCGAGGCGGCCGAGGACGGTTGCGACGGCGAAAGGTTCCAGGGCAAGGAGTGCAGGAAGGGAGAGCGAAACGGGGAGTTCATCGGCGTTTTGTTGGCTTTGAACAAGGGGCAGTTTGACGGCGCAGCTGTAGGGGTTGAGGCGGCTACCGCGGCATTTGGGACAAAGTTTTTCGCTAAGTTTATCGGCGCCAAGCGCGGTAGAACCAGAGGCGTCGTCGTCAGCAAATCGTTCAACGACACGACCATAGCCTCGGCAGGCAGGGCACCAACCGAGGGGGGAGTTCCACGAGAAGTTTTTCGGCTCTGTCGCGGGAAAAGATTCGCCGGTGGCAAAATCGGTGCGCTCAGTGGAAAGCCATTCGACAATGCGCCCCGTCGGGAGAGCGAGGAAACAGGTGCCTTTGCCCAATCGGATAGCCTCGGCAAACACTTCCGACGGGAAAGGGGCGGCGGAAGACAGGTGCGTCAGGATTAAATCGATATTATGCGTTTTGTAGCGGTCGAGCGGCTTGAATTTGGCAAGAGGGGTGATTTTTCCGTTGATGCGCAAGGAATTGTAACCGCGTTTAAGCGCCCAGTTGGCAAGGGGTTGGTGGTGTCCTTTGCGATCATGGACAAGGGGCGCACAGAGGAGGATGCCATTGGGAAAACGTTTTGCGGTTTCGCAGGCGCGGGTAGAAAGCATTTCCGGGGTCGCGGTAGTGAGGGCGTTGCCGGTGCTCGGATTGTGCGGGATTCCGACGCGGGCGTAGAGAAGCCGCAGGTATTGGGCAACGCCGGTGACGGTGGCAACGGTGCTTTTCGCGCCACCGCGAGAGACGCGTTGCTCAATGGCAATGGTGGGAGGAATGCCCCCGAGGTAATCAAGTTCCGGCCTGGGCAATTGCTCGACAAATTGGCGCGCATAGGCGGACATACATTCGAGGAAACGACGCTGTCCTTCGGCAAACAACACATCGAATGCCAACGTAGATTTTCCGGAGCCAGAGACGCCCGTGACCACGGTCAAGGTGTTGCACGGAATATCCACGTCTATCCCACGCAGGTTATGTTCGCGTGCACCACGCAAAGTAATGACATGCCGTTTAGGCATTACGGTCTTCATGTGAAAGAGTGGCACCGCATCCTGTGAACAGAAATACCGATGTCACGCGGAGAAAATAAAACCTGCGGAAAGACCTATAGACATGTTGACCCAGGAGGAGACCCCGGAAAGTCGAAGATGAAAACGAAGAAAGAACCGAGGATGAAAATGGAACCACTCAGAGTGCTGGGGAAACGGGGGATAAAGTGGCTCAATGCCCACCCTGCCTGTCTCAAAATTAAAAAGTGGAAGCCGGACGCTCCGCTTATGCGAAGCTGGTTTGTGCAAAACCCGTCCGGCTCCCGCTTCAAACTCTACACTGTCATGAGCCGCGCAAGCCAAGACCTCTTTGCCCTGCGCCACGAACTGGTGCGTTACGCCACCGTCCACGGCATCCGCGCGGCCATGCGCCAGTTCGGCTGCGCACGCAACACCGTGCGGCTGTGGCTACACCGCTGGCAGGACGGCGACGACTCCTTCCAAAACCACTCCCGCCGCCCCCATCACCAGCCCGCCCGCACGCCCCCGTCCGTCGAGCAAACCGTCGTCGCCGCGCGAAAAAAAGCCCCTCTCCTCGACCCTCGCATCCTCCTTCTGCCCCCTCTCCTCCTCGACCCGCGGGAGGGTCAATATCTGTCTGGACCTCCCGGTCGTAAAAACTTCTCCGCGCAAAAACAATCCGCGCCAATGTCCTCTTTTAATTCGTAAATACGCTGCTCAACCGTGGCGCGTTTTTTGTAAATGCGCCAAATCATTTCCGGCGCATACCGAAGGTCGCTTGTGAGGATGCGATAGGTGTATTGTATGTGCTTAAAAAGCTCGCTTTGTGCACCCTCACTTTTCCACTCTCTAACAACTATAAAACGACGTTCTTTTGTCCAACTATAGAGTTGTGAGTAAAACTCGGAAACGTGCGTGTTTCTTCCAACATAACACCAGTTTTCCTCAGCGATATTTTGACACTTCGTGCGAATGCTCAACGACATTGGTGCAACGATTATATAATGCAGTTTTCGTGCTTCAAGAAAATCGAAAAACGCGCCGGAAAGAATGGCGAGATCGTTTTGGCGATCTCGCGCAAAATTCCCTTGTGCCCGTTAGCCAAATGCACAAATTCGCGACTCATGTTTTGCCAACAGTTTTGTTGGCGGTTTTTTGTTTTTTTCACACACTCAACATCTTGCCATCGCAAAACTTAGGCAAAACATTTTTCAACCCCACCAGCGTCAAATGCGGAATGCAGGTTTTATCTGACGGCGGGGGGCGCGGCGATACCGGTGAATTTTTTCAGCCAGTTTTTCAATTCGCCCGCCTCCATGCCCACGAGGATCATCACGCAGTCGCTCCAGATGGCTTTCTTTTTGATGTCAATGCCGGCCTCGTCACACAGGCGCATC
Source organism: Puniceicoccales bacterium (assembly GCA_031269335.1). Classification (GTDB taxonomy): domain Bacteria; phylum Verrucomicrobiota; class Verrucomicrobiia; order Opitutales; family UBA953; genus CALNBE01. The sequence continues at coordinate 23,785 of JAISZI010000040.1, forward strand.
GCCTCCACCGCCTCGGGTTCTTGTATGGAGCGCTGCTTGCCGCCAAATTGCACCACGGTCTGCAGGACGCCGAGGTCGGCGTAATTTGCGTTGTCGGTCACGATCCAGACGGCGGCTTGTTTTGTGTGATGGGAAACGATTCTCTTCCGATCAAGGACCGCCATGAGTTTTTCCAATTCGCCCGCGTTCGGCAGGGTGCCGAGCGTGAAGGCACCGCGATAGTCGAAGCCGGAGACATCCTTGGGCATGTTGGCACTAGCGACGGGGACACCTGTGATTTGTGCGCCACTGCGGAGCGTGAGGGTGACATCCGCCGTCGAGACCATGTTTTGCGCGGCCGGGTTTTCGCAGACAAAATAGGTGCCAGCGGGGATGATGACTTCCAGCAGATGGGGCGCCAGTTTTCTGAGGGTGATGTTCATGTTGCGAATGCTGTCGCCGTTTATTTCGGCCAGCAATTTTCCCTCGTTTATCAAATCCGCGAGTTTTCCGCGCTCGATGATCTGCGGCGTGTTTGCGGAGAGCTTGATGGAGGCGGCGCGGCGGACGCGTTCGTCGGGCGCGTTTTTGGCGAGCGCGGAGAGCAGCGGCTTGTCGGCCAACCACCACACGGCCAGCAGGCGGGTGTCCGGGGCGGCACCCTCGTGGCGAGCGAGGCTGTCGAGCGCATGGGAATCCTTTATGCGTCCGAGTGCGCCGGAGCGGACTTGGCCGTGCTTGGAAGCCACGGCGGTTTCGGCGAGCAGGCGCTGGTCATCAAGGCGCCGGAGCGCCGCGTGGGCGATGCCGCTGTCCGCGTCGGTTTTTGCGATGCCGGCGAGCGCATTTTGGTCGGTGAGTTTTTCTACCGCAGCTTTGCGAACATGCCAATATTTGTCATTTTTCGCTATCAAAGCCCATTCATTTTGCTTATCCCCTAATTGTTTGTAAGCTGCTTTGCGAACTTCCCAATGTCTGTCATTTTTCGCGATATAGGCGAGCACAATCTGGTCGGTGAGTTTTTCTACTGCTGCTTTGCGAACTTCCCACTCGCTGTCATTTTTCGCAATATCGGCAAGCACAGTCTGGTCGGTGAGTCTTTCTACTGCTGCTTTGCGAACTTCCCAATGTTTGTCATTTTTCGCAATATCGGCAAGCACAGTCTGGTCGGTGAGTTTTTTAGCCGCAGCTTTGCGAACATACCAATCGCTGGCATTTTTCGCTATATCGGCAAGTAATGCCTGGTCGGTGAGTTTTTTAGCCGCAGCGGTGCAAACATACCAATCGCTGGTATTTTTCGCCATATCGGCAAGCAAAGTCTGGTCGGTGAGTTTTTCTACCGCTGCTCTGCGAACTTCCCAATATTTGTTATTTTTCGCAATATCGGCAAGCACAGTCTGGTCGGTGAGTTTTTCTACCGCAGCGGTGCAAACATACCAATCGCTGGTATTTTTCGCAATATCGGCAAGCACAGTCTGGTCGGTGAGTCTTTCTACCGCAGCTTTACGGGCGGCCGCGTTGCTGTCATTTTTCGCTATCAAAGCCCATGCATTTTGCGTATCTCCTAATTGTTTGTAAGCTACTACACGAACTTCCCACTCGCGGGCATTTTTCGCTATATTGGCAAGTGCTGCCTGGTCGGTAAGTTTTTCTAACGCTGCTTCGCGAACTTCCCGATGTTCGTCATTTTTCGCGATATAGGCAAGCAAAGTCTGGTCGGTGAGTTTTTCTACCGCAGCTTTGCGAACAGCCCCCCTCTCGCTGTCATTTTTCGCTATACTGGTCAGCAGGGTCTGGTCGGTGAGTTTTTTTACCGCTGCTTTGCGAACGTCCCGGTCGCTGTCATTTTTCGCGATATAGGCGAGCACAGTCTGGTCGGTGAGTTTTTCTACTGCGGCCTCGCGAACTTCCCAATGTTTGTCATTTTTCGCTATACTGGTCAGCACAGTCTGGTCGGTGAGTTTTTCTACCGCTGCTTTGCGAACTTCCCAGTTGCTGTTATTTTTCGCTATAACAGCAAGCGCGGTCTGGTCGGTGAGTTTTTCTACCGCTGCTTTGCGAACAGCCCAGTTGCTGTCATTTTTCGCTATATCGGCAAGCACAGTCTGGTCGGTGAGTTTTTCTACCGCTGCCTCGCGAACAGCCCAGTCGCTGTCCTTTTTCGCTATAACAGCAAGCGCGGTCTGGTCGGTGAGTTTTTCTACCGCTGCTTTGCGAACAACCGAATCGCTGTCCTTTTTCGCTATACCGGTCAGCACAGTCCGGTCGGTGAGTTTTTCTACCGCAGCTTTGCGAACAGCCCAGTCGCTGTCCTTTTTCGCTATATCGGTAAGCACAGTCTGGTCGGTGAGTTTTTCCACTGCAGCTTTGCTGACATACCAAACGCTGTCCTTTTTCGCTATACTGGTCAGCACAGTCTGGTCGGTGAGTTTTTCTACTGCAGCTTTGCGAACATCCGAATCGCTGTCCTTTTTCGCTATACTGGTCAGCAAAGTCTGGTCGGTGAGTTTCTCCACCGCCGCCCTGCGCGTGCGCGTTTCATACACGTCATCTTTCGCAATTTCCACCAGCCGCGACTGGTCGGCCAACTTTTTCACCGCCGCAAAAAGGACATCCCAATCCGCCTGGGCACGGCTACCGCGAGGTTTGGATCCCTTGGTGCCCAGTTCTTTGTTTATGGTGTCAAAAACATTCTCCACATGGCGCTGGTCGATCAGTTGGGAAACCGCGCCGGCGCGTACCGACGTCAGGCGGACATTCCTATCCATATCCAGCGCGATGTCGGCGAGTGTCTGCTGATCGGTTATTTTTTTCAGCGCGGCGGACGGGATTGCCTCTCCGGGGTCGTTTTTGTCGAATTTGGCATTCTTGATGAAGTCAACGAGCATCCGCTGGTCGGTGAGCTGCTCCACAGCCTTGAGGCGGATGTCTTTTTCCGCGCCGCTTTTGGCGATCGCCAAAAGCACCTGTTGGTCGGTGAGTCTGCCGAGCGCCGCCAGGCGGACGGAGGCGTCGGGATCGTTGCAGGCGATGCCGACCAGCGCGTGCTGGTTCGTCAGTCCGGCAATCGCCGCCAGGCGGACGGCGCCGGGGAGCGCGCTTTGGGCGATTTCCGCCAGCGCCGTCTGGTCGTCCAGCAAGGTCGCGACCTCGATGCGGACGAACACGGAGCGGGCATTCGCGGCGATGTCGGCCAGCAGGCGCCGGTCGGTCAGTTTGCCCATCACCCCGGCGGCGAGTTCCGTGTCCTCCGCATAGTGGACTTTTTTGGCGAAAGTGGCCATCGCACGGGGATCGTTGAGTTTGTCCGCCGCCGCGCGCCTGATGTCCGGGTTGCGGCTGTCGGCGGCCACGCCGGCGAGCAGCAACTGCTCGTTTGCCGCCGCCAGTGCTTCGACGGACGCGAGGTTTTTTTCAAGCCTCACGCCCGGATCGGAGGCGATGCGGGCGTGTTCCTCGGGCGTCTTGGAACAGCCGGGAAGAAACAGCAGGCAAAACGCCGCGAGCAGGGCGGCAAGGAACGGGATAGCAACAGGAGCCGGGAAACGACATGTCTTGTTCATGGCGGGAATGTTTTTGTGGATAGATGGATTGATGGAGACCAAGAGGGCTTTGCACGGGGAATGGGTGTTTTTATAAAGACGGTTTTACGATAATGATGGTTCCTCGCTATTTTGAGTGCTACCGCCGTCTTGTGAACTTCCCGATACTCCGCCTCTTTCGCCACCCGCGCCAGTTTTTCCTGGTCGGTCATTTTTTCAACAGAGCGAAGTGCTCTTTCTTCATTTTTGCTTTTCCAAGCAGGTGGTGAGAAGAGTCGCATCATAAGTACCACCGAAACCGCACTCCAGACGAGTAATAAAAAACCGAAACCGCCAAAAAAAGGAGGCTTATCCTGTCCGTAAAAAGCGGGCAAAGCGAACCGTAAGAGCAGATTTCCAACCGCCCAAAGCACCCATGAATACACGATGATAAGAAACAGTCTCATAATCTTTAATCCTTAGTTGTTTATTTTATAATTTTCCAATACTTTCGGACGGCATGCGCCGTCCACAGGCAGGATGCCCGTGCCCCTTTGGTCGGTGTTGACGCCGCGATTAAGCCGTGGTTTTCAAAGCCCTCCAATGTCAATGTGTTTTGCATTTCGGTATCCAGGTTGGTTTCTTTCACAACGCCAAGCGTTGTGTTGCAAAAGTCAACCCGGATTTGGTCTCGATATTGTTAAGTGCTGTTGCGCGCCAGCAAGCGTGACACAGAGCCTGTGGAGCGCGGGATTGAAATCCCCCGAAGTGGGATAACGTGGTCCGCACTCGTTTCACTGCGTTCCCCCGGCGGTTATTCACGTTGTGCCCCTCCGGGGCACCGCACCGGAGGCAAGGGAGATAGGCTCGATCTTCGCCCCAAAGGGGCAGCTCTAAGATAGCCCAGGGCGTTGCCTTGGGTATTGGAGGGTCATCACTAACAATAAGCCCCAAAGGGGCGGCCCCAACATAGCCCAGGGCATCGCCCTGGGGTTCGGATGTCCATTAACAACCACAAACCCCAAAGGGGCGGTCCCAATTGCGGCACATAGGGTCGCCCCTTCACTGGCTCTCTGTTTTTTTAGTTCTATAATTTTACATCTGTTTTATCGTTAGTTTCGTCGTCGAACGGATAAGGCGGAAAAACAGGACCAAGAGATGCGGCGGTGTTGTTTCCTGTTTTAATGTCTTCATGACGACTTCTATCCCTGTCGCCTTGATTCGTGTGTTTCCTGTCTTCATGAAGTGTTTTTATTCGACTGTCTATTTGGCTCCAATTTTCTTTCAGAATTTCCGGAAATTTTTTTGCCATGAAAACTAATGCCGTCACCTTTTGCCAGTCTCCCTGTATCAATCCCGATCTTGCCCACGAGTTTTCTCCAGCATTCCATTTCTCGGGACTTATATCCGCAAAATACTTTTCTGCAACGTCCTTCAATGCTTTCGGATCGGTGAGTTTTTCTACCGCCGCCTCGCGAACAGAGCACTCGCTGTCATTTTTCGCAACATCGGTAAGCACAACTTGATCGGTGAGTTTCCTTACCGTTGTCCAGCGGACAAAGCGTGCACCAAGAACAGCGTTCCAGACGCCCAAAGTATCCATGAACCTGCGATGATAAAAAACAGTTTCATAGTCTTTAACTTTTAGTTGTTTATTTTACAATTTTCCAATACTTTCGGGCGGCATGAATCGGCATAGGCAGGCGGCGGTTGCGGCGCGGCGGTATCAGAAGAGATTTGCGAGGATGGCGGGGGTGTCCGGGGCATGGGGGGTGGCGCCCATGGCGGCTTCGGGTTTGCCGCCTCCTTTGCCGCCGAGGCGGGAGCAAAGGGTGGAGATAATTTTTCCGGCGTTATAGTTTTTTGAGATGGCGATTGGGGAGCAGAGGCAGACGAAGTTGGATTTGTCGTTGAGTGTTGTGAGGAGGAGGACGATGTCGGCTTTTGAGCTGACTTCGTTGGCGAGTTCGCGCAAGGCGGCGGGGGACTCTATTTTTAGGGGGGAATTGGAGATATCTGCGACGATGGTGCGCACGCCGTCTTGCAAGGTTTTGGCATGGGAGGAGAGCGAGGAGGCGAAGGTGGTTTGTTCGCGTTGGCGGTAGGCGCGGAGGGATTTTTCTTGGGCGGTGATGCGGTCGAGAAGTTGGGTGATTTTTTCGGGGAGAGAAGAAGGGGTCGCACCGGTTTTTTGGGCGAGGAGGCGGAGGGTGGTGGCGTTGGTGCGTGCGTTGGTAAAAGCGGCTTCTCCGGTGAGGGCTTCGATGCGGCGCACGCCGGCGGCGATTGCGTTTTCGGAGATGATGTGGAAGGAGCCGATTTCGCCGGTGGTGCGGACGTGGGTGCCGCCGCATAGTTCCATGGAATAGCCGTCGAGTTGGCGCGGGGTGCCGCCGATTTGCACGATGCGGACGGTGTTGCCGTATTTATCGCCGAAGAATTGCATTATATCCGGGCGGTTTTTCACATCGGCGTAGGGCAGTTCGGTCCATGAGACCGGGGCATTTTCCATAATTTTTTCGTTCACTATTTTTTCTACTTCAAGGAGTTGTTGGTGGGAGAGTGGGGCGCTGTTGAAGTCGAAGGTGAGTTTTTCGTTACTGACGAGGGAGCCTTTTTGGGAGACTGGGTGCGGGATGACCTTGTGGAGCGCCCAATGGAGGAGGTGGGTGGCGGTATGGTGGCGTTCAATGGCGCGGCGGGGGGAAGTAGAAACCGTGAGGATGACGGTTGATCCGATGGAGGGGGGCGCAGGGGGGGCGTTGTCGAGGATGTGGAGGAAGGTGTCGCCTGTTTTGCGGGTATCGCGGATGCGCCAGGAGGAGGCGTCGAGGCGGAGGGAACCGGAGTCGCCGATTTGTCCACCCATTTCGGCGTAGAAGGGTGTTTGGTCGAAGATGAGGGCGGTAGAGCCGTTTTTTGTCTGAACGATTTCGAGGAGTGTGGCGTTGGTTTCGAGGAGATCGTAGCCGAGAAAGCGGGTTGGTTTTTGGGGGGAGAGCGTGGAAAGCTGGATGGTTTCGCGTTTTTGTGCCGCCTTGGCACGCGTGCGTTGTTCGTCCATGAGGAGGTCAAAGGCGGCGGTGTCTATTGTGAGTCCGTGTTCGCGGGCAAGGAGTTGGGTGAGGTCGAGGGGGAAACCGTAGGTGTCGTAGAGTTTGAAGGCGAAGTCGCCGGGGAGTTGCGTGGTTGGGGAACGGGCGAGGGTGTTGGTGAAGAGTTCGAGGCCACGGTCGAGGGTTTTGTTGAAAGTTTCTTCTTCGGTGTGGATGGTTTCTTTGACCGTTTGTTGATGGGTGCGAATTTCGGGGAAGACATCGCCCATGGTTTGGGCAAGCACATCGGTGAGTTTGTGGACGAAAGGTTCGTATAGGTCGAGCGTGCGGCCGTAACGGACGGCGCGGCGGAGAATGCGGCGGAGGACGTAATTGCGACCGGTGTTGCCGGGGAAAATGCCGTCGGCGATGGCGAAGGAAAGGGTGCGGATGTGGTCGGCTATAACGCGGAAGGCGATGTCGATGCGTTCTTGTGCGGTAGGGTTTTGGGAGGGGAGGGAAGAGGAATAGCGTTTGTTGGAAAGTTGTTCGAGGGAGTTGAACAGAGGGCGGAAGATATCCGTTTCATAATTGGAGACGGGGGCGGAGAAGTCGGTGAAGTTTTTGGTGCACTGGATGATAGAAGTGACGCGTTCGAGGCCCATGCCGGTGTCAACATGGCGGGCGGGGAGGGGAGAGAGGGAGGCGTCCGGGTTGGCGTTGAATTGGATAAAAACGAGGTTCCAAATTTCCATGCAGAGTGGGGAGGATTTGTTGACAAGGGAGCCGTTGGTATCGCCGGCTGGGGAGAGATCGACGTGTATTTCGGTGCAGGGACCGCAAGGACCGGTTTCTCCCATCATCCAGAAATTATCTTTTTTGGAGCCATTGACGATGTGGACGGCGGGGTCGAGACCTGCGGAGGAAAAGCATTTTGCCCAGATGGCGTGAGCTTCGTGGTCAAAATCTGCGGGATCGCCGGCGTTTTTATCTGGGGCGTAGATAGTTGCGTAGAGGCGTTGGGGGGGGAATTTCCAGACATGGGTAAGGAGTTCCCATGCCCATTCGATGGCTTCATGTTTGAAGTAATCGTTGAATGACCAGTTGCCGAGCATCTCGAAGAAAGTGTGGTGGTAGGTATCCATGCCGACGTCTTCGAGGTCGTTGTGTTTGCCGCCGGCGCGGACGCATTTTTGGGTATCGGCGGCGCGGCTGGGGGAGTAGGGGGATTCTTTTTCGCCGAGGAAAATGGGGACGAATTGGTTCATCCCGGCGTTGGTAAAGAGCAGGTTAGGAGAATCCGGCAGGAGGCTTGCCGAAGGCACGATGGAGTGCTGTTTTGAGCGGAAAAAGTCAAAGAAGGACTGGCGGATTTGCGTGGATGTCATGGTGCCGGACAGGAAAAGGAAAAGCGGCGCATGGAAGCTCTTCGCGTTTGATTGGCAACAGGGAAGCGTTTTTGAGGACGCGTTTGCAGCCGGTGAGGGAAGGTTTTAAGGGATTGAGGGAGAGATGGCGGAGGCAACGGCTTGGGCGAGGGCGAGGGGGTCTGGGGAGGAAGCCTGGGCGGCGACGGGAATGCCGTGTTCGCGCAACGAAGCGGTGGTGGTTGGACCGATGGCGACAACCTTTGGGTGGCGGGCGGTTTTGGCGGGCGTCAGCGAGGCGGCTTGGGCGACAAAGGACTCAACCGCCGAGGGGCTGGCGAAGATAATGGCGTCGGCACCGTGGCGGCGGAAGGATTCGGTGGTGTCGAGTTGGCTGGCGTCGTTTTCCGTTGTAGAATATACGGTTAGGGAAGTAACGATGGCGTGACCTTTTTCTTCGAGCGTGCGTGCGAGGGAGCCATTGTCACGGGAGCCGGTGACGAGGAGGATGCGCAGGTGGGCGATGTCTTCGCGGGCGAGGAGTGCGCGGGCGAGGGCGGCGGAGGTGGATTCATCGGGGATGAGTTCGACGTTGAGATGGAAGTTGCGCAGGGTGGCGGCGGTAGATTGACCGATGCAGGCAAGGCGGCACAGGCCGATGCCGCGGATATCGTTGAAAGTTTCAAAAAAGCGGTCGAAGAAGCCCTGGGCGCCGTTGGCACTGGTGAAGAGGAGCCAGTCAAATTGCCCCATGTCCTCCCAGACGTTTTCGAGAACACTGGCGTCGGCGGTGTATTCGATTTCGAGGAGGGGGATTTCGAGGACGGTTGCGCCGTAGGCGGCGAGGGCATCGCGGAGGGCGTTGGAAGCGTTCCCTTCCGGGCGCGTGATGACGATGCGTTTTCCTTCAAGTTGAGGGGGATTCATGGGCGTCTGGTGTGGTGGTGTGTGGAGGACGTGGTTGGTTTGAAAGGGGAGAAGCGTTGTGGAGGAGAACGGTTTCGCCCGGATTGATGGCGCGGAAAACGTTTGGCGGGAGGTTGGCGGCGGCGAGGGCGGCGGCGAGGGCGAGCGGAGGGGCGTCGCGTTCTTCGTCAGTGAGGCGGAAGCAGCCCCAGTGCATAGCGATGCTGAGGCCAGCGCGGAGATCGCGGTGGATTTGGACGGCTTCGGTGGGATCGCAGTGTTGGGGGCGCATGAACCAGCGAGGGAGGTAGGCGCCGATGGGGAGGATTGCGGTGTCTGGGGAACCGAGGCGAGTGGCGATTTCGCGGAACAGGGTTGGGTGGTAGCCGGTGTCGCCGGCGAAGTAGAGAGTGTGTCCCGATATTGAAAGATTGAAGCCGCCCCAGAGGCGTTGGCAGCGTGGTCCGATGGCGCGGCTGCTCCAGTGTTGCGCGGGGGTGACAGTAACAGATGCGGGGGAAAGGGCGGCGGCGGCGGGAGGAAGGGGAAGAGAGGCAGATTCCCACCAATCCAGCTCAATAATGCGCTTAAAACCAGCGCGGATCAGGAGGGGGGCGTTGGCGAGAGGCGTGATGGCGAGAGGGGCGTCTCGTTTAGCGAGGCGGGTCAGTGCGGCTATGTCGCAATGGTCGTAGTGGTCGTGGCTGAGGAGGAGGAAATCTATTTGCGGGAGCGAGTCGAAGGGAATGGCGGGGGCGTGGACACGTTTAGGACCGAAAAGCCCGAAGGGACCGGTGCGGCGACTGTAAACGGGGTCGAAAAGGAAATTTCCCGCCGTGGAGCGAAGGAGGAAAGTGGAGTGATTTATCCATGTGAGGGCGAGGGGGTTAACATTGTCAATAGGCGGCAGCGGCCGGGGGCGGGGCAATTCCACCCATTTAGGCCAATTTGCGCGGTGGGGGCGGGAAATCCACCAGCGCAACGCCCGACGCCATGTGGCGCTGGGCGGGGCACCGGGCGAAAAGAAGCGTTTTCCGTCGCAGTGGTCGGATATTCGCTGGGGGCGGGGCGGCATCGCCGGGGAGGGGATCGTTGTTAGATTGTGGCGGGAGAGACGTCGGCGAGGGGAACGGTGGCGGAGAGTTCCTCGTCACGTTCCCGGCGTGTGAGCGGGCGGTAATCAACGGGAGTTCGGATTTCGCCATATTTGAGAATTTCTTGGACGTGGACAGCGTCCAAGGTCTCGTATTCGAGCAGGGCTTCGGCGACGGTTTTGTGGGCGGCGGCGTTCGCCTGTATCAATTCTTGGGCGCGTTTATATTGGGTGACGATGATGTCGTGAATCGCGGCGTCTATGCGGCGGGCGGTTTCGTCGCTATAGTTTTGGGTGCGAGTGATTTCGCGTCCGAGGAAGATGTGTTCCTGGTTTTCGCCGAGGGCGACGGGACCAAGTTCGCTCATGCCCCAATCGCAGACCATATGGCGTGCGAGGGTGGTGGCTTGTTTGATGTCGCTGGATGCGCCGTTGCTAAAGTCGCCGGTGACAACTTCTTCGCCTATGCGCCCTGCCATTGCGGTGCAGATGCTGTTGAGGAGTTGTTTGCGGGATTGCCCGAGGATGTCTTTTTTGGGCAAGAACATCGCCATGCCGAGGGCGCGTCCGCGGGGGATAATGGTTACCTTGTGCAGCGGGAGGTGACCATCGTCTATGAGGACACGCACGACAGCGTGCCCCGCTTCGTGGTAGGCGGTGGTGCGGCGGTCGTCGGCGTCCATGAGGCGGCGGCGTTCGCGTCCGAAGGAGATTTTATCGCGGGCTTCCTCAAGTTCTGTGTTTTCGACCTCTTTTTTATTTTTTCGGGCGGCGAGGAGGGCGGCTTCGTTGAGGAGGTTTGCGAGGTCGGCACCGGAGAAACCTGGGGTGGAACGGGCGACGCGGGACATATCCACATAGGAAGAGAATTTTATTTTTTTGGCGTGGACTTGAAGAATTTCTTCGCGCCCGTGGATATCGGGCAAATCGACGTAAACTTGGCGGTCGAAGCGGCCTGGGCGTAAGAGGGCGCTGTCGAGGACGTCCGGGCGATTTGTGGCAGCGATGATGATGACGCCCTCGTGCCCTTCAAAACCGTCCATTTCGACGAGAAGGGAGTTGAGGGTTTGTTCGCGTTCGTCGTGTCCGCCGCCCAGTCCTGCGCCGCGTTGGCGGCCGACGGCGTCAATTTCGTCTATAAACACGATGCAGGGCGCGCTTTTCCGGGCTTGTTCAAACATATCTCGCACGCGAGCCGCGCCCACGCCGACGAACATTTCAACGAAGTCTGAACCGCTGATGGTGAAGAAAGGGACGGCGGCTTCGCCGGCGACGGCGCGAGCGAGGAGGGTTTTGCCCGTGCCCGGGGGACCGACGAGGAGGATGCCCTTGGGGATACGACCGCCGATTTTTTGGAATTTTTTCGGGTCGCGCAGAAATTCGACGATTTCCTGGACGTCTTCTTTGGCTTCGTCGCAACCGGCGACGTCTTTGAACGTGGCTTTTTCTTTGTCGCGGCTGAGTTGTTTGGCGCGGCTTTTGGCGAAGCTTAACGCGCTGCGGTTGGCGTTTTTAAGGAATTGGATGGCGAAGAAGATAATGACGCCGCCGATGAGAAGGGTCGGCAACGCGTTTATTAAGAAGAGGCTAAAGGTGCTTGAAGCTGGTTTTTCCTCGATGCGTGCCGGGGTGATATTGGAGCGGAGCGTTTTGAAATCGTCTTCGGTGAGAGTGCCCGCAGCGGTGAATTTCTTACCTTCGCTTTCGCGCAATTTCCCGTTGTCGTTTTCGATCACTTCCAATTTTCCGGACAGCTTGTAGTAGCGGGAGCCGCCTTCGGGGTGTTGTTCGATGACGATGGAGTGAATTTTCCCCTGGCGCGCATATTCGAGCACCTGAGAAGCGCGCATCTCGTTGATAGTCTGCTGGTTCCCCTCGCCCGTTGAAAGAAGAACGGCGATCAGTGCGATGACACCGAGCCAGATGAAAAGTAACCGAGTGTTAATGCGATCTGGACGACCGGGTTGCCCCGGTGATTTTGATGAATTGTTTGGTGGAGGAGAACTCATTTTTCAGTGAATTGGAATGGAGACGGCGGGCGTCCAAGTCAACCGAAGAGCGGAACCGTGCGGTTGGACGAGCCGTTGTCCCTCCGCAGGCGGCAGCATGGGTGCCCAGACCACGAAGTCTCCTTGCAGGACAACGGGCAAGCGGTGGCGTTCCTCGACGGGGACTTTTTTTTCGCGAAAAAGGTCGGATAATTTTCGTCGTCCCGCTGCGCCTAATGGGCGGTAGGCGTCGCCGTCGCGCCAGAAACGGACGGATAACACGGGTGGCACTACGTCTTCGCGTAATGCGAGAAACACTTCCTTCGTTGGCGAAAAACGTCCCGCGCACACTGCCTCGAACAATGCGGTTGTGAGCGGCAGGACGGAGCATGTCAGCGTGCCGCCGACCCAAAAAAGCGTGCCGCCGACGGGCAGGATGCCGGAGCCGTTAAAAATGCGTTTGGGAACCGGAGTCGGGAAGAAAAGTGATAGGGAAGCGCCGTCGAACACGGCAGTGCCGTTGCAGGCGAGGTTCCAGTGTCCGGAGCACCCATTCGCAAGGGCGAGGGAGATGTCGTCTGTGACTGTTGTGGCGAGGCGGGGTGCGGCGTTTGCGCCTGCCATCGTCGGCTCTGTGAGCGAGAGCGTGCGGCGGAATAGGCGTCTATGCAAGGCGGCAGGTGCGTTTTGTGCCGGCGTCCAGTCGAAGATTCCTTGCGAAGCGAGGGGCGAACGTTCGGCGATTTTGCCCCAGAGCGAGTCTGCCAAGGCGTCCAGCGCGGCGGCGTCTTCATTGAGGAGTTTTTGTGAGCGAGCCAGCCCGGAGCGCAGACGTTGTGCGCCTGAAACTTTTTTCCACAAAGGAGTTACGGCTTGCCTCAATCGATTTCGTTCGTATGCGTCGGAAGCGTTGCTGGCATCTTCACGCCAGAGAATACCGGCTTTGCGCAGTGCCGAAGAGATATCCTCCTTTTGCAACGTCATCAACGGGCGGACAAAGACGAGCGGGCGCGTCCGAAAGGTTTGCACAGGGCGCGGGGCAGCGAGGCCTTCTGTGCCAGAACCGCGGGCAAGCCGCAGCAGCACGGACTCGACGGCGTCGTCAGCGTGGTGTCCTTGGACGAGCAGGCGCACCCCGATTGAGGCGCAAGTTGCGTGGAAAAACGATAGTCTGTGGCGGCGCAAGCCCTCTTCCCCAAGCGCGCCTGCCCGTGCGGCGGCAATGGCGGAGACAGGCATTTCCCCATGCGCGAAATTTGCGCCGAGCGCGTCGGCGACAGTGCGAGTGAAGGCGGCATCGTCGGCGCATTCGTCGCGAGTGGCATGATTAAAGTGCGCCACAGTTAAGCGGTTACGTAGCGAAGGAAAGTGCGCCCAGACGAGAAGCAACACGGCGAGCGAGTCTGCGCCGGCGGAACAGGCTGCCGCAACGGGTTCTGTGCGCTGGGCACACGCCGTTATCGTGTCCACGGCGATTGGCGCGAGGCGCGACACGGGGAGGAGTTTTGCGAGCGCGAGCGCGCCCGCGTGCCAGTTCAACCTGGCAGCGTCGGCGGCAGAGCATCTTGCAGCGGCGATGGTGATTTTGGCGGACACTTTACGAGGACAAGGAAAAGCATGGAGGCGGGCAAGCGCGAGTCGCCGCCGCTGTTTTTTTTGGCGTTTCCTTTCTCGTAAGATTCTTTTTTCTGCCGCCTGTGCCGCTTATCCTGCCAAAAACGAAGCCCGTTTCCTTTCTTAGTTGGGAAGGCGCATGGGGGGCGTTCCTGCGCCGCACCGATTGGTGGACGATCCTGGCACTTATTGTCCTCACCGCTTGGGGCATCGCCGCCATTTACTCCACGAACAGCTTGAGGACACCCGCCTTTTTTGGGCAAAATTTTGCGCCGCGCCAGCTTGTCTTTGTCCTTATTGGGTGGTGTGCGTATCTTGTTGTAGCGCTGGTAGAACCGCGCATTTTTGAGCGTTACGCGAAGTGGGTTTATCTTGCGGGCATTTTACTGCTTCTCCCGCTCGCCGTGTGCGCCGTGTTCAACATCAACATCGGCTCGGTCATTGCCGCCCGTTATGGGGCGCGCCGCTGGATAATTCTCCCCGGTTTTAGCATTCAGCCCAGTGAAATTGCCAAGATTACCACACTTGTCCTCCTCGCCCGCATCACGGCGCACGGGGTCCGTTTCGCCGATCTCGTCTGGGTGGAGCGGAAAGCCACCCTATTTTTTCGCACCATTCTTCCCCTTTTTCTTTGGCGGGGAGCGCACCGCCCGCTCTTGCCCGTTTTGCCCCTCCTCGTGCGTGTTTTTTGGGTCGCGGCGCTGCCATTTGGATTGATTTTTCTCCAACCCGATTTAGGTTCCGCCCTCACTTACGTTCCCATGGTTTTCGCTTTGCTGCTCGCTGCCAGTGTTCCGTTTCGGTTTTTCTTCCTTATGGCGTTTCTCTCGCTACCGGGCGCGGCGGTTTTGACTGCAGACATGACCCTTTACGGGCAGGCACTCAAAGCTCAGCAAGAAATTCAGACCGCCGCTAATGCCCCCTACAAAGACCCCGCCGAAGCCATTCGGGGGACGCATCGCGGCATCCTTCCCATTCGTAACTACCACCGCGAGCGCATTATGACTCTTTTTGCCCCCGAGCTTATAGACCGGCGCGGCATTGGTAAAAGTTGGCAACCGCGGCAGGCGCGCATGGCAGTCGCACGAGGCGGAATCTCCGGGCAAGGCTTTGGCAAAGGCACCCTTGTGCAACTCGGTTGGCTCCCCGAAACCGCCGCCCATAACGACTTTCTCTTTTCCAGCATTTCCGAGGAAAGCGGGTTCATCGGTGCCAGCGCACTGGTCGCCCTCTTCACCTTCCTCATTGTTCGCACCTTGCGCACCGCCGTTGCCGCACGCAACAATTTCGGGGCACGCCTCGCTGTAGGCGTAGCCGTCACCACAGCCGTCCATGTTTTTGTTAATATCGGCATGAACATCGGTATGATGCCCGTGACCGGAGTTTCGCTCCCCTTCCTTAGCTACGGAGGTTCCTTCATCATCAGTTGTTTCCTCCTTTTTGGAATGGTCCAAAGCATCCATCGCGACAGCCGCCCGATAATGGCTGTTCCGCCTGCTTCCGATTTGGCAACAACCTGACGACCATCCCCCCAAAAACCACACACACCGCGGATTATCCGCCAGCCTAAATGCCAGACATCGAACCTGTTGACGAGACACAACGCACCGATCACGACGACCTGCGTTCCCCTCCCTGTGAACGCAGAGGAGAACCCATCCCATCCCTTGAACTCCTCGCTGAAGCGCACCGCCGTGCTAAACAACGCCCGATCCTCCAACGCATTATGAAACACTTTTCCTCCTCGCGGGAAACTTACCGCGAACTCATCATCAACTCCGAGTCGCTCGAAAAACGCGTCGCCCTCCTCACCAACGGCGTCCTCGAAAAATTCGACATCGAGCGCAAAGGCGAAGACCGCATGGTCAGCGCCATTTTCAAGGGACGCATCCAAAACCTCGACAACGGCCTCAAAGCCGCCTTCGTCGAAATCGGGCAGCCAAGGAACGCCTTTCTTCACTATTGGGACATGCTCCCAGCCGCCAACGACTCCTCCGTCGAGTTTATCCGCGACAACGAAAGCGTGGAGCAAAAGAACCGGCGCACCCGCCACACCGCCCGCGACATTCCCCAGCTCTTCCCCTGCGGCTCCGAAGTCGTCGTCCAAATCACCAAAGACCAGATCGGCACCAAAGGACCCCGCACGACCACCAATATCGCCCTCCCCGGCCGCTTCATTGTCCTCATGCCATTCAGCGGACAGTGTGGCATTTCCCGCAAAATTGAAGACGTCGCCGAGCGAACCCGCCTCAAAAAAATTCTCCAAAAAATAACCATTCCCGAAGGCATGGGCATCGTCATCCGCACCGCAGGCGAAGGCAAAAAACTCCGCTACTTTGTCCGCGACCTCCACATGCTCCTCAACAAATGGAAACGCATCGCCGAGACCAGCAACGCCGCCTCCAAACCCACCCTCCTCTACCAAGAACCAGGCGTCGTCGAACGCACCGTGCGCGACTTTCTCACAGAAGACGTTGACCGTATCCTCGTTGACGCCCGCGAAGACTACGAAGTCATCCTCCAAGCCGTTTCCGAAATCTCGCCCCGCTCCCGCAATAAAGTAGTCCTCTACCAGACCAACATCCCCATCTTCGAACGCTTCAATATCGAACGCCAAATTGAGCAAACCTTCCTTCGCCGCGTCCCCCTCCCAAGCGGCGGCGAGATCGTTATTGATGAGACAGAAGCACTTACGGCTATCGACGTCAATACCGGCGGACACAAAGGCACCAAAGACGGCAAAGACTACATCGTGCAAGCCAACGTCGAAGCCGTTTGCGAAGCAGCCCGCCAAATCCGCCTCCGCAACCTCGGCGGTCTCATCATCATCGATACCATCGACATGAAAAACCCCAAAGACCGCCGCCAAGTTTATGACGCCCTCCGCGACGAAATGGCAAACGACCGCGCCAAACACCAAGTCCTCCCCATTTCCCCACTCGGCATCATTCAAATGACCCGCCAACGCCAGACCGAGTCAAACACCACAGGCATCTACACCGCCTGCCCCTATTGCCGCGGACGCGGCCTCGTAAAAAACGCCCGCACCATGAGCATCGAAATCCAACGCCGCCTCATCAGCATCACCCGCCGCCTACGCACCCACAAAGAAAATACAGGCCGCGAACTCGCCCTGCGCATCCTCCTCCACCCCGGCAACCTCGAACGCCTCCGCAACGAAGACCACAGCTACCTCGAAGACATGGAAAAAGCCTACAACATCCGCCTCGCCTTCCGCGCAGACCCCTCCTTCCACCTCGAAAACTTCAAAGTCTTAAACGTAGAAACCGGCGAAGAACTCCGCTAATCTCATGACAACATGGACGCCCGTGCGCGAATTTAACGACATCATCTACGAAAAAAACGGAGGCATCGCCAAAATCTCCATTAACCGCCCCCACCGCCGCAACGCCTTCACCCCAGACACCATCGATGAACTCCTGATAGCATTCCAAGACGCCCGCAACGACACCCGCATCGGCGTCATCCTCCTCACAGGAAAAAACCCACAAACAGACGGAAAACACGCATTCTGCGCCGGAGGCGACCAACAAATACGCGGCGACAAAAAAGGCGGTTACATCGGCAAAAACGGAACCCCCCGCCTCAACGTCCTCGAACTCCAACGCCTCATCCGATCCATGCCAAAAGTCGTCATCGCCCTCGTCGCCGGTTACGCAATAGGCGGCGGCCACGTTCTCCATCTCGTTTGCGACCTGACAATTGCGGCGGACGACGCCGTCTTCGGCCAAACTGGTCCCAAAGTCGGAAGCTTCGACGGCGGTTTCGGCGCAAGTTACTTGGCACGCATCGTAGGACAGAAAAAAGCACGAGAAATCTGGTTCCTCTGCCGCCAATACAACGCCCATCAGGCATTGGAAATGGGTCTCGTCAACGCCATCGTCCCTTATTCCGAATTAGAGACAGAAGGCGTAAAATGGGCACATGAAATTCTCGAAAAAAGCCCCCTCGCAATCCGTTGCCTAAAATCCGCCTTCAACGCCGACGTCGATGGCCAAGCCGGACTCCAAGAACTATCCGGCAACGCCACCCTTCTCTACTACCTCACCGAAGAAGCACACGAAGGCAAAACCGCTTACAACGCCAAACGCAAACCCAAGTTCGACCAATATCCCTGGCTCCCGTAAAAAGCACCCCGATGGGCAAAACCCCGCTTCCACCCCCACCGCACCAACGACGCAACGGCGCATCCCAAGCCAGCCTTGACCAACGCCTTGGGACTATGCCCGCCTTTCACGGCAGAGGCTTGATCTTCGCCCCAAAGGGGCGGCCCCAACATAGCCCAGGGCAACGCCCTGGGTATCCGGGACCCACAAAAATCGGGAGGTCCAGACAGATATTGACCCTCCCGCCGGTCAATGAGGAGCGAAGGCAGAAGGAGGATGCGAGGGTCGAGATGTCTATAGGTCTTTCCGTGCTTCGGGTGTCATCAGCCTTTACATCATCCCATGCTTCCACTGAAAATAGCGAAGAACCATAAGTTAAAAACCATGAGAAAAAGACTTTTTTCAGTTGCTTTCACCTTGTTTCTGCTCGTCGGCGCGCTTGGAGCGAAAGAGGGGGCGGAGGTTCGCGTACTTGCGATCGCGGACATCCAATATGCCGACAAGGCGGCGAAGGGCACCCGGTTTTACCGCAATTCCATTCCCAAGCTGCGAAAGATCAGGGAGGCCGTTAAGGATGAAAAGATCGACTTCCTCATCCACTTGGGAGACGTCGTGGATACCAAGCATGCAAACCTCGCGGCTCCACTGGCTGAGGCGCGGAAGTTTCCTTACAAACAATATTTCGTCATGGGCAACCACGACTTCGAAGACACGACCGAAAACGTCGAAAAAATCCGCCGCGAATTGGGCCTGAAAGATCCGGCTTACTATTCTTTCGATGTCAAGGATTGGCGGTTCGTTTGCATGGACACAAACCGGCTGAGTTCATACTTCAAACCGAGAAATGAAGCGTTGCATGCGCTGGCGACAACCATCCAAAAGGACATAAAAAAAGCCCGCGGGAACTGGGGAAACAGCTGGAACGGCGGCCTCGACAAAACCCAATTGGAGTGGCTGGACGAATTGCTGAAAAAGAGCGAGACGGAGGGCAAAAAGGTCGTCCTCTTCGCGCATGGGCAACTGCGTCCCGTCAACAGTCATATCTGCCTGAACTCCGATGAAATCACCGGGCTTCTTTCAAAATACAAATGCGTGAAGGCGTGGATAAACGGCCACAATCACAAGGGCGGCTACGCAAAGGAAAAGGGAGTGCATTACCTGACGATCAGCGGTCTCGTCGAAACGAAAAACATCGTTTCCTACGCCATCTTGGAGCTTTATGCCGACAGGATTGAAGTCATCGGCCGCGGTCAAACGCCTTCGCGGACGCTGAGGTAATTCGTCACACTCTTTAATTCTGAGACAGGCAGGGTGCGGTACCCAAGCGGTCTGCGCCCTGAGTGGCTCCAGTCTCATCCTCGGTTCTTTCTCGCTCTCGCCGAGGCGTTGCCCAGGGTCAACATGTCTATAGGTCTTTCCGAACCCCGACCAAACCTTGCTTGCGGATATCGCGAAAAAGGACAGCGACTGGAACGTTCGCATGGCGGCAGTTGAAAAACTCACCGACCAAAATGCGCCCGCCGACACCGCAAAAACCAACGCGGACCGCGCATCGCCCACGCGGCACTCGAACACATAAAGGACTCTGGCACACTCGACAGCCTCGCCCGCCACGAAGGTGCCATATTCTTTCTCACCCGTGCCAACGGCGCATCCTAATGGTCGCCCAAGGCGTTGCCCTGGGCTACATTAGGGCTGCCCCTTTGGGGCGAAGATCAAGCCTCTTCCCTCTCCTGCCTCTTCCCTTCGCGGCTGCGCACGAGACCGCAAGCCGCCGCACCCGGCAAAGCGCAAAGAATTTCCCAACTCCGGCTTAGTTAATAACCCTTTATTTTGAAAAGACTTGTCACGCTTTCGTTGCTGTGGATGCGGTGAATGGCGTCGCCGAGAAGTTGGGCGATTGAGAGGACGGTGATGGGAAGGTCTTTGGGGTCCATGGGGGTCGAGTTTGTGGTGACTAATTCGTCGATCACGCCTTCACGTAAACGGGAACATCCTATTTCACCGAGCATACAATGACTTACGAAGGCGCGGACGGTTTTTGCGCCCTTTTGTTTAAGGAGGCTTCCGGCGGCGATGAGGGTGCCGGCGGTCTCGGTCATGTCGTCCACGAGAATGATGTTACGCCCTTCAACGTCGCCGACGAGGCTCGTGGCTTCGACGGTGGCGGCGTCCATGCGGCGTTTTGCGACGAAGCCGAGGGGGAGGTTGAGCATTTCGGCAAAGGAAGAAGCCGCCTTCATTCCGCCGATGTCGGGAGAGAAGACGGTTGCCTCTTTGAGGTAGTCTTTTTTGTGGATGTATTCGTAGAAGACGGGCGAGGCAAAGAGATGGTCAACGGGGATGTCGAAAAAGCCTTGGAGTTGTTGGGCGTGTAAATCGAGGGTGAGAACGCGGTTAGTTCCGGCGGCGGTGAGGATGTTGGCGACGAGTTTTGCGGTGATGGGCACGCGGGGTTGGTCTTTGCGGTCTTGGCGGGCGTAACCGAAGAAGGGAATGACGGCGGTAATGCGTTTAGCGGAGGCACGCTTCATGGCGTCTATCATGATGAGTAGCTCCATGATGTGGTCATTGGCGGGATGGCAGGTCGGCTGGACAACGAAGACATCGGCTCCGCGGATATTTTCTTCAATTTTGACAAAGGTTTCGCCGTCCGGGAAGCAGTTGACCGTTGCCGCTCCGAGAGGGACTTCCATGTGCTTGCAAATTTCACGTGCGAGTGCCGGATTGGCGTTTCCAGTGAAAATTTTCAACCGTGGTAACAGTGGCTCGTTTAACATTAGGCGCAGGAGCAAAAAGGCTCTTGAACGAAAGGAAAAGGAGAAACAGGCATTCGAGCGGGAAACATTTTTAGCTGGCGGCTAAATTAACAAGCCACGCGTAGGAAGAAACGAAGATTACCGCCGCCGTTAAGACACCGATCCGGCGGGTGATCAAGCGGCGGGCGGGCGTGCCCCAGCGCCCGTATATCCAACACGAGAAGGCGATAAGTGCCATGCCGAGAAAGATTTGGAGCGAGGCGGTCGGCGGCGTTACTTGAGCAGCGAGCACCCAGAGCCAGTAGAGGACAGTGGCGAAAAGGAGAAAGGAAAGGCCTTGTTTGAGGGATTCCATCCATGCGCCCGGTCGGGGCAAAAGGCGGGTGAGGTTTGGGGAGAGGGCGAGCAGCAAAAAGGGAAAGGCGAGACCGAGGGCTACGGTGGTGAACAACACGAAGGCGCGTGCATCGGAAAGCGTCACCGCGACGCCGAGTGCTCCGCCGAGAAAAGGTGCGGCGCAGGGAGTTGCGGCAATCGTCGCGAGCACTCCCGAGAAAAAGGAACCGCGTAAGCCGGATTGATCGGCAAGCGCACTGCCTGCACTTGTGATGCGCCCGCCTATCTCGAACACACCTGCCATGTTCAGCGCAAGCACGAGGAAGAGCACCGCAAGCGAGAGCACAAATACGGGTTCTTGTAATTGAAAACCCCAGCCAAGCAATGCCCCGCCGCGACGCGCAATGAGCAATATCCCCGCAAGCACCCAGAAACTTAACAAGATCCCGGCGACATAAACGAGGGCGTGCGACACGACACGCCGCTTTGATTCGCCCGAACGAGCGGCAAACCCCGCTATTTTCAGACCGAGAACGGGGAAAACACAGGGCATAAGGTTGAGCAAAAAGCCGCCGAGGAAGGCGAATGCGATCTGCGCCGGAGAAAGGGAATTGGTAGTCGCGGCGGGAACGGGGGCGGCAACGGAGGTTTTGCCGAGTGCTTCGTCGAGTCCGGCAAGCACGTTTGCCGCAGTGAGCCATTCCCCTAACACAATGGGCGGGCGACTGTTACGGAGAAAGGCATTGTAGGGAATGGCGACGCGTTTGTTTCGTGCCAATTCGGCGGCAATGTCGGGATTGAGATTCGTCCAGTCTGCCCGCAACAGGGCAACATTCTCGCGGATAAACGCGGCAGAGATCGCGGCGTCCCCATAGACGCGCTTGTTCACCTGACAAGTCATACACCAGCGCGCCGTGAAATCGACATAGACAATTCTTCCCGCCTCAAGCAGGGCGTGTTGACGATCTAAGGTCCAGTTTTCCCAATGGAGTCCGGCGGATTGTGCGGCGGATGTTTCTGGCGTGGCGGGAGTTACGGGCGTGGCGGCACGGTTGATAGCGGCGTGGGCGCGGGCAAACACGGCGGCATGTTCCGCAGCGGGCGCAGGAACTTTGCGCACGGGAAAGGTAATCTGCACCTTCATCTGACGCGGCGAACAAGAGCGGTCGTCGCATTCCAACCATGAAACTTTGCCGCTGATCGCGACTTCCCCGCCTTCGGAGGCACCTGCCGCAATGGTTAATGGAATAAGAATGACCGTGTCGCCCTCGTGGACATTAGCGCGGATACCGTTTTGGAAAAACGGCTTCGATTGCGGCCAAAGCCATTCCCCCGTTTTGCAACCGGAGAGCGTTTCCCATTCGATTGTAGGCGGATAACCTGTCTCACCGGGGTCCTTCGAGTAAACGTGCCAGCCCTTTTGCGAAACTACCCGCAGCCCAAGCAGTAAGGTCTGCCCGGGCGCAACGGTTGAATGGTCTGCCAATAGCGAAATGCTCGTGTGCGCCGCTTTGGCGGCATCCGTAACAGCGACGTTGCCGACGTCGGAATCCCCGCCGCTTCTCAGTGCCGCCGCAACGGTAAGAAATAAGAAAAAAAACCCGAAAAAGCGCGAAAGAAACCGAAACATAACCCTTCTTACAACAACGGGCGGGCGTAAGGGTTGCTTGCTTTCTCAATGCCGACCGTCGTCGCTTCGCCGTGACCGGGGAGAAGCACTGTTGCGTCGGGCAAGGTGTAAATGCTTTCTCGAATGGAAGTTAGCAACTCCGCCCAGCTCCCGCCGGGCAAGTCTGAACGCCCCACACTCCCCGCAAAAATCGCATCGCCGGGGAACGCCACCCCCGCTTCCGGTTGGTAAAAAAGCACGTTTCCCGGACAATGCCCCGGCACATGGCGAACCGCGAACGTCCGCCCCAACACCGTGAGGGAATCTCCCGCCTTTATCCATCGCGAAATAACAACCTTCCGAAAATCTTCCGCCGTCAACCACGGCAACGACGCCCGATACCACGGCGCAAAGAGATCGGGTTTCTCGAAACAATCAATGTCGGCGCGGTGTGCGTAAAGCGTTGCCCCAGCGTTTGCGAAAAAATCGGCGTCGGCGATGTGATCCCAATGCCCATGCGTAAGCAGCAAAGATTCCACCTTCAACTTCCGTGCACGGATTTGCGGCGCAATCGTTTCCCACGCCCCAGGAGGCGCGTCAACGACAGCGCAACATTCGCTCTTATCGTCAGTTAGCAAATAAGAGTTCGTGTCAAAAGGACCCAGTCGAAAAGTTTCTATGTTCATACCTCGCCCCGACTCTGCCCACCGCCCTGCCCCTTTCAAGCGGGGAATGCGCATGCAGCAGCGCAAACTTTCGCGAAAAATTAGCGTGTTTTCACTTTACACCGATATTGCCAAAGGCAGATTTCGCCCCCGCAAACGCACAAAACTACTCGCCGCCATAAGACTCCCCCTCTTTTCATGAGCAACTTCAACTCACACGCGTCAGATGCCATAAGTCCAGCACTTGTGCCGCAGCGCGTGCTTGCAAACGGTGCAAAAATTCCAGCCATCGGCATGGGAACATTCGGCTCTGACCACGTCACCGGCAGCGACGTCGCAAATGCCGTCCTCGCCGCCGCTGAACTTGGATACCGCCACTTCGATTGCGCCGCCGTCTATGGAAACGAAGACCAAATCGGGGCTATTTTTAATGCGATCACTGCCAGCGGGACGGGCATCCGCCGCGAAGACCTTTGGATAACTTCCAAACTCTGGAACGACAAACACGCCGCCCACGATGTCATTCCCAGCTTTGAAAAAAGCCTCCGCGACCTCCGCCTCGACTATCTCGACCTTTACCTCGTCCACTGGCCATTTCCCAATTTCCACCCTCCGGGCTGCGACGTCAGTTCCCGCAGTGACGAGGCTAAACCCTATATTCATGAAAAATTTATGGAAACGTGGGGCCAACTCGAAATCCTCCATGACCGCGGTCTCGTCCGTCACATCGGCACCTCCAATGTCACCATCCCCAAGCTCAAACGCATTCTGCGCGATGCACGCATTCGCCCAGCTGTGAACGAAATGGAACTCCACCCGCATTTCCAGCAACCGGAACTTTTCAACTTCGTCCGCGCCAACAACATCGTCCCCGTCGGCTATTGCCCGCTCGGTTCGCCCGGTCGCCCCGAACGCGACCGCACCCCGGAAGACACCGACCCCCTCACTGACCCCGTCATTCTGCGCATAGCCGCCGCCCACGATGTCCACCCCGCCGCCATTTGCCTCAAATGGGCTGCCCAACGCGGTCAAGTGCCGATCCCTTTTTCCAGTAAACGCACCAACATCCGTGCCAATCTCGCCGCCGTCACAAGTGACCCGCTCACCGACGCAGAAATGGACGCCATCGCCAAAATTGACCGTGGCTGCCGTTTCATCAAAGGGCAGGTTTTCCTCTGGGGAACCCACACCGACTGGCGTGTCCTCTGGGACGAAGATGGCACCATCAAGGCATGAACACTTTGGAAACAAGAGGTGGGAACAACGAGGAAATGTTTTCCGAACAAAACTAAAAACTAAAACAGTGAAAACATCCCTCGTTCCCACCTCGCGTTTCCCTGATTTTTAACACCCTCACCAGCACGTTATACACAAACACAAACAATCACAATGAGCCGACCAGAAACACCTTCCGTCACGGAAAAAGAAAACACCACCAGAGTCATTCCCGCTGGAATGTTTGGAGCGTTCGCCCTCGTCACCGGGCTTTTCGCCCTCTGGGGCTTTGCCAATGATATAACGAACCCGCTTGTAGCTGCTTTCAAAGAAGTATTTCTCATCAATCACAGCCAAAGTATGCTCGTGCAAACAGCGTTCTACGGCGGCTACTGCATCATGGCAATTCCCGCCGCCCTCTTCTTGCGCCGTTTCAGCTACAAGAGAAGCATACTCGTCGGGTTGGGTCTTTACGCCCTCGGTTGTTTCCTGTTTTTCCCCGCCGCAAAAACAGTGAGTTTTGAGTTCTTCTTGTTTGCCTATTTTGTAATGACTTGCGGTCTCTCTTTTCTCGAAACAACCGCCAATCCCTACATCCTCTCCCTCGGACCACAAGAAACAGCAACGCGCCGCCTCAATTTCGCGCAAGCATTCAACCCCATCGGCTCGCTTGCCGGCATGGCAGTCGCCACTGCTTTTATTCTCGCAGCACTCAATAACCAGACCGAAACGAATCTCAAAACCTTGGACAACCTCGGTAATAAACTTATTGACGTCGAAGTCGCTAAAAACATCTCAGGAAACGCGGAAAAAGCCGCCCAAAAAACACCCGAAAAATCCACTGAAATTAAAAACGCTGCTTCCGCGAAACTCGCCCTCACGGCGGCAAAAAAAGCAGAGAAAATTCGCAACGAATATAAGGAAGTTATCCCCGGTTCGGCAAACGCTCCAAAAGAATCAAAAAGCGAAACCGTCCGCCAAGCTCTCCACGACTACAACGGAAAGTCTTCCCCCAACTGGAGAAAAACACAAGACGCCGACCTCACCATCATCGTGCGCCCCTATCTCATCCTCGGTATCGTCGTGGCTGCTGTTTTCGCCCTTTTCTCCATCCAAAAAATCCCCGATGCGACCCGCAACACACCACAAACAATCAATTCGCCCAATCTCAGCATTGGCGCGACCCTGCGCCGCCTCTTTACAAACGGAGCGTATGTGCAAGGTGTTATCGCCCAAGCCGTTTACGTCGGCGTCCAAATCATGTGTTGGACAAGCATTATTCAATACGCCGGCAAAGAATTAGGAATGTTAAAAGATACGGCGCAGACCTACAACATCGTCGCCATGGCGGTTTTCGTCAGCAGCCGTTTTGTCTGCACTTTCCTCATGAAATTTGTCAGCCCGGGCGGACTCCTTTCTTTCCTTGCCGCCAGCGGCGGACTATTTGTTCTCGGCGCAATGTTTCTCTCCAACGGCTACGCCGCCCCCGACGAAAAATTCAACCTCTTACTGCTGTTTACTAATGGATACTGGGGACTGTTGAGTTTGCTACTCGTTTCCGCCTGCATGTCCCTCATGTTTCCTACTATTTACGGAATCACCTTGCGAGACGTCAGCAACGAAGATGCTAAACTCGGCTCCGCAGGTCTCATTCTCGCTATCGGCGGTGGCGCAATTTTCCCGTGGCTCCAAGGTAAAATAATGGACCAGTCGGAATTTTTTAGCCAAAACAGCATCCTTGGTCTTGACAGCCTGCGCGCCTCCTTTGTGCTCGCCTTCCTCTGTTTCTTCCTCATCTTCGTTTATGGCCTCCGCACAAAACTCGTCCACCATGCTGTAAAAAGCTGAAAATAAACGGACACCGACCCTATTTCATCCTACACACCACACATGACAAAAGACACAACACTCTCCGACATTGGTCTCATTGGACTTGCCGTAATGGGACAAAACCTTGCCCTTAACATAGCCGACCACGGTTTCTCCATATCCGTCTATAACCGCACCACTGCCAAAACACATGAATTTCTCGAAAAAAATCCAGACACTCCCGGTGCTCTTGTCGGACACGATAAGCTGAAGGACTTCGTTAACTCTATAAAACGCCCTCGTAAAATAATTCTCCTCGTCAAAGCCGGGACCGGGACCGATGCCGTTATCGCCGAACTTCTCCCTCTGCTTGATAAAGACGACATTATCATTGATGGAGGAAACTCTCTCTGGAAAGACACCATCCGCCGCGAAAAAGAACTCCGCGAAAAAGATATCCGCTTTATCGGCTCCGGTGTATCGGGCGGAGAAGAAGGTGCCCGTTTCGGTCCCGCACTCATGCCTGGCGGCGACAAAGCAACTTACAAAGAACTCGAAAAAATCTGGAACGCCATCGCCGCCAAAGTTGATAAAATAACCGGCAAACCTCTCCTCGGTGCCGCCGCCGGAAAACCTGTCAAAGGTGGAGTCCCCTGCGCAACTTATATCGGCGAAAACGGTGCCGGGCATTATGTTAAGATGATTCATAACGGCATCGAATACGGCGACATGCAAATGATTTGTGAGGCATACGATCTTCTCAAAAACATTGCCGAAATAAAGCCCCGCGAGATGAGCAAAATTTTTGCTAAATGGAGCAAAGGCGTCCTCAATAGTTTCCTCATTGAAATCACCGCCGACATTCTCAACCAACAAGACCCCGTTACCGATAAACCTCTCGTAGATGTCATTCTCGACACCGCCGGACAAAAAGGCACCGGTAAATGGACATCCGTCAACGCCCTTGACATGGGCGTCCCGGCCCCGACTATCGCCGAATCTGTTTTCGCTCGTTGCATCTCCGCCGTAAAAGAAGAACGCACCGTCGCCTCAAAAATTCTCAAAGGTCCCAGCTCTAAAAAATATACCGGCGATAAAAATGCACTCATCCAAGCCATCCACGACGCCCTTTATTGCTCCAAAATATGCTCCTACGCACAGGGCTTCCAACTCATGCGCGAAGCACAAAAAGAATATAGCTGGAAACTCAATTTTGGAAAAATCGCTCAAATCTGGCGCGGCGGTTGTATCATCCGTGCAGCCTTCCTACAAAAAATCACCGAAGCATACGCCGCCAACCCCAAGCTCGCTAATCTCCTCCTCGACCCCTACTTCAACAACACCATCCACAAGGCACAGGCAAACTGGCGTAAAGTAATCGCCCTCGCCGTCGAAAACGGCATCAGCCTGCCAACCTTCTCCTCCGCACTCGCCTACTACGACGGCTACCGCACCGAACGCCTCCCAGCTAATCTCCTTCAAGCCCAACGCGATTACTTCGGCGCCCACACCTACGAACGTATTGACCAAAAACGCGGCAAATTCTACCACATAAACTGGCTTCACCCAGACCGCCCGCAAATAGATTGCTAATAGCAACTATATGACAGGCGAGCATGCGTGAGCGTGTGATTTTTTATATTTCGCGGTTTGCGTTTCTTTTTTTTCTTTCCTTTTCAACTAACTAAATACAATGCTACCCCAAAATAAAAACGAGCAACGAGCAACCTTTCCTGACCATAGCGATACCCACATGGAACCGGCACAAGTATTTACTCTCCACGCTGCAACACTTGCTTCCGCAGCTTAACGAGCGGTGCGAAGTCTTAATAATAGACAATGCGTCGGATACTCCGGTCGAAGGATATCTCGCGGAAAATCTTCCGCAAAAAGACGCCGGACCTTTTGTTTTTCGCGTCATAAGAAACAGGGCAAATATAGGGATTGGTGCCAACATTCTCCGTTGCCTTGAAATGAGTATGGGAGAGTGGACTTGGATGATTGGAGATGATGATGCACCCTGCTCTGATGCTCTCTCGAAAATACTGAAAGAAGTAGAGGGATTTGACGGAGTCTTTGTGAATTTTTCATGTGCATCGAGCAAGCTGAAGGCACAGGTTGGAAGCGGGGTATTGGAATTTTTAGAATCGTCAGTTACGTGGGTCGGGATGGCGTTTTTACCTCTCATCGTTCATAAGACAAAGGAAGTTCAAGAAACACTTTTTTTCGCTTATAATACGCTGAGCAGTGCAAATCCACACGCCGCCGCGATGTTGTTGGCAATTGGAGAGAAGGGGAACTGGAAATTCTCTTCGAGTGAAATAGTTACCCGAATGGTCTTGCCCGCGGAGGAAAGGTGGAATACACTCAAAGGGCTTGCCCGTACAGTCTTTTTTCCTGAACAGCTCATCGAGATACTTTCGAACAAAGAGCGAGCATTGTTATCTAAAAAGATATTGCACGATCTCGGAATGAATTCATTTAAGTCTCTATATATTATTTTTTATCAAACGTTGATGCATATAACGAAAATGCCGGAAGACTATGAGTTGTGCAAATTTTATTTTTACCAATGGGTGTATAAATCCTCTGGGAAGGGTGTGCGTTTCCGGAGTATAAATCTTTTCGCTAAAATTTTGTATTATGCCCTTGTATATCACAGAACTTCTTTTTTTATTTTTCAGTTATATAATTTTGCTCGCATGAGACGTCTTAGACCATATAAGGTTTTTGGGAATATAAAAAGAAAGGATTTTTAACCCGAAAACATACGCCTGCGATCTTACCAGCAGACCCCGACCAAAGTTAGGGAGCACTTTTGGGAGCGGTTACGAAAATTTAAGACGGCGTAAGTGCTACTCGTAGAACCTGGTTTTGAGGCGGGAACGGTGCTGGCGGTGGTGGTTTCTACAAGAATCGTTTCAAGTAATTTCCGTAGGCGGAATTGCCGAGGGAAGTGATTTGTTTTTCTAATTCGGCACGGGTTATCCAGTGTTGGCGAAAGGCGATTTCTTCGGGGCAGGAAATTTTCAGGTTTTGGCGTTTTTCGATGACGTGGACGAATTCGCCTGCTTCGAGGAGGCTGTCCATAGTTCCGGTGTCGAGCCATGCTGTGCCGCGTCTGAGTATTTTTACAAAAAGTTCATTATGTTCTAAATAGCAACGATTTAAGTCGGTGATTTCAAGTTCTCCGCGAGCGGAGGGTTTTAGGTTTTTTGCGAAAAAAGGAGCGCGGTCGTCGTAAAAATAGATCCCTGGGACGGCGTAGTTTGATTTAGGGTGTGAAGGTTTTTCTTCGAGAGAGATGACATGTCCATCGTCAGAAAACTCTACGACGCCGTAGGCGGAGGGATTTTCTACATGATAGGCGAAAATGGAGGCACCGTTTTCACGGGAGGCGGTTTCGACAAGTATTGCGGAAAGGTCGTTTCCATAGAACAAGTTGTCTCCGAGGATCATCATGCTGGGTGCGCCGTTTAGAAAATTTTCGCCGAGGATAAGAGCTTGGGCGAGACCTTCAGGGTGAGGTTGTGCGATATAAGAAAATTGCACACCGAATTGTTTACCTGTGCCGAGGAGACGTTGGAAAGAAGGCAGGTCTTGCGGGGTCGAGATGATGAGTATTTCTCGAATACCGGTGAGCATGAGTATCGCGAGCGGGTAATAAATCATGGGTTTGTCGTAAACTGGCATGAGTTGTTTACTGACGGCGATAGTCAGCGGATAGAGACGGGAGCCGGTGCCACCGGCGAGAATGATGCCTTTGCGTGCTTTCATACGTAGGTGAGTTTGAGAAAAAAACGGGAGTGGAAAAGCGAGAAATGTCGCATTGGACAGATTAACGTTTTGGGGGACGGGTTTTCTTTAAGGGTGCTCCCTTGGAGCGACGCTCGCGGGGACCGCTTTTTGTATTAGTCGGTTTTGCTTTTTTCGAGGGCGTGCGGGCGTGTGCGTTGGTAGTCGGGAGTTGTTGTTCGAGGAAAAACTGTCGTTCGGGGTCTTTGGGTTTGCCGACGAACTCTAATGCTAACGGCACGCCGCGGACATCCAATGCCGTGCGCAACCCCGCCGCAAGATAGCGTTCGTAGGCACTCTCCACGCGTTCTTTTGAGTTGCAAAACATACGTATTAGCAATGGTTTGAAGCTCACTTGAACGGCATAATAGCATTTGAGTCTCCGTCCGCTCACCATGCGTGGAGGTTGGCGTTCCATGAGGGTTTGGAGGACTTTGTTGAGGCGGGCAGTTGGGATTTCTTTGCGTTGGCATTTATAAACAGCACGCGCTGTCACCAATAATTCTTCGATATTTAAGCCGCTGTGAGCCGAAGTAAAAATCACGGGTGAGTCTGGCAAAAAGAACAATTCGCGGCGCAATACTTCGCTGTATTCACGGCGAAAGGCCGGTTCGTTTTCATAGCCGTCAATTCCTTCGTCTTTTTTGGAAAAACGCTGCAAGGCTAAATCCCATTTATTTACGACGACGACAAGACCGGCGCCGACTTCGAGGATTTTCCCTGCAAGTTGTTTATCTATGCGCGTGACTCCGATCAGGGCGTCGATTACGAGCAACACGACATCGGTCGCAGCAAGCAACGCGTCCGACCGGAGTGTTGAGTAAAAATCGAGTGAATCTTGGCGCATCGCCGCTCGGCGTCCGGCGGTGTCCACTAATTCAAAATGCCACACGGAGCCGTCGGCGTTTGTATGGTCGAGCAAAACGCGGACTGGCTCGCGAGTGGTGCCGGCAACTTCGCTGACAATGAGGCGAGGCGAGTTAAGCAACTTGTTTCCAATGGAGCTTTTGCCGACATTTGGGCGTCCGAGGAGGCAAATCCTCGTCCGCTCTGTCTCTGGTTGCGCATCCGGCAGCGTTGCCACGGCGGCGGATTCTGCGCCGAGTGCCGTTTTAATTTTTTCGATTAAAAAAGGGACGCCTGTGCCGTGTTCGGCAGAGACGAGAATAGGGTCGTTGAGGTTGAGGCTAAAGAAATCGGCTTGATTGGCGGCGCGCGCCGCGTTGTCCGCCTTATTTGCCACGAGGAGCACTTTCTTTCCGAAGCGGCGCAATTTGGCAGCAATTTCCAAATCGAGTGGGACGCAACCCTCGTTCACATCAACCACGAGCAACACGACGCCAGCCGCATTGATGGCGAACCCGACTTGTTCTTCAACTGCTTCCGCTATGACCTTGGGCGTGAGGGTGGTAAAAAGCCCGATGCCCCCGGTGTCCATGAGCAAGTAGTCGCCGTCGGTGACATGTTCTGTAATGAGGTCGCGGGTGACGCCGGGCGAGTCGTGCACGATGGAAATGCGTTTGCCGACAAGGCGGTTAAAAAGACGGCTCTTCCCAACATTGGGACGACCGACAATCGCGACACAACGCGGTATTTCAGAGGAAACGGGCACGTTGAGAAGACAACACTCCTCGTTCGTCGCTGCAAACTTTAATTCTGAAATGGCAGCAATGGCGGCGACGAACGCGGCTCATCGTGTCGAGTCGATCAGGCCGTATAAGTTGGCGATGGAAATACCGGACAAGAGAGCGCCCGTAACGCCGAGGAATCCTTGGTCGGTGCCGCAAAGAAAAAGGTTTTGCCAAGGAGTGCGCCCGTCACGGCTCTTTTTGGGGGTGCCATATATCGCGCCGTTGAGGCGTCCGGTGAAGCGTTCGACGGTGGGCGGCGTGAACATGTCCCGCGCCACGATGGAACGTTCAAAAACGCCGACAGGGACCTGTGGCAAGTGGCGTAGTGCTACGGTGTTAAGCGCAGCGTGCCACTCGCGTTTTGCCGTTGTGTATGCCGTCGCGTCGCGGGGGGCGTCGCGCAACGTGCGCCAGGCGGCGAAGTTTGCACGCGCCGTCACACGCAACCAGCCCTCTGGCAATGCGCCCTTTTCTGTAAAAACGTAATTATTGGGGATGCAAATTACGCCGCTCGTCGGGTCAACAAGGTCGCTCCCGCGAACCGCTTCATAACGAAAATTTTCCGTGTCGCAAAAAAAGAGAATGGTGTCGCCCCAGCCGAAGTCTTCCCGCGGTTGCTTGTCGAGCACCGTGATGGTCTCGCAAAAAGCAAGCGTTCCGGCGATAGCAGGGTCGGGCGTTACGCCGCACAGATGAAATGTCTCCGGCAACCCAGCGCTCGAAAACACGAGGTCTGCCGTGAAAATATCGCCGTTGTCGAGTTCGACGGCGCAAACGCGTCCGTTTTCCGTGCGCAGCCGTTTCACGGCACGGTTCATCAGGCGCACCCCGCCCGCCTCGCGATATTTGTCAAGAAGTGCTCGGATAATGCGCCGCACGCCGCCCTCCGGACGGGCAAATCCTTCATGGAAAATGCTTTTCCATAGCGTCACGAACTGCGGCAAGTCCATGTCGTTTTCGCGTGCGCTCCCGTAATAGCACAGCGGCAAGAACAGCGTGTCCGCCAGAACCGGGTCATTTATCCAATTCGCGACGAACGCCCGGGCGGACGTCGCCGGCGCGTCGAGTGCCGTGTCGCAAAACTTGCGCACCGCAGCGTCCAATGCACAAAAGGCGTCAATTTGCCTCGGAAACTCGCGTCTTATTTCTGTTTCAAAAAGAGAAAAATCGTTGGAAAAACGGATGCGTTTTCCTGCGAAGTGGATAGCCGAACCGAGCTGCGGAACGAGGGCAAGGTCTTCATAGCGAAGACGCAATTGCCGGAGAATTTTTGATAGCGGGACACCCTTCGCGTTAGGCGGTGCATAATTGGTGATGGCATGTAAACCAACATCGAAACAACGCCCGCCGATATTGTAGAAGCTGTTGAGACCGCCGGCGGTTCCATGGCGTTCGATCACAAGCGTCCGCCGTCCGAAATACGCGAGACGGATACCCGCGGCAAGCCCCGACATTCCAGCACCAATTATTACGACGTCGAAGTGTTGCCCGTTAAAGGATGCCATGCGAAAATGTGTTAAATAAAGCGTGCGGATGGGGATTCGTTTATTTCCCAAATTCAATGCGCATATCCACGACTTCGGAAACACTCCCGATGCGCACGGGAAATCCCCATAACCCTAAACCAGAAGTAACATAGACAGTCATGTTTCCCTCTTTTCCGGCACCGTAACAAACACGATAAAGAAAAGGCACCAACCACGTCACAGGCCAAACTTGCCCGCCGTGAGTATGCCCGGAAATTTGCAAATCGACACCGTGTTCCGCCGCCTCGCGCAAGTGGCTGTTTGCTGGCTGATGATCCACCACTATAACCGGCTTGGAAAAATCTATACCCTGTAAAATGTTAGCCAAAGGAAGACGCTGCCTCCCCTCTTGTTTATCGCGTCGCCCCACCACATAAAAACTTCCGTCAACAAGTTTCACTTCATCGCGCAAAACATGAATGCCGGATTTTTCAAAGAACTCTGCAATAGCCGTTGACGCACCGCCAAAACTATCGTGATTGCCCAACACTGCGTAAACGCCAAGAGGAGCTTTTAACCGGGACAATTCTTCATCCATTTTTTGTTCCCACAATACATTGACACGGTTATCTATAAGATCGCCGGGCAATAAAACAATGTCGGCTTTAACGGCGTTTATTTGCGCTACATAGCGGGCGAGATCGGCTTTATTTATTAATTCGCCCAAATGGAGATCGCTGGCAATTGCAACACGCAGCGAATTGCGCCCAGGAAGTTTTTTTGCGATGCTAACGGTCGCGGATGTCGTTTGCGGGTGGGAGAAATTCCAGTATCCGCGAAAAAGAATCAAGATTACAACAAGCACACAGGAAATGCAAGCTATTTTCTTTGTCAACAACGGATTACGGCGCGTCCATTCCGGGAAAAACGGTCGCCGGCGATCTATAAACGCCGCACCTTCAAATAAAATCAGGGCGATAAACCAGTAAGGAAGCGTGTTCACCCAACCCGCCCCTACAAGACGTAAAATCCGCCCCCAAGGATCGTAGGGGACGAAGAAACCGATCACGAAAGAAAATGCAAAAAGCAGCACGGCGATCATCCACACCACGCGCTGCCAACGTCGAGGGAAGAAAGCCTGCGCACTACGCAAGCCAACCCAGATTCCGACACAGGTTGAAACGATTAAAATAACTCCTAAAAAAAGAAAAAAAAGCATACGTGAAATTTATTCAAAAAAACTGCGGACGCCGTTTTCGTGGCGTCCGCAGCGTTTTGATTTATTTAGACTTTTTCCGGCACTTCAAATCCTTTACGATAGGTGCCGCGGGCGAGGACATTTGCCGCATCACTGTTGAGGAATTTTTCCTTCGCGCCGTCGAAAAGCAAATGCTTGTTTCCAGTGCGATAGGCGATGTTCCCGAGATGCACGAGGCAGGCACTACGGTGGCATTGTTCGACTTCGCCATTTGGCGTTTTACGGGTGCGCAGCGACTCTATAAAGTTGAGCTGATGTTCCCTGTCCGGCATAACACCGCCGTCTTGCGCAACGATCTTGTTGCCCGATCCTAACACCTGCCAACCGCCGCCGTGGCGCCCAAGATACATCAAGCCTTTTGTGCCGTAAATTTCGGTGCGCGTAGCGTTATTACGCCAAGTGGGGAATTTTTCTTTGTTACTGCGGACGTCGCCGGGCGTCTTCGTCATATAGTTTGTAGCATAGGCGTTGTCGCAACTTAGGGAGAAGGTTCCGAAGTCATAAACAATGGACTGGAACTCAGGAGTTTCGCGTTTACCTCCGAAAATTTCGTTACCGCCCCAGCAATAAACCGACTGCGGGTGGTTGGGGTCGCCAATCACGAGGCGAGCAAGGTCCATGACGTGCGAAGCATCGTCGCCGAGGCCGCCCCCGCTATATGCCCAGTAATTGCCCCAGCCACCGCGTCCCCTTTCTTCGACGATACTCGGGCTGAACTCCCGTTTTGGCGCAGGACCAAGCCAGAGGTCCCAGCCGTCTTCGCCAATCCAAGCAGGTGCTTTTCCGGTTTCCGTCGCCTTAACTCTCCCGCCTCCAAGCAGATTGTAGCACTTTACGGTGACAATTTTACCGAGTTTCCCACTGGCAACATAGTCGCGGGCAGTGAAAGCGTAGGGAGCACTGCGATTTTGGAAACCGACTTGGACGATGCGCTTGTATTTTTTTGCTGCCTCGACCAATTTGCGCCCTTCAAAGATATTAATGCTCGGATTTTTTTCGACATAGACGTCTTTGCCCGCCTGCAACGCCCAGATGGAGGCGAGGACGTGCCAGTGTTCGGGCGTCGCCACCCACACTGCATCCACTTCTTTATCGTCAAAAATAGAACGCATTTCGGTGGTTGTTCCCGGGCGGTATTTGAAATTTCTTTCAATGCTGCGCGCTGCGCCGGCGAGTTTGGTTTTGTTGACGTCGCAAACGGTTTTTACGACGACGTTTTTATTTATTTTACAACAGTTAATAATGGTGCCGAGACCGCGACTGCCGCAACCGACGAGGGCGAGCGTTATTTTGTCGTTGGCTCCGATAACGGATTTCGCGCCGTAGATTGGGCGGGCGAGCGTAAGGCCGGCTCCGAGCAGGGCACTGTTTTGGACGAAGGTTCTTCTGTTCATATGGATAGTTGTTTGCGTTGTCTTGTGTTGTTTTTAGTTTTTGGTTTTCGCACCTTCTTTGAGAAGGTAGTTTACGGTGTTAAACATGAGTTTTTTGAAGCTGTCTATTTTCCAATCATCCCAGTGCCCGAGCGAGGTGTAAATGACTTTGCCTTTTCCGGCTTCGTTTATCCAGAAAACGGGTTCGTCGGGAACGCCCGGATTTTTTCCTTTAAGGAGGACGGTGGCTTTTTTCGTGCGCAGGGGCGTATTTTTATACAACCAATTTGGGCTGTTGAACGCCGGATCAACACCTTCCAGAATAGGATGTTTTTCTTGCCCGGGGACAATATAAACGTCGGTGCCTGTTTTCAGGTGCCCGTAGTGCCCTTTATAGTTTCCGCCGAGCACGGTTTTATCAAATTCCGGCCATTGTGCGAGCAGGTTCGATGTTTTCTCTTTCGCGGCGACAATTCCGCCGCCACTGCGTGGCACATTTCCTTTGGCATCAAAGGCATGCGAAGCAGTTCTAATGCCGAGAACCGGTCTGCCGCTGGCGATATAAGATTTTATTTGCGCCATTTTTTCTGGTTCGAGTGCCCGGCGTCGGATAAAGAAAACAGCGAGATTGGCATCTTCGAGGATTTGCAAATTTTCGAGATTGTGGCGACCGGGACCTTCCATGATAGGATTGCCGGTTGCGTAGTCGGCGCGTATTTCTTTAAGGGTGAGTTCGTGTCCAAATTCATGGAGGCGTTGGCTGGCGCGGTATTCGCTTTCTGCGGTGAGGAAGGCGACGCGTGGGCGGACATCTTCCTTGAAGCGGAATTGTTTTTTTCCTGTGAAGTCGCTGGAGACGATACTTGGAGTGACATAAGTCTCGATATATTCGACCATCAAATCGAGACCGGAGAAGTGGGTTACTTTGGGAGATTCAATGGGCTTGCTTATGACGTTGTTATACATCAGGTCTGTCATGTCGCGCAGGAGGACGACGTTGAAGCCGGAACTTTTCATGGCGCGCAGACCAAAGGGGCGCCCGATGACGCACATATTAGTGTGAACGCCGGTTAGGATAACGTTTTTAATGCCTTTTTCCTTAAAGTAGCCGCGGATTTCGTGACCGTTGTCGCTGACAATATCTTCATCTTTTATCGTAATCGTATCAATCTGCCGCGACCATGCGCGTCCTTGTTTGCACTCCGGGCAACCGCCGTTGCGTCCTGCGTCAACAGGCCATTTTGCGCCCCTTTCCGTGGGCAATTGGTGCGCCCATCTGTCGCGTGCGCGGACTTGGTATTTTTCGGCTTTTTTACGGGCGGGGTGGTCTTTGTAGAATCCCAGTGTTTCGCTGGGGGCGTGGACGATAGAGATGCCTTTTTCACGGGCGATGGTGATTACTTCGTTTAGCGCCGGGGCGAGTTCACCGACGCGGGCAGTGGCGTGTTTGCACCAGTGCTTATTCCACATGTCGCAGATGACGATAGCGGTTTCGGAAGGAACCCATTGCTCAACGCGATTTCGAACGCTGATTGCGGAATCTTCGATTTTTGCGGCATCCGCTTCAAGGCGTTTCGCTTCTCTTCGGAGAGCGGCGGCGGCTTTCTTGTTTGTGGAAGAATCGGCGAGCGTTTTCAGCTTCACCGCTTCTTCTTTCAACTGAGTTGAGAAAGGAACGCGGTCTTGCAGGGTAACGCGAAGCGTTGCTTTTGAATCGTTTGCCGCGGTGGCGACAAAGGGTGTAACGGCGACCAGAAAAGCCGCAGTAAACAGTTTACCGAGGAAGGGTGCAATTTTCATGCTGTGTTTGTTAGTGGTGTAAAGCTATTGAACTCTTCCTTGAAACGGAAAAGTAAACAAGCAAATAAGAGACAGGCAGGGCGCGGAGGGGTTCCGCAGAGTTTGAGTTTTTGCCGAAGGGGCGGGGTTTCTCTTGCCTGCGAACCTGTTTTTGCTGCGTGACTTCACATAAAAATCCCGCAACCATTGCAGTCCATGAAAATCCGTATCTTGATCCCCTTCCTTTTCGTAATTCTTGCGACGGAGGTGCTTTTTGCTGCGCCGCGCAAAACCAACCGCGCCCGCCCTTCGCGGACCGCTGCGGTCGCCGTAACAGCATTGGTTTCGGATAACACCTTGGCGGACACGAATCTTATGGCAGTGGGATTTTCGCCGGGGAATGCCGAGCAAATCGTTTTGTCCGTCATCAAAGGTGCTCGGAGGGAAATCTGCGTGTGCGCATACGCATTCTCCTCGCGTAAAATCATTCAGGCACTCGAAGATGCGAAGAAACGCGGCGTGGATGTGAAGGTGCTCGTCGAGGTGCCTCGAACGGGGAAACAACGCGATAGTCTGAAAAAAGCATTTGCAAAAAATCAACTCTCGCACCGCTACAATCGACCGGAAAATCCCATTTTGCACCACAAATTCATCGTTGCAGACCGCCAGATTGTCCAAGTCGGCTCGTTCAATTACACGCAGGCTGCCGCGATGCACAATGCGGAGAACGTCGTCGTCTTGCGCGGGAACGCCGTGGCAAGGCGTTATTTTGCCGAATGGAACCTCCTTTGGGACAAGGCATTACGGCGTTAATCTACCATCTTGCATTGAAATTTATGTCACGTTTGATTCGGCACGATCTACGCCAGCTCACGAAATACGCGGGACTCGTCGGAGTGGACGAAGCCGGGCGTGGCGCGCTTGCCGGTTATGTGAGTGCCGCTGCCGTGTGGATGGACCGGAGTTTTTTCGATAGCCGCCAACGTCGTAAAATTGCGCGCCGTGCCAACGATTCCAAAAAAATGTCTCCCGCCGCCCGCGAAGATGTCCATGCTGCACTCTGCGAATGGCAAACGCAGGGCGTAGTGCGTATGGCGCAAACTGTCTCCAACGTGCTGGAAATTGATGCCTATAATATCCTTGGGGCGACGCGCCTTGCCATGAACCGCTGTTTCACTGCGTTGGCTGAATCTGCCGGAGCCGAGCCATCCGAACTTTTCGATGTTGCCGGAGACGAGGACACGCCGCTGTTCAGGAAGGATGCCACTCTGCGACCCCGCGTGTTGATAGATGGGCGTCCCCTGCGCCCCTTTGTGTGGCGGCACACTGCATTGGTCGGTGGCGACGGGCGCAGCCTCGTCATCGCGCTTGCCTCCATTCTGGCTAAAGTGCGGCGCGACAACATGATGCGTGAATTGGATCAGCGTTACCCGCAATACGGGTTTGCGGAGCACAAGGGCTATGGCACTGCCGCGCACATTGATGCGTTGCGCAAGCACGGTCCGTGTGAGGCGCATCGCCCGCTGTTTTTGCGTTCGATCCTTGCGGCGCAACCCCCTGGGTCGGGAATGCAAACGGAGTTCGAGTTTTAACTTTCCCAGCCACGATCCCCGCGTAGATTCCTTTTACAATGGACACCGCCAAACATCGGTCTTCTCCGGAGCACGGGCAATTTTGGCAACGCATTCCGTGGGTCGCGGTGGTTTGCGCGTTGCTCGCGCACGCCGCGCTGTTTGCCCTGTTCGGTGCCGCCGCATTTCAAACCCCCGTCGCCCTTGATTCGTCCGTGATGCAAATTGAAAGTGCGGGGGCGCAGGCTTCCGTGCGCGAGCAAACCGACCTCATGGACTCCGAGCCGCTTTATCTGCCGACCCCGAAAAGCTATGGTTACGAGAGCAATCACGGCGGCGCGGTGCGCCTTGATGCCGAAGCAGAATTCCCGCCCATATACGTTTTCCAGCCGGAGCTTCGCGCCCGCCCGGGAGAAGCGCTGCCGTTATCCCCGCCGCCGCCCACTGTGGACGAAAAGCCGGATGCCGCTGCTGCTGAACCCGCTATCGCTCCCCTCGCTGCCAAGCCCGCATTGCAAACGCTCCTCCCGATTTCGCATTGGAATGTGGCTGCGACACTTGGTTTGCAACCCCAGCCCGGTCATGCCGCCCCGCCGCCACGGCAAGCTGTCTTGCGGGTGGAAAACGCCGTTACGGGCGTGGTCGTCCGCGTGAACGGCGCCCCGCTCGAAAAAAACATTAGCCTCGGGCTTACCGCCGTCGCCGACGCCGCCGTTTGGGTGCCTGCCGCATTTTCCTATTGGGTTGACCGGCAAGGCGTTGTCGGGAAGCCCGTTCCGGAATTTTGGACTGACGGCGTTTTGGGTTCGGGGAACGCAGAGCTTGATGCTGCCATGCGTGCCTTTCTCGATATTCCCGGCACCATTCCGCCGCTCCCACCCGGATACTATCGGATAATAATTGGTCCCTGACGGCTTAGCGGCAGCGGCATTTCGATAAATCAGCTTGCGCGGAAGCGGCGAACACGCATTTCTCCCGCAACATATGTCTAGCCCACGCAAACGCCGTTGCACACGAGGTGCCTTTGGCAAGCCCAAGGCTCGCGTCATCGGGCGCATCCTCCGCGAGAATAACAAGAAAGCCGCCGAGCCACCCTCGCCGACAGAGGGCGGTTTTAACATCTCGGACACGCTCATTAACTTCGCACGCCCCGTCATTGACCAAGCGGGCAACAACCATACCGCCATCCGGGGCGCGATGAACGTGGCAATACTTGTTTGGAATGCCCTTATTGACGGCGAAAAGGCAATGAGCGACGCCAAGGAAAAGCTCCTTGCCTTGCCGGGGGCGACCCCGGAGCAGATAGAAGAACTCACGGAGCTGTTGGCGGCGCGCAAGACCGAGCTTTATCCTGACGTCAAACAACTTGTGCGCGATTACTCGCTAAACTTCACAAAGCACGGCGCGAAAATCCGTATTTCTTCGATAAACATCGCCCCGCCCGGCGTGGAAAAAACCGGCATCGCTGCGCAACTCGGGGCAATTCCCCAGTAACAACGGTGCGCACGGCAAAAGGGAAACCCTGCGCCTATGAATCGCCTCCAGCGTTACATGTTCCTGCAAGTCGCGCAGGCAGTGTTACTTGCAGTCGGGTTTTTCGTGTTTGTGTTAGTGACGGGTTCCCTCCTGAAAGAAGTCATCCCGTTGCTCTCCAACGGGATGATAAGCTGGGGGCAGTTTGCGGAAATACTCTTCTTCGTTATCCCGGGCATCCTCCCCTACGCCCTGCCAATCGGCCTGCTCACCGGCGTGCTTATCGTCTTGGGGCGCATGTCTGCGCAAAACGAAATCCTTGTCATGAAAGCCGCCGGAATAAGCCTCTGGCGCCTCGCCTCGCCCGTTTTCCTCATCGCCATCATCGGCGTCATTGTCTCCCTCGTCATCAACTTCGAGCAAGCGCCCCGCGCCCTATCCGCCTATAAACGCATCATCGGCACCGCTGCCCGCGCCAACCCCTCCCGCCTCATCGCGCCGGGGCAATTCACGCGCCTCAAAAAACACGTTGTCCATGCGACCACCCGCACGGGCGACCGCATCGGGAACCCGTGGATATGGGAATTTGACGACAACGGGCGCGTCATCCGCGTCATTCACGCCGACAGCGGACAGCTTAATTTCGACGTCGCGAAGGGCGTCCTCAAACTCACCGTTGTAAATGCCCGCCTCGAAACCCTGAATCGCTCCAAGCCGGAAGATTTCTCCTCGCCTGCCACGTCCAGCAAAGCCGCCTTTCTCCCCGTCGAAATTCCCCTCGACGCCCTTCTTTCGCGCATGGACGATTTTGGGAAGAAAAAGCTCCGTTACCACACTCTCGGCGAGCTGCTGGAACTGCGCAAAACCGGTTGGAACCTCAAGCCTAACGCCACCCCCGCCGAACGTTTCGCCAGCCGCATCGGCGTCCAACTCCAAATTCAGAGCAACCTCGCCAGCGCCTTCGGCATCCTCTCCATGTCCATGCTCGCTATTCCGCTCGGCATCAAAACAAGCCGGTCCGAAACTTTTGTGAACATCGCCATCGCCCTTGCCCTTGCTCTCTCGTTCTACGTGCTCACCGTCGCCGTCTCTTGGATCAAGACTCCCGTCGTGCGCCCAGACCTCCTCGTTTGGCTCCCCAATTTCCTTTACCAAGGCATCGCCTGCGTCCTCCTCTGGAAAACCTCGAAAAATTGACGCCCCTGCTCCGCCCGCACCGCGCCACCCATGCGGGGCAAACACCCCAGGAACGCGCCATTTTGGCACACTGCCAACCCCTCTCCCCTCCCTTCCTGAACAGGCTCTCATCCCGCTCGATCACGGGGCGCAGACACCACCACGCTATTTGGCATGTTCATTGCTGACTTCTCCCGAAAGCTTCCTAATAGGAACAACACACTCATAAAAAGAAACACAAAGCAGACATGGAACAGAACAACAATATCACACCACGCGTCCAACAGATTCTCACACTCGCTCGGCAGGAAGCCGTCCGCTTCAACCACAATTACGTAGGCACGGAACACATCCTTCTCGGCCTAATACGCCTCGGGCAAGGCGTCGCCATCAACGTCCTCCAAAAAAACGGCATCGACCTCGATGCCCTGCGTCTGCTCGTCGAACGCGAAATTAACGGCGGCGCCACCGCCGTTGACCCCGAAACCAACATCCCCTACACGCCACGCGTCAAAAAAGTTTTCGCCCTCGCCTCCAAAGAAGCCAAGGCGCTCAACCACTCCTACATCGGCACCGAACACGTCCTCCTCGGCCTCCTCCGCGAAGGCGACGGTGTCGCCGCCCGCGTCCTGCATTCGCTGAACGTAGATATCGAGAAAGTGCGCAACGAAATCCTCGCCGAACTCGACCCAAACTTCGACCCCAACGACCCCGCGCAGACCGTCCAAGGCGCACCGACTAACGAAGACACACGCACCACCCGCAGTGCCCTCAAAGCTTTTGGCCGCGACCTCACCGAACTTGCCCGCAACGGAGCCATCGATCCCGTCGTCGGCCGGCGCGACGAAATCCGCCGCGTTATCCAGATACTCGCACGGCGCACCAAAAACAACCCCGTCCTCATCGGCGAAGCAGGCGTGGGCAAAACAGCCATCGTCGAAGGCCTTGCCCAGGAAATCGCGGCATCGGCAGTCCCGGAACTCCTTCTTGATAAACGCGTTATTTCGCTCGACCTCGCCCTCATGCTCGCCGGAACCAAATACCGCGGGCAATTTGAAGAACGAATAAAGGCCGTCATGGACGAAATCCGCCGCGCAAAAAACGTCATCCTCTTCATCGATGAAATGCACACCATGGTCGGCGCCGGAGCCGCCGAAGGCGCGATGGACGCCTCCAACATCCTCAAACCCGCCCTTTCTCGCGGCGAACTTCAGTGCGTCGGCGCCACCACCCTCAACGAATACCGCAAATACATCGAAAAAGACACTGCCCTCGAACGCCGCTTCCAGCCCATAACCGTCAACGCACCCTCCATAGAAGACACGATCAAAATCCTTAACGGCATTCGCTCCAAATACGAAGAACACCACAGGTGCAGCTACACCAGTGCCGCCATTGAAGCCGCCGTCAAACTCTCCGACCGCTACATCACTGCCCGACACCTCCCCGACAAAGCAATTGACGTGCTCGACGAGACCGGCGCCCGCGCCCGCATCCAAGCCTTCCAACGCCCCCAAACCTTCGATTCTCTCCAAAAAGAGATCGAAGCCACCGTGGCAAAAAAAGAAAATGCCATTGCTACCCAACACTTTGAGGAAGCAGCTAAACACCGCGACGAAGAACGCCGCCTCCGCGAAACCCTCGAAAAAACAAAGGAGGAATGGAAAAAGAACCGTTCTGAAAAACGGGTGGAAATCACCGAAGACGACGTGCTCAAAGTTGTCTCCGAATGGACGGGCATCCCCCTTGCCCGCATGGAGAAAAAAGAAACCCAAAAATTACTCGAAATCGAAGCCGGTCTCCAAAAAGCGGTAATCGGGCAGACGCACGCCTGCGAAGTCATTGCCCGCGCCTTACGCCGCTCCCGCGCCGACCTCAAAGACCCCCACCGCCCCATCGGCGCCTTCCTCTTCCTCGGTCCCACGGGCGTCGGCAAAACAATGCTCGCAAAGACGCTCGCAGAACAAATGTTCGAGGACCAAAAAGCTCTTATCCAAATAGATATGAGCGAATACATGGAAAAATTCGCCGTCTCCCGCCTCCTCGGTTCGCCCCCAGGCTACGTCGGCTACGAAGAAGGCGGGCAGCTCACCGAAGCCGTCCGCCGCAAACCCT
This sequence comes from Puniceicoccales bacterium, assembly GCA_031269335.1. GTDB lineage: Bacteria > Verrucomicrobiota > Verrucomicrobiia > Opitutales > UBA953 > CALNBE01. Next base: position 67,445 of record JAISZI010000040.1, read on the forward strand.
ACGCCGTCATCCTCTTCGACGAAATCGAAAAGGCGCACCCCGATGTTATCCAACTCCTCTTGCAGGTGCTCGAAGACGGACGCCTGACCGATTCGCTGGGGCGCATTGTGGACTTTCGCAACACCATCATTATCATGACGTCAAACGTCGGCGCCGATGTCTTCCAACGCAATGCTTCCATGGGCTTCAACACCGGCATTAGCTCCGAACAAGACTTTGAGAAAACCAAAGAAAAGATACTCGACGAAACAAAGCGATTTTTTAAGCCCGAATTCCTTAATCGCCTCACCGAAACCGTCATCTTTTGCCCGCTCGCACGCCCCGAGTTAGCGCGGATCGTTGACCTTGAAATTGCCAAAGTCACAACACGCCTCTCCGCCCAGAACATCATCTTGAACGTCACCGCGCCTGCCCACGCCTTCCTTCTCGAAAAAGGATACGACGAAAAATACGGCGCCCGCCCGCTTCGCCGCGCCATAGAACGTTACCTCGAAGACCCGCTCGCCGAAAAAATTATCCGCGGTGACCTCGAAAAAAACAGTGCCCGCCCCGTCGAAGTCGGCGTCGCCCCGTCTGCGCCCGACGCCAACGTTCAAAACGCGCTGACTTTCACGCAACGACACAAGAGTCGCAAACCCGCCCTTTCCCGCGAAACGGAATAAAGAAAGGGCACCCCTCGCGCTCGTCCGCCCCAAAACCACGAAAACGCAAAGGATTTTTTCAAAAGCAGCTTGCATGTTCGCTCACGCTCGCCATTGTGACCCCAGCGTTAGCGGAACGGGTTGCCCCGTTTCGCCGTGGTTCATCTTCCTTAACAACATCTTAACACAGATTCAAACGGTGCCGTCGGCGAGGTGCGGGCGGCACGGTTCTCCTTCCGGAGACCCAGAAGCCACGTTCAGCCAAAGAAAACACCATGTCAGTCAACAAAACAGAAGTCATCAAACAGTATCAAATTAACGCGAAGGACACCGGTTCTTCAGAAGTCCAAATCGCGCTCCTCTCGGCGCGTATTGCCCACCTAACGGAGCACCTGCGCTCGCACAGCAAGGATTTTCATTCGCGCCGCGGGCTTATCCTTCTGACGAATCGCCGACGCAAGCTTTTGAATTACCTCAAAGAAAATGCGCTCGATAAATATAACACAATTATCCAGAAACTTAATCTCCGCCGATAAGGGCGGGGTAATGACAATCCAAACTTATTGAGTGCCGGAACGAGACAAGGCGTGCAGAACGCCCTGTAAGTTTTTTCCTAATCCCGTTTTTCCTATCAAGTAACAAAACCACCGTGGCATCCGCCACATCCAAGTACCACAAGTGAAACAAGAATACAGCGTAACCATCCCCGAACTCGGCATCACCATCGCAACGGGTTCCATAGCACGCCAGGCAAATGGCGCAGTAACCATCTCCAAGGGAGAGACTACCGTCTTTGTCAGCGCAACAGCCGCCGAAGGACTTCGTTCCCCAGACCAAGACTTTTTCCCGCTCACGGTGGACTACCGTGAGAAATTCGCCGCCGCAGGACGCTTCCCGGGCGGCTATTTTAAGCGCGAAGGAAAACCTTCCGAAAAGGAAATTCTCACCTCACGCCTTTGTGACCGCCCATTGCGCCCTCTTTTCCCGGAAGGCTTTCTTAACGAAGTGCAAGTCATCGGGTTGCTCCTAAGCACCGACCTCCAAAACGAGACCGACGTCCTCATGGTCAACGGCGCGTCCGCCGCACTCCTTTGTTCAGATATCCCGTGGAACGGTCCCATCGGTGCCGTGCGCGTCGGCGAAATTAATGGCGAGTTCGTCATCAACCCCACCAACGAGCAAATGCAATCCACCACGCTCGACCTCATTTACGTTGGTAACGAGCGCGATATGATGATGATAGAAGGTTCAGCCGACCAGATTGCCGACGAACGTTTTGTCGCCGCATTAGAGTTTGCCCACGCAGCCATCCAGCCGATCATCGCGGCGCAACGCCAACTCGCCTCCCAATACGCCAAAGCGAAACGCGAGTTTGCCCTCGTCATTGCCGACCCGGCTGTGTTCGCCATTTGCGAAGAAGTCGCCACAACCAACGACGCCCTCGCCAACGCCGTTTACCAAGAGAAAAAACAAGACCGCGAAAAAGCCGTCACCGCCGTCAAAGCCAACGCACTCGCCGCCGCCAACGATAAACTCGGCGAAGGCAAATTTGACCCGCGCCACATTAGCATCGCCTTCGAGAAGCTACAGGAACGCGTTTATCGCCAGACCATTCTCAACGGCGGTAACCGCGCTGACGGGCGCGCCTTTGACACCCTGCGCCCCATTTCCGCCGAAACCGACGTTCTGCCCCGCGTCCACGGCAGCGCCCTCTTCCGACGCGGCGAAACACAAGCACTCGTTATCGCCACCCTTGGCACGAGTAAAGACGCCCAAGAACTCGACGGCCTCACCGGCGGTCCCAAATCAAAAACCTTCATCCTCCACTATAACTTCCCCCCATTTTCCGTCGGCGAATGCGGACGATTCGGCTCCCCAGGTCGCCGCGAAATCGGCCACGGCGCTCTCGCCGAACGTTCCCTTCTGCCCGTCCTTCCCCCCGAAGACGTCTTCCCCTACAGTATCCGCCTCAGCAGCGAAATCATGGAATCAAACGGATCTACCTCAATGGCAAGCGTTTGCGGTGGGACACTTGCCCTCATGGACGCCGGCGTGCCCATCACCGCCCCAGTCGCCGGCATTTCCTGCGGCCTCGTCACCGAAGAAAAAGACGGCCTCATCGCCCGCCACGTCATTCTTACCGACATCATTGGAGCCGAAGATCATTTTGGGGATATGGATTTCAAAATCTGCGGCACTTTGAAAGGTATTACTGGTTTCCAGCTTGATTTGAAAATCCACGGCCTTCCCATTGCCATTGCCCGGGAAGCTATCGCCCGCAACAAAATCGCCCGTGACCGCATCCTCGAAATAATTACGGACGCCAAGTCCGCGCCGAGCACCGAAATCAAACCCAGCGCCCCGCGCATCCACCAGATGCAAATCCCGCCCGACAAAATCGGCGCCCTCATCGGTCCCGGAGGCAAAAACATCAAACGCATCACCGAATTCTCCGGTTGCCAAGTAGATATTAACGAAGATGACAGCGGCCGCCTCCTTGTCTTCGCCACCAACTCCGAATCGCTCCAACGCGCCATTCACGAAATAAATATCATCACTGCCCAGATCGAAGTCGGCAAAACCTACAAAGGCATCGTTCGCTCCATAAAAGAATTTGGCTGCTTCGTCGAATGCCTCCCCGGTCAAGAAGGCCTTGTCCACGTCTCCGAACTCGCCGACTTCCGCGTCAACAAAGTCGAAGACGTGTGTAAACTCGGTGACGAAATCATCGTCAAATGCGTCGGAGTCGAAGAACGCTCTGGCAAAGTCCGCCTCTCCCGCCGCGCCGCCATCGCCGAAAAAGAAGGACGCGCCTACGAACCCAAACCACACTCCGGCGACGGTGGTTCCCACGACCGCGGCAGCCGATCCGGCGACCGTGGCGACCGTGGTGGTCGCGGAGATCGCGGAGATCGCGGCAGACGCCGCTGATCAATTTCCCCCGACAGGGGGGGGGAACACGTGAATAACCAGCAGTGAAGCGTGGCGAAGCTGCCGGACAGCAACCACCCTCTCTGCCTTCGCCCCAGAGGGCGTAGTCAAGGGTGCGGGGTGTCGTCAGCATCGTTGGTGCGCACAACCGTGTAGCCAGTCAGACCCGCACGGGTGCTCGTGCGGATGAACTGACAGGCATTTGTGTCGTCTATGAGGCTTTTACCTTTAGGCAGCCACCCGGCTTTTAATTGGACACCCGCCGCTGCCAGCACTTTCACGACTTTCGCGGGTGTCAGTGGCAAATCCCCCTCCTCAACTCCCTTCATCATCAGTATATTATCTCGGTACATCCAAATCGTTGCACCTGTGGCTAATGGAACACTCACCGTCTCTTCCGATTTTAGCATGTTTCTGAAAAACCTTACCAGCGGATTGCTTGACGCGCTTGTAACACTCACCGGGCATTCCAGTTTTAGCATGTTTCCATGGGAAGATTCCGAGCCGATGTGAATTTCGCCTGCTTTTACTCTCCCGCTCACGTCGCCTTTCGTTTTGTTTTCGCTGACCTGAATGCCCCGACAATGGCTGTGGTGCCGGATATGCTCACGGAACGACCGAAGCGATCACCCTTCTCTGGATCGGGGGCAGTGAGGATGGCACCCTGTGCGGAGGGCAAGCAGACAAGGCTTGCGGCGGCGAGGACGAGAAGGCGCGCATCGAAAATGCGGAGCGCGGCGCGGCGGGCGGCACGGACGAAGGCAGACGAGGGCGAATTTGGCGGGTGTTTTTTCATAGATTAGAGAAAGACGGCGGACAAAGACGCCCCGACATTCCTTTCGGAAAGAGCAGTTGCGGGCGTTCTCTTTGCGAAGAAGGGGAGTGTGCGGACGGTTGGACTTGTCAAGAGGGGATTAAAAATTTTTTAGGGGAAAAGCTGCGGCGGTGGAGTGCGGGAATAAAATCCCCTTTTGGGAGGGGAATTTATTTACGGGAGGCGGCTGCTTCGAGGATTTCGTAGATGCGGGCGGTCATGTCGCGGGGGTTGTCGAGGAGGCCGGCGGCGAGGAGGGCGTTGGCGAAGATTTGTTCAGCGACGAGTCGTGCGAAGGCGGGGTCGGTGTCGCGCAAGTTGTCGAGTTTGTGGATAAGGCTGTGCCGGGGGTTGAGTTCCAATTTTACGCTTGGGGCGGATTCGCTGCTGCGGTTCATGGATTTGAGGAGGCGGCGCATGGAAGCGGACACGTATTTGTCTGTGTTAAGGGCGGCGGCGGGGCTGTCCACGAGGCGGTTTCCGGTTCCGACGGCGGTTAGTTGGATTTCGCCGGTGTTGGTGAGTTCGGATTTCAGCCATTCGCAGAGGGAGGTGAGGCGTTTTTCGGGGAGGGGTTCGCCGGTGGCGGCGGGGGTGTCGCCCAGATCGAGGTCGGCTTGTCCGGCGTCGGCGAAATCTTTTTCTTTGAAACTGTTAAGATGGTTCGCGACGAAGTCGTCGGTGGCGTCGGTGAAGAAGAGGACTTCGATTCCGCGAGCCTTGAAGGCTTCGAGATAGGGACCATTTTCGATGGCGGCGCGGGTGTGTCCTGTGAGGTGATAGATGGCTTTTTGGTCTGGTTTGAGTCGGCTGATGTATTCGTCGAGGGAGGTGGTTTTGCCGGGTTCGGTGTGGCTGGATTCGTAGCGAAGCAGGGGGGCAAGGGCGTCGCGGTTGATGTGGTCGGTGACGATGCCTTCTTTGATGAAGATGCCGAATTCGCGCCAGAATTTGTCGTAGAGGGCGGCGTCGCGGCGGGCGACTTCTTCGATGTGCTTGATAATGCGTTTGGAGAGGACGCGGTTTAATTTTTGCACGAGTGCGGTGTCCTGCATGGTTTCGCGGGAGATGTTGAGCGGGAGGTCGGCACTGTCCACGACGCCTTTGAGGAAGCGGAGCCAGTCTGGGAGGAGGCCGCGGGGGGCGTCGTCAACGAGGATTTTTCGGCAATGGAGGGAGACGGTGCGGGTGGGGAGCGCGAAGGTTGTTTTTTCGGTATTTTCGGAGGGGAAGAAGAGGAGGGCGTTGATGACGAGAGGGGCGTCTGCGTTGAAATGGAGCCATTCGAGCGGCTCGTCCCAGGCGTGGCAGTGGAATTTGTAAAATTCTTTGTATTCGGCGGCGGAGACTTCGCTTTTGTTTTTGAGCCAAATTGCTTGCACGGTGTTGAGTTTTTCGCCGTTGAGGAGCAAGGGGACGGGGACGTATTTGGAGTAGCGCAGCAGGATGTCTTTCACGCGGGAGGCGGTGGCAAATTCTTTGAATTCGTCTTGCAGGGTGATGACGATTCGGGAGCCGCGTTTTTCTTCGGATTCAAGGGTCTCAATGCTGTAGCCAGAGCCATCGCTCTGCCAACACAAGTTCTCGCCGTCGGCGTGCCATGATCGGGTGTAGAAGGCGACGTTGCGGGCGACCATGAAGACGCTGAAGAAGCCGACGCCGAAACGCCCGATGAGGTTTTCGTTTGCGCCGCCGTTTTCTTTGATTGCTTGGAGGAATGCCTTGGTTCCGGAATGTGCTATGGTGCCGATGTTTGCAACGAGTTCGTCCCGGTTCATGCCTACGCCGGTGTCGCTAATGGTGATGGTGCCGGCGGCATCGTCGGTGGTGATGGCGATTTCGAGCACGGCGTCCGGTTGGTGGACTTTTTCCCCTGCAAGCTGGAGGTGACGGATTTTTTCAAGGGCGTCGGAGGCGTTAGAAACAAGCTCGCGGATAAAGATATCGCGATCCTTGTAGAGGGAGTGGACGACGATATCGAGGAGTTGGCTGACCTCGGCTTGGAATGCGTGTGTTTTGGTGGTGGGCACAGGTGTGGGCGCTGGTGTGGGCGCTGGTGTGTTGTCGGACATAGTTGGCGTGTAAGGGAAGGAGGGTGAGGTTATAAGGAAGCGTGGCGGAAATTTTGAAGCGTAAAAATGGGGCGGCGTTCCTGCGATTAGCGGATGCCGGCGAGAAGGGCGTTCCGGCACTGGGCGTCCGCCATGCGATCTGTGGGGATTTCTATGATGCGCACACCGGGGGCGGGTGGCTGGGAAAGGGCATGGGCAAGCTGCGTCCACGAGCGGACGCGTTCGTGGGGAACGCCGTGAGCAGCGGCGAGTTTCGCGAAGTCCACTTGGGGCGACATTCCCCAGAAACGGTCGAAGTAGGGGTTGTCGCGGGAGACGTCGAGGTGGTTGAAGATGCCGCCGCCGTTGTTGTTGATAAGGACGATGGTAAGGCTGCCGACGAATGTGTCTGCGCGTGCCAGTAAAAAGGCGTTGGAGTCGTGCAGGAGCGATAAGTCTCCCGTGAGCAAGAAGGTAGGCGCGCCGCAGGAGGCGGCGACACCAAGGGCGGAGCCGAGAGTGCCGTCAATGCCGTTTGCGCCACGGTTGCAGAAGATGCGGCGGCGCGAACACTGCGTTGGCCAGAAGTATTCGGCGTCGCGCAAGGGCATGGAGTTGGCGAGAAACACGGCGGCGGTGTCCGGCAAATAACGCGCAAGCAGCCAAGCGACGGCACCCTCAAATAACGGCGGTGCGGCGGGTGCGCGAACAAGGGCGTCAAGGGCGCCTGCGATCCGTGCAGCGGCGGCGGCGTGGGCGGCGCGCCACGCATTCGCCCACGCGAGCACAACGGCGTCTTGCGTTGGCGGGGCGGCGTCCCACGCAAAATCTTCAAGAGCGAACGGGATGGTGCGGTGCTCGTGGTGGAGCGGATTGAGGTTACGCCCGCCCTTGGAAAAAACCAGCGTGGGTCGCGGCGGAGAGGCAAGCCACTCGCGAAGTGTCCGGCTGAAAGAAAGTTGACCGAGTTGCAAAACGGCATCGGGGCGCAATGCCTGGGCGCAGGCAGAATCGCGTAACAGCGTTTCATAAGCACCGACGACAACGACACCCGAATCGGCGCAACGGTAACGGACGGGGCTGAGCGCATCGGCAAGCACAGGCCAGCCGAGTGCACGCGAGAGCTTAACAACGGCGGCGACGTGGGAATCGGGGCAAGCAGGACGTGTTTCTCCGGCAATTATCACACCGCGCCGGAAACGTGCCGCCCACGCAAAAACATCTTCGGGCGAAAACGAAACCGCAGCGGCGGGCACGGGGGACAAAGGAATCTCACGCGCCAGCCACTCTTCCCAAAGGCGGGCTAATTCGGCAGGATTCACCCCTAACTCCTTTGTGGCGGGAGCAAGCGGTTCGCCCAAGGCGACGTTCACGTGGACGGGACCGGCAATGCCGCCGCCCGCACCGATTGCGTGCGCCCACGCGGTCGCAATCACTTTCCCCCAGTTATCTATCGCGGCGGGCGAGGCGGCGCAGAGGGAAACCGCGCATTCCCAGACGGTGTGCGTGCCATAAAGGTGAACCTGGTCAATGGTTTGCCCAGCACCGCGCCCGCGTAACTCCGGCGGTCTGTCAGCAGTGAAAACGAGCAGCGGCACGCGAGCATGCCACGCTTCGACGATGGCCGGCAAGTAGTTGGCGGCAGCGGTTCCAGAAGTGCAGATGAGGGCGGAGGGGACATGGGTTGCACGGGATACTCCCGTTGCAAAAAATGCCGCCGTGCGCTCATCAAGCACGGGAACTGTCGCGAGGCACGGTTCGTTTGCAAGCGCGTGCGCCAAAGGCGTCGAACGCGAACCGGGCGAAATTACGGCGCGGGCAACACCTAATTTGGCAAGCGTCCGGGCGAAAACCGCCCCCCAGAGGGCGTTTGTATTGCAGAATATGTGCTGCGGTGGCATGGGCAAGGACGCGGTTCTGGCGACGGGTGAAATCCCGTCTTGCATCAAAAATACGGGCGGCGTGGCAACCAAAGAACGGGGCTGACACGGGCAGGGCAAGTTTTTTATCGGAATTTGTCCCCTCCCAGCATTGCATTCGCCGATGCTTCACATTCGCCGTATCGCTATTGTCGTCAACCGCGCCAAACCCGGCGCGTCCGCACTCGCCGCCGAACTATCGCAAATTGCCGCAGCCGAGGACGTTGAGGTCGTCCCAATCTCTGCGCATCCTTTGCCCGATGGCGCACTCGCAGGGTGCGACGTCTGTGCTACGCTGGGCGGTGACGGCACCTTGCTGGGCGTAGTCGAACAAGCGGCGAAATACCAAGTGCCGGTGTTTGGCATCAACCGCGGCAAACTCGGTTTCCTCGCAAACTACCCCGCTGGTGACGCCGCCGAAAGCCTGCGGGCAGTCTTGCGCGGAGATTGCCAAGTCACGCCCCGGATGCTCCTCGAATGCGACTTCGGTGCCCCGGAACGCAAAGTAGCCCTGAACGACATAGTCATCGTCCAAACCACCCACTCGCACATGGCAGACTTGCGCGTTTCCACCGAATCAGCCCTCGTAAACTCCTTTCTCTGCGACGGCCTCATCGTGTCCACTCCGACCGGCTCCACCGCCTATAACCTCTCGGCAGGCGGTCCACTCATCGCCCCGGACGCCGCCGTCTTCGCCCTCACTCCCATTTGCCCGCATACGCTAACGAACCGCTCCCTCATTTTTCCTGCCAACGAAACCCTTTCCGTGGACTCGCGCAACCCGCACGCTCCGCTCGCAGTCGAAATCGACGGCGTGCGCCTCCCTCAGGAACAGGTGCGCTTTCCGATTTGTATCTCATTATCAACGAAAACGATGCGCCTCATACAACCCCCGGCGTTTTCCCATTTCGCAATGCTGCGCGATAAACTCCGCTGGGTGTGACTTCCCCGGCATGTCTCTCTAATCTTTTTTTCGGCAAGCCCTTTTTTTTCTTGAAATCGCCACGAAATAGGCAAACCTCCCCGACTCGCATCCTCGTTTGATATCTCCTCCATCACGGGGGACGTTTTTGAACGGGCAGTCCAGGAATCCGAATTCAATCATAGCAGTTTCTATGAAGGTTACAAAAAAAAATAAAACGGCAGCGGTACTAACTTTACTTTTGAGTGCCGCTAGTTTGTCGCACGCAGCCATCCCACTGTATTTTCCTAACGAAAACTCGTATCTCACCTTCGCCCTCAGCACCGGTGTCACCTACACGGACAACGTTTTTGCGAACCATATAAAGGTGGACGACCTGATGTTTAGCGTTACGCCATCCGTCAGCATTGAGACGGGGCGAGACGCTATAAATCGCTTAAGTTTTTCCTTTTCGGAGACTTTTGTTAATTACCTCGACAATACCACCCTGGACACTCAACTCGCTTCCGCCCGACTCGCTTATTCCTTCGACCCGCAGAGTCGCCTTCGGGTGGATGTTAGTGCCAGTATAGACCAACTTGCCCAGAATGATAGCATCTACTGGGGTTCCCGTGATAACAATGAGCAGGAGTATCCCGAAGAGCCGCGAAAAATCATCCGCCGCGATTATTATGCCGCCGGTATAGATGCCTCCTATAACCTATCCGAAAAATTGAGCACGAGTTTCGGTTTTAGCTATTTTAACGAACACTTTGGTTCCCTTCGTACGCGTTACAACGACAGGCAAATATACACCGTTCCCCTGTCCTTAAATTATCAAATATTTGAAAAAATACATCTCGGCATCTCCTATTCATACAGCCACACCCGAATTGATCCAGACTGGAATAGCAAAAACCGCGTCCCCGGAACTCAATGGTTTAATCCGGGGACCCAAGTCTCGCACTTCATCGGTTTATCTACACGCGGGTCCTACACGGCAAAACTGTCATTCCGCGGAAATGTCGGCTTCGGATACCAATCCGTGGAAGACCGCTACGATTTCTCTCCCAACAGCACCCAAAGTTCCATCGACGACTCTTACTCCACGCTCAATTTCTCCCTCTCCGCCGATTATCTCCTAAGCGAAAAATCCCGCTTGTCCCTCACCTCTGGACGAAATTTTGAAGTCGGCGGACGGGCACAAAATCTCACCAGCACTTTTGCGAGACTTAACATGACCGGTTACTTAAACGCATTCTGGCAATTTAACGCATATACCTCCTACATTTACCAAGATTTTAATTTCTCAAATAATCGCGTTGACCACGTCTGGGGATTCGGCGCAGGGCTGTCCTACCTCCCGGTTTCATGGTCGCGAATTTCGCTCTCTTATCGCTACCTCCGAGACGTTTCAAACAGAATACAGGACTTTAATGTTAACCACATTATGCTCTCAATTGAGTTCAAACTTTAATTTCATTTTTTCCAATCACAACGAGGAACCTCTTTTGTCCAGTTTTACAATGAATAGTTTTCTTTTGCGCACCTTGTCTTTCACGGGATTAGCGATCGGTTTGGTCTTTCTCGGAGGCTGTGCCAACAGCGAACGCCCTCCGGACCCGCCCTCGATGGACGTGCGCGACTATAAAATCCGCCCGTCCGACATAATAAGCGTTGAAATGCACCGAGAAATGGATATCTCCGCGCAATACACCGTTTCGCAAGAAGGCGAGATATTTTTGAAGCTGATAAACCGCACAGTAAAAGTTTCCGGATTGACGACTTTGCAAATAACGGAACTCTTGAAGAACGCCTATCAAAAATACTATCGCAACCCCTCCTTTCTCGTGCGCGTCCTTGCTTATTCTCCACGACAAGTGTGGATAGACGGATTTATCTCACGCGTCGGACCGGTTGATTTTACAATCGAACAAGGCCTCACGCTACACAATGCAATCTTGAAAGCCGGCGGAATCCAACCGCGTGGCTCGCACACAAATATCCGCCTCGTGCGCCGCGAAACTAAAATCGTAGATGGAAAAGAAGTGATCCAGATAAAGCGTTATGTGATTAACTATAAGAAAATAGAAGAAGGGACAGACGATGATATTCCCCTGATTGAAGGCGACCGCATCACGATAGAAGACAGCATCATTTAACAGAAACAAAAAAACTTCCTATTCGCAGACAAAACCATGGCAGAAAAAGAAAGCTATAACGCCCAATCCGATCCTACTTCCGGCGGGTATGTCCCCGGAAGTGGCGGGCAGATCGGAGCCGAACAACCCTATGGCGCAGGAAATTACAATGGCGCATACGGCGGCGGCGTCTATCCTCACTACGGCTATGGTTACGGTTATGGCTACGGCGGTTACGGCTATGGCGGCTATGGCGGTTATGGCGCACGTGGTTACGGTGGGACAGAGGGAGGAGAAAGACATGAGAACACGGGCGGTAGAGTGCTCACCGTTCGGGATTACCTCCTCATGGTGCGAGAACGATTCTGGTATCTGATCCTCGCCGTCTTCGTCTGCACCGCAAGTTCTTTAATTTACACGGCAAACAAGACAAACGAATATAGAGCCGCCGCAAAATTGCGCATCTATCGCCGCCCCTACACCGCCCCGGCCATTGCCAATGCCGGACAGCCCGATATCGATGTCGTCTCATCAGGAGACGACTTCCAAACACAGATAGAACTAATGAAGGGCATGGCCATTATAGACCGCGTTGTAAAAAAACTCGCCATGATCCAAAAATTACGTGAGGACGTCGTGGCCCCCTACAGAGACGGCAACATATTCTCCGGTCCCCTCCGCGAACACGACGTCATAAGCAATTGTCGTGATATAATCCCTCAAAGATCCTCGCTAATTGTCCTTGTCACCTATACCCACCCCGAGCCAACCGTAGCCGTGCAAATGACAAAATTGTTCACGGATGCGATACGAGAGCAGAATGAAGACTCCCGTCGAACAGTGATGATTCCCATGCTGGAACACTCCGCCTCCGATTTGAAAAAATTAGCGGATGAAATAACGGCATTATACGAAAAAAGAGCGAAAATTTTAGGCGAAAATCCAAAGCTAATGGCATTGGATTCCGGAACCCTATACTTTGACCTCAACCAACAGAAAAACGCTCTCGCCAACGATAAAAAAGTCTTCCAAGAAACAGAGTCATTGTGGAAACAAATGCAAGACTTGAAGAAAAGCGGAATCCCGATCACAAAAATGTCTGTTATACTCCACGATGGTCGTGTATCCCAGATGGTCGGGACAATCGCCAATTTGGAAATAGAATTAAAAGGATTGAGTGTCACCTATAATGAAGAACATCCGGAAGTCGTGCGGCAGACGACCAAATTGAGAGAAGCGGAAAAGCAACGCGACATTGCAGTGAAAGCCGCCGAAGAACGACTCGAAGAGGAATACAAAACACGCAAACTTAACTACGACCTCTCCGACAGACGCGTTAGAGAATCAGAACTCGAAGTAAGGAATCTGCTTAAAAAACAAGAAGATGTTGTCCGTCTCAATCGCGATATCGCTGCAAAAGAGGCATTAAGAGCGGGGACAGAGAGCGCCGTCTATGCCGAAAATCTGAAGGCAGGCGGAGGATTGGTTCCAAACATCGACCTTGTGGAATCCCCTTTTCTTGCTTCAAACCGCCCCGTAAATAAAGACTATATCCAACGGGCTATCCTCGGCATCGCCACCGGTTCCGTTTTAGGTTTCTCCATCATCTTCGGATTGGCATTTTTCGACGACCGTGTTAAATCGGTCATAGACATCGAAGGTTTCTTAGGGTTGCCCCTTATCGGCATCCTCCCCGTCGCACGCCAGTCAAACAGTGTGAAAAAAGCGCGCATCGTGGAATCCGCCAAAGAACGCCAGATGGTAGAAGCGTTTCGCTCAATTTACTCCGCCTTGCGCATAAACGAAGCAGCACGGACGGCAAAAGTTATTTTGATTACAAGCACTTCACCGAGCGAAGGGAAATCTTTTGTCGCAACAAACCTCGCGCTGACTTACGCCATGCACGGTGAACGCGTCCTCCTCATAGACGGAGACTTGCGCATGCCCGTTGTCGCGAAAACGCTGCAAATAGAAGAAGGCACGGGAATAACACAGTATCTTCAGGGAAAAGTGTCCCTGGAAGACGCTATTCATTACGGCATTTCCACCAACTTCGATGTTTTGCCCGCAGGTTCTCCCTGTGCAAATCCAACACAGGTCATCGGAAGTCGTAAATTCGCCGAAATGATTTCAACGCTGCGCAGTTGTTACGACCGTATATTGGTTGATACTCCGCCGATAGGTGCCGTGAGTGATGTCCTTAATTTCTTTCCCATGATTGAAGGCGTTTTATACGTGGTGCGTTTTAACACCGTTAAAAAACGTTTTATCAGATCGAACCTCTTTCGCTTGCGGGAATCTAAGGTGCCCATTTTCGGCGCCATTCTGAATCAGATAGGAATACGCATCGTGCAGTATTATACAAACTCGGGAGACCGCTCCTACAGCCGCTATTATATACATCCGGGAAAAAATGTCGAAAACGTGCCTATTGAGGAAGAAAAACAACCCGCCGGTGCCGCATAATTCCTGCTCCACTGTTTATGGCTGCGCTGTGCGACGTGTTTCCGCAACATTACTTGTTTGAGAAACTTACACTCCGGAGATTGCCCAGTTTTTTTAATTTATGTCAGCCATAGATAAACTTGTTTCCACCGTCGCCCGTTTACGGGCGCCCGACGGGTGTCCGTGGGATAGAGAGCAAACACACCAGTCGCTCTGTGATTGTCTCATAGAAGAGGTCGCCGAACTTCTCGAAACCATTGATCGGGACGATCTTCCGCACATGCGAGAGGAATTGGGCGATTTGCTTCTACAAGTCGTTATGCACGCGCAAATGGCAGAAGAGCACGGCGCATTTTCGTTCGACGATGTGGCGCGAGAAGTGAATGAAAAAATGGTGCGCCGCCACCCGCACGTTTTTGGCAATGCTCTTGCAGAGGATTCCGACGCCGTGCTCCGGCAATGGGACGAAATTAAAGCACAAGAGAAAAAATCCGCCGCGAACACCGCATATAATAACGGCGCTGGCACAGGCGAAACACTGTTCAAAGAAGCTCCTCCGACTCTCTCCTCTTTGCTCCGTGCCCGCGATGTGTGGAAAGTAATTCGTAAAAAAAATTTACCAGAACCCGCCGCTCCAACGACTTTTTCAAGCAAGGGCATTTCCTCGCTTGCAAAAGAATTAGACGAAGCGGCCGCCGGCGCGAAATTGTTTGAGATAGTAGCGGCGTGCCGCGAAGCTGGGATTGACCCAGAGAGCGCATTGCGCCGTCATACGGGGCGGGTTATGGATGCCGTCACCGCCGAAACAAAAAAAGGCATCTGAACACAGGTTTCTCTCGCGCAATTCTTTTCTCACAATGGACGTTAAATGGAACCAGTGTCTTATCGTGTTAGAAATCCCCGGATGTGCGCGGGGTGTATCCGTTTTTGTCCCGGTGTTTTGGCAGATCTCGCCGATAGCAATTCGCACCAGTATCCGGTTGAGATTATCTAAAACCGGTGCGGCATTGTTGACACTGTCGGCGCAGACGAATGTCGAGGAGGCACTGACGTTTTTGCAACGCCAAACCGGGTGGTTCCGGAAAAATATGGCGAAGGCTTTTTTCACCGTTACCGCCGGTTCAGGTGTGACTACGTTGGCGATGCATTTTCAGAAATATCCTTGGGTGAGTGCCGCTGGGCAGCGTTACGCACTCGAATGCAAAGGAACCCAGGAAAAACGTCCAGTTTTCTCTCTTCGCAATGTTGGTGCGCCGGTGGTTTTTTACTACCGCCTCGGGCACGAAGAAGAAGATTTATACGTGTTGGTGCGCTCTTTCGCAGCGGCAGTGCTTCCATTGCGTGTGCGCGAGCTGGCGCAGCGTGTAGGGACAACCTTTTCCTCCGTGAGCGTGCGTGACCAGCGGAAACGCTGGGGATCGTGTTCAGGGCACGGCACGATATCGTTGAACTGGCGCCTTGTGCTGCTGCCGCCAGAGGCGCAAGACCACGTCATCCTGCACGAATTGGCTCACCTTTGGGAAATGAATCATTCTGAACGTTTTTGGAATTTGCTCGCCTCGTGGGACCCCAACTTCGGCACAAAAAATCGGGGGATTTCCGTAGAATGGAACTGGTTGTTCAACATCGCAAACAGTTAATCCGTTGAAATTCAAGTTGTTAGGCTGATACGCTGCGGGTGAATTTTCCGAAGTGGGTTTATTGTGAACAAGTTGTGAATATCTTGCAGGAAATTGTGAAAAAAACCGCTTTTCCCCGCCCCAACCCGCCTCTTTTTTCTTGGTGTCCTGTCGGGGCAGTCCACAATGTCTCCCGTCCCTCCTCCAAGAGAAATAAATCACTCGGTGCGTTACTGCGCACCCTTCCACCGACTTACAGGTCACAATAACAATCAGCCATGTCTGCCATTCAAAGTTTAATCCCGGGCGGTGCGCCGCCCTCTCTCTCATCCATTCAATCCACGCCTTCATTCCACGCGTCCGCACGCTCCGCACCAACGGTTTCCTACATACGCAAGCGCGACGGGCGCACCGAAATCTTCTACCTCGAAAAGGTAATCCACGCCATTCAGGCGGCCGTGTTCGCGTCGGGATTGCACGATCACACGCTTGCCGACGCGGCGGGACGGCGCGCATCCCTGAAGCTCGCGCAGGAGTTTCGCGGCGAAACACCCACGGTGGAGCAGATTCAGGACACGGTCGAAAGGACGCTCGTTGAGATGAACCGTTTTGAAGTCGCCAAATCCTACATTCTCTACCGGAGGGAACGCAGCAGGGTGCGCGATTCCAAATCCCGTCTGTTCAAGACGATAAGCAGTCTCGTCCACGACGACGCCGAGAAAAACGACCTCAAGCGGGACAATGCGAACGTGGATGGCAATACGGCGATGGGCATGATGCTCAAGTTTGGTTCCGAATGCTCGAAGGAGTTTTCACGCACGAGCCTGCTCAACCCCGCGCACACCGCCGCGCACGACAACGGTGACATCCATATCCACGACCTTGATTTCCTGCCAATGGGCACGCTCACCTGCTGTCAGATTGACATTGCCGAGCTTTTCGCATTCGGGTTCGGCACGGGGCACGGCAGCATTCGCGCCCCGCGCAGCATAGCCAGCTTTGCCGCCCTCGCCGCCATTGTTCTTCAATCCAACCAAAACGAGCAGCACGGCGGTCAGGGCATTCCAAACTTTGATTATGCAATGGCGCGCGGAGTGGAACTGAGTTTCCGCACCGCCTTTGTCCAAAACCTCGCCAAGTTCATCAAGTTTGAAGGCAGCCTCGTCGGCAAGGACGCCGTTGAAAACGCCGTTGCAACATGGGAGTCGGCCGCCGATCACCACCGCGTCACCTACCCAAGACCGGCATTGCCCGAAGTCGTGCAATCGCTTGCCCGTGCGTTGTCCGCCCTCTCCCCCAAGATTTCCGAAGACGCCTTGAACACCGTTTTCGAGGTCGCCGCCGCCGACACCGAACGCGCCACCCGCCAGGCGATGGAGGGTTTCATTCACAACCTGAACACGATGCACTCCCGCGCCGGTGCGCAGGTGCCGTTCACTTCGATTAATTTCGGAACGGACACCGGCGCAGGGGGACGCCTCGTCAGCTTTGCCATCCTTGAAGCCGTCTGGAATGGCTTGGGAGCCGGTGAAACCCCCATTTTCCCGATAACCATATTCAAGGTGAAGGACGGTGTGAACTACTCCCCCGGAGACCCCAACTACGACCTGTTCAAGGAGGCAATGCGCGTCTCCTCCAAGCGTCTCTTCCCGAACTTCGTCTTCATCGACGCACCGTTCAACCTGCAATACTACAAGGCCGGCGACTACCGCACGGAGGTTGCCACAATGGGCTGCCGCACGCGGACGTTCAGTTCCATTTTCCCGGAAAGCGACGGGCGCATCACTTCGCGCGGCAACCTCTCCTTCACCACGATCAACCTCCCCGCCATCGCCATCAAGCACGGCATCGCCCTGCGCGAACGCGGAACCGCCGACATGGCGGGCTTTTACAGGGAACTGGACGAAAAGATAAACCTCGTCGCCGACCAGCTTCGCGAGCGTTTTGAAATACAGGCCGCCAAGACTCCGCGCAACTTCCCCTTCCTCATGGGGCAGGGGATTTGGATGGGAAGCAAGGACTTGAAGCCGGACGCGCCACTGCGCGACATCATCAAGCACGGGTCGCTCTCCATCGGCTTCATCGGTCTCGCCGAATCCCTTGTCGCCCTCGTCGGAGAACACCACGGCACCGGCGCCAAAGCCCGCGTTCTCGGTTTCAAGATCATCTCACGCTTGCGCAAGCGCGCCGACGAGCTTGCCTCCCGCCATCAGTTGAACTTCACCCTGCTCGCCACACCGGCGGAAGGCATTGCGGGACGATTCACCGGCATTGACCGCGAGCGCTTCGGTGTCATCGAGGGCGTGACCGATCGCGAGTATTACACGAACTCCTTCCACGTCCCTGTTTACCAAAAGATCAGCGCATTCGACAAAATAGAGATCGAGGCTCCCTATCACTCCCTGTGCAACGCCGGGCACATCACCTACATTGAAATGGACGGATCTCCGTTGGAAAACCCGGACGCCTTCGAGACCGTCATTCGCAAGATGAAGGAAAGCGGCATCGGTTACGGCAGCGTCAACCACCCCGTTGACCGCGATCCCGTCTGCGGATACACGGGCATCATCCACGATGTCTGCCCGCGCTGCGGACGAAGCGAGAACGACGGAGGTCCCAAGTTTGAGCGAATCCGCCGCATCACCGGCTACCTTGTCGGAACGATGGATCGCTGGAACAACGCCAAACGCCACGAGGAGAAAGACCGCGTGAAACACGGGTATGAGGGCGGGGGTTGAGGGACTGATCGAGTGTCACAACCTACAGCAAAATAAGTTACAATTCCACACGTCACCAACGAAACTGCCGCGTTCCGACGGGCCGGAATACTAATAACACTAGAACCTTTCATCATGACACCCGCCTCACTTTCACTTTTTCCTGAAACCGAACTTCAAATCGGACGGCGTCTGCACCCGGCACCGAACGCCTCCGACACGCCTACGCTTTATTATTCGCATCCCGCCGGCGAACTGTGGCAGGGGGACTGTGTTAAGTGGCTTGCGACTCTGCCCGACGCAAGCGTTGATGTCGTGTTTGCCGACCCGCCCTACAATATCAAAAAAGCGGAATGGGATGTTTTTGAAAATCAAGAAAAGTATATCGCTTTCTCGCTTCAATGGGTTGAGCAGGCGGCGCGTGTTTTGAAAAACAGCGGGACACTCTTCATTTGCGGGTTTTCGGAAATTCTCGCTGACATCAAACATCCCGCTTCCAAGTTTTTTAATTCCTGTCGCTGGCTTGTCTGGCACTACAAAAATAAAGCCAATCTCGGCTCCGACTGGGGGCGCAGCCATGAAAGCATTTTGCATTTCCGCAAGTCAAAAAAGTTCACGTTTAACATAGACGAAATTCGCATTCCCTACAACGGACACACGCTCAAATACCCAAGCCACCCGCAAGCGGAAACAAGTCAATACGGCAAAGATCGTAACGGACATCTTTGGACACCAAACCCGCTCGGAGCAAAGCCCAAGGACGTTTTGGAAATACCCCAAGACCTCTTGGAAATTCCCACTACTTGCAACGGAATGAATGAAAAGACGCCGCATCCGACGCAAAAACCGGAGGAACTTTTGCGCAAACTCATCCTCGCAACGAGCAATTCCGGCGATCTCGTCATTGACCCGTTTTGCGGTTCTGGGACAACCGCCGTTTGCGCTCAACAACTCGGACGTTTGTGGAAAGCGTGCGACCTTTCAGCCGAGTATCTTTCCTGGGCGGCGAACCGCTTGGAGCAAGTCCATCCCCGCTTTGTTGAAGATTGGAAGAACCAAGACATCGAAAACCAAAAACGGAGGAACTCAATACGATGAAACTTTCTGACATCCTCAAAAATGCACAAGACAAAGCCAACTTCCAGAACTTGCCCGCCTACGTCAAGTTTTGCGGAGAATTTCTGTCATACACTCAAGACAACCTGCAAGCCACAATTGTTTCTCAAAACGAAAACAACTACCGCTTCCTCCAATACGGGAAAGATGGTGGGTTTCAAATTACACGTCCACTGAATGTAAACCTGATGTTTGATACGAAAATGTTCGCCACCGTTTCCGTCGAGTTTTTGAAAATTCTGAAATCCGTCAGAACGCTCAAACGTGATGACAAAACCGCTCGCACAATTTTAAACAACGCCACCTACACAATCCAGCAATCCATTGGTGCCGCACTGGATGGAATGCCGGCAGGAAAATCAAACACCGCCCGAAAATTAAACGGCGACTTGTTTGAAAATTTCATCCGCCTGCTCATTCAAGAAATCGGAATAAACTGCCGTTCTGGTGTCATTCAAATCCCCGTTGTTGTTGAGGGCGAGGAGACATTCTCCATGAGTTGTCAGCACGACCTAATCGTTGAAACGGAGGGGAAAATAAAACTGATTGGTTCCGTCAAAACATCAAGCAAAGACCGAGTCGACAAAATCTTCACTGATAAATTCCTCTACAATAAGCTCACAGAGACTGTTACTCCGCACATCGCCATCTTCCTAAACGATGTTCAGAGGAAAAACACCAAGCAAGAAAATCAATACTCAATCAACTCCACGTTCCTTCCCGGACACTTCAAGGGCTACACTGTAAAACTCAACCCATTGGACGGTGTGTATTACTGCGACATCCGCCCCAACATGCAAACCGACCCGTTTCTAAATAAACACATAAAAACCTTCGATAACCTTTTAGCCACAGACATCTGGAAGTTTATCTAAAATGTCGCACACCGAATCTGGTCAGATGTCCTCGCAGCGGACGGCGAGATGCCCGCCATGTTTTTTTTAGCCAGCATTGCCGCCGCTTCTTCGCCGAAGCCCGTCTTTGTCGGAGGATGTCAGGCGGACATCCGCGCACTTCCTCCCGCCGATTCTTCGCTGCTGACCGTCTTTGTCTTTCTCGCAGTCATACTCCTCGTCATCGCCGTCTTGACGCGGTGGCACCGCCGCCGTGTCGCCCGCCGCAACGCCTACCTTTCTTCTCCCCTTCCCGCCCGTTGGGAACTCATTCTCCGCCGCCGCGTTCCGCTTTTCTCCCGCCTCCCGGAAGAAATCCGCGACCGCCTCCGGAAAAACGTGAAACGCTTCCTTGCCGAAAAAGAATTTACTGCCTGCGGCGGCCTCCGCTCCGTTTCCAACGCTATGTCGGTCACCATTGCAGGTCACGCCTGCTTGCTCCTCGCCGGTCGCGACTATCACGAATGCTTCCCCGGAGTCGCCTCCATTCTCGTTTACCCGGACGCCTTTTTGGGACGCGAACACACATGGAATCTCGCGTCAGGCACCGAAATCGTGCACCCGGCGGCACCCCTTCTTGGCGAAGCAAACGCTTCCGGCTCTGTCGTGCTCTCGTGGCGCGAAACGCTGCGCGCCAGCGTTTTCGCCGGAAACGGACACAACCTTGTCTTGCACGAATTTGCCCACCATATCCGCCCCTCCGGCTCAACCTTACTCGCAGAAATCGAAACCGGATTCCGGCGCCTCCGTTCAAACCCTTCCGACCCCGTCCTCGACTCCTACGGAGCCGAAGATAAAGACGAGTTCTGGGCTGTCTCGGTCGAAGCCTTTTTCGCCGATGCCCCTCGCTTGCGCGAATTTCACCCAACCCTTTACGCCGCCCTCGCAGACTTCTTTTTTCTCTCCCCGGCAGATTGGTAAAACGTGCTGCGGACGTGGCGCGCCCGTGTGCCGTTCCCGCCGGGGAGATGCGTGATGGATGAGGTCTTCGGGGCGTTTATCTTACAATTTCAATCCATGAATCATCAACCTTCAAGGTGTTCAAAACCTGTTCTTGATTCAATGCTTCCGGTTTTCGGATACGCAGTTTCAAGCGTTCTGTCGGCACTTCTTCGATGATCGTGAACTGCGAACCGTGCGGTTGCCACGTGAACACATGACGATTGTTTTCGTTTAACAATCCTTCAAGATTATCATTGTCATTCCATTGCCAGATATAGTTTTCTTTTTGATAAAAAATGGTTTCGGTCTCAAAAACAGACACCTCCGCAAGCCCGTCGCCTTTTAACAATACAACCGTGCGCAAAGTGGGAAATTTCTTGCGAACATCCGCGACATGCTGATTCCAAATGCTTAAAATCTTTTCGCCTAATTCTTCAGGGTTCTGGGTTCTGATGTCATCATCGCCAAACGAATAAATAGTTGAGTTTCTGCCTGAAACAAGACGAACGCTTTTGGCTGCGAACGGCTTTTTATTTTTCACTGTTTTGGCACCCCTAGCCATGCCTTGATGGGTGATATCATCTAATCCGACATTGGAAGG
Organism: Puniceicoccales bacterium; assembly: GCA_031269335.1. GTDB lineage: Bacteria > Verrucomicrobiota > Verrucomicrobiia > Opitutales > UBA953 > CALNBE01. The sequence continues at coordinate 89,176 of JAISZI010000040.1, forward strand.
CGCCCATTGCGCACCAATGCACCGAGCGAAAATTTCCTCCCAATCCGCCCCCTCCAAGCGTGCACTTTCCCCCCGGGTTGCAAGAAGGTAAATTAATTCTCGCCCGAGTGCATACGGGAATGTTTCTGGAAAATGATTCAGACGGTAGAGCGGCTGTGTTTTGTCGGCAGTCCGCAAACGTGGATGTAGATTATTGTTCATGGTTATTGTCTCCAAAGAGGGCTTGTATCATTTTTTGCGCAACCGCACGTATTACAGGAACCGCAACGCTATTGCCAGTTTGATGTTTAATTTGACTGTAGTTAACGACGATTTTGAAATCATCTGGAAACCCTTGTATTCTCAAAAGTTCTCGTTCTGTTGGACGGCGTTCGTCATTGACTAAAATATAGTTAGCCGATGCCCCGGCACGCAAGGCGCATGAAAAAGAGTGTGGCGTAATTGTCCCTGCCACGTTCTCATGTGAAATATAAGGTTTTGGATAATCAGGGGTTTTAAGTCGTTTCAATCGACTCTCTCGAATTTCCTTACGAACGAACAACCGTCTGTCAATGGTTCCTTCTTTTTCAAGGATGTCATTTAATTTTACCCGTTCTTGCGGGGGAATCGGTGCAGGAAATTCAAAATTAACTGGTTCGCGAAAACCACAAATAATAATTCGCTCGCGTTTTTGTGGAACTCCGTAATCAAGTGCATTGAGAACTTTGTAAAACACATGATACCCCGCTTCTTTTAAGTGGAATAGAACAACCTTAATCGTCTTTCCCTTGTCGTGTGCTGTTAGATTCCTAACGTTTTCTAACATAAAAGCACGTGGTTTCTTTTCTTTCAAAATCTTCTCAATAGTAAAAAACAAGATTCCTTGCGTTTCATGCTCAAATCCTTCTTTGTCTCCAATAATTGAAAATGGCTGACAAGGGAAACCAGCCAGGAGAATATCAGAGTCGGGAATGGAACTTGCTGGGATTTTTGTCATATCACCAAATGGCACTTCTCCAAAGTTGGCCTCGTAAGTTTTTGCGGCATCCTTGTCCCATTCCGATGAAAAAACACACTTGCCGCCGAGGGACTGAAAACCAAGTCGGATTCCACCAATGCCTGCAAATAGGTCAATGAAGGTGAACTTTGGGTGTTCTGTGGGGGGGAACGGCACTTCAAAAATTTCAGGGAACAGGGTGTCGTATCGCGTCTCTTCGTGAAGTAGGTTCGAGTTTAACGTGAGGGTGTTGAATATCTCGGGGGGTAATACTTGTGCCGCCTTTTCCTCGTAATTTTTTTCCGCTGGTGTGCCGAGAGAGTGAAGCCAATGCGAGATGAATGCCTTGTGGTCGTCGTCTTGCGTGATATCGTTTAAGTGAATGGTGCCTGGCTCTTTGTAGGGAATAGCTCGCATTCTTAAACGCGCAGAAATTCTTTGGACTTGGTTCCTCATGGTTGTTTTGGAAGGTATTCATAGCTATGGCTGAGTCGTAGTCGATGGCAAAGGACGAATTTGTGTCTCAATTTGGGCGGTGTCGGCGGCGATCTACTTAAGTGCTTCACGGATAACGAGTTTGACGGAATTACGGGCATCGGCTGGGACGCGAGCGGGAAGGGAGAGAGGGACAGCGCGGACATTTGCAATGTGCTCAATGTATTCGCGGGCGGCTACTTCGCGGCGGGTTCGAGGATTATCGGCGAGGCGACTCAGGCGGTGAACGCCGTCCAGCCGGAGATGCTCGCGAAAAGGGCGGCAATCATTGAACCGACGCTGGCGGCGCGCCCGCACGCTTCAGCGGGAGATCAGGCGTTGTAGGTTTGACTCGGGTATTTGCCTCTTTTGCCGGCGCCTACTCGCATTACTTTTTTCAATGCTGTCAGGTATTTTTGGTTTTCCCAAACGTCTCGTGGGAGGGCGTTGCGATGGGCAGCTACGGCGGCGGCGATGCCCACGACTTCGCCAAACATTCCGCAGGTGCGCATGACGCGTGTCGTGCCTAATGCGACGTGGGTGACGCTTATATTACGACCTGCCATGAAAAGGTTTGCGACGTCGCGTGAGCACAGGCAGCGATAGGGGACGGGGTAGGGATCGACATGTTTGTTGGTGCAAATGCTCTTAAATTCGCGTCCTGCGAAATGTCGCGTATTGGCGGGGTCGGGATAGTGTAAGTCTATTGACCATGTCGTTGAAGCTGTGGCGTCGGGGTAAATTTCAAAATCGAGCACATCTTGTTCGCGCAGTGTGAAATCGCCGATAAGGCGGCGGCTCTCCCGTTTGCCTGCGACGAACGCGACCCAGTCGAGAGAACGTCGGCCGAACTCGCGTTGCCACGTGCTGTGGTTTTTCAAAAACGACCAGTTTGCGTAAACCACTGCCATTCCGTAGTCGCGGATTTGTTCGGCGTCGGCGACTTGGTCGCGGTTCATTCCGGTTTCCCATGTCCATTCGCCCATTCGGACGCGTTGTGCGCTGGCGGCGTTGAATTTTGCCGCATAGGCAAATTCTGGGAAGGTCGTTGTTTTTTTGTCATCCCGTGAATACCATTGGATAGATGCGCCCATTACGGCTTTGTCCGCCTGTTTCGGCGCCGATGGTTCCCCGAACTCCGCTTTTCCCTCGCGTCCCACGCGAAATTTTGCCCCCGCCAAGACACCCAGTGCTGCGTCGCCCGTGCAATCGGCGAACAATGTCGCTGTCAATTTCACCTCGCCTCCGCCGACGACATCGTGGGCAATCACCGATTTTATGAGCCGCTTCTCCTTGCCGTTTTTTTGTGCCGCGGGTGCTGCTTCCGTTTTCACTTTGACGGCGACGACGCGGTGGTTGAGGAGAAGGCGGATGCGTTTTTCCGCGTTCACGACAGCGAGTTTTTTGGCGTCTTCATAATAATCAGCCGGCTGTGCATTCCCCCCGCGAACGGCGCCAAATTCACGGATTAAGTTACCCAGCTGCGGGTAAAGACCCAAGCCGATTTTGCCGCCGAGATGGACGCGGACTTCGCTGCTATTATTGCCCCCCAGTATGGGTCTATCGTGCACTAATGCCACCTGTAACCCCAATCGTGCGGCGGCTAATGCTGCGCATATTCCTGCAATGCCTCCGCCTGCTACGACCAGATCAAACTTTTCTGACTTTGCGTTTGTCGCCTTGTTCTTTTTTTTGGTGTCGCTGGCTGTGGCAAAGACTTCTGTCGGTTCTACGCCCTGCAACCCTAATGCGTGTTTGCGAAATTTTTGGAATAAAGCGGCTGCATCCTGCGCCGGTGCGCCGTCTGACACATCCGGCGGCACTACCTCGTCCTTTTTTTCCGTTTCTACCGGAGCGAAGAACAAGGCTGCGCACCGTCCGTCGAATCCCGTTAAATCGTGCAAACGCAGTTCTACTGCCGAGGCATCGGTTATCTGGATTATTCCGGCTTCTTGCCAAAGCCAGCGTTCGCCGGTTGTGCCTAAAATTGTCTGACCGCCCTTTTCTGCAGTAACTGCCGCGCCATTGACGAGTAGTTCGAAACGCCCCGGTCCCGGTTCGCGGTCCCACGGCGAGGTCCAATTGTAAGTTCTGACCCAGACGCGGAAACGCCCTGTTGCCGGGAAGCGTGCGACTGTTACGGCATCGGCTACTGGCACGCCTATCCCGTGTGCCAACAAATAGACGGCTCCCGTTTGATCTAAAAATTGTGCGTCCAGTGCCCAGCCGCCCGCCAGAAGGGGAGAACCTTCCTTGTTCTTAACATTGTTCAAAAAGCGTGCCGCATCGACGAACAAGCATCGGCGCAGTGCTTCGCTTGTCGGCAGCTTTGCCGGTGGCGTTGAGGTCGCCGTCAGTGCCGTCGCTATGCGCGGCGTTACAGCGGTCAAAAAGGAGAAGGCGCCGGCGGTGGCGGTTTTGGAGAAGAACGTGCGTCGAGTAAGCATGGTGCTTTCTGGACACCCCGGCAGCGCAAAAGTTCGCATTTTCAATGCCAGAGGGGCGTCTCGTCCCCTCCGCCGGCACGGCAGCATTTGCCGCCGTGCATCGCCCAAAAGAACGGCAGTGAAATTTACTTGGACTTCAGGTCGAAGTCGCCGGTGCCGTTGAGATCGCCAGTGGTGAGGGCACCTGCGTTGTTAACGCCATCGTATTCGCCGAGGAGGGTATAAGAACCGCTGGTTTTCGAGTCGAAATAGAGGAGGAGGACACCCGTTTCGACGCGAGCTTCGGTTCCATCGGTGTAGGTGATGGCATAGGAGAGGCGAGCGGTCTTTGCGCCGGTGCGTTCGTAGGTGTAAACGCCGTTGGGAAGTTTTTGGGCGGAGAGGATTTCGATGATGCTGTCGTCCGGTTGTTCGGAGTCCGGTTGCTTGGAGTCGTTGAGCGTTCCGGCAAGCACGATGCGCAGACCTTGGACAAGGGCGGCAGGAGCGTAGGTGACCTCGCCTGTCGCGTTGGCAGCCGCGGCGTTTTCTATCGAAGCGAGGGCGGCTCCCGACAGGGAGAAAGAACCCGTTTTGAGCGGAGTGGCACTGGCGGTCGAGGCGTCAGAAGACGTCGGCGCCGCCGAATCCACGGTGGCGGTAACGATGGAAAGGTTCCCATCTTGAATCTGAATCATCACGCCTCGTGACGTATTGAGCGAATCCACGGAGCCATTAAAGAAGGAAAGGCTCCCGGTGCCCGTCGTGGTGACCGTCTTGGACACCTGAGTAGCGGTGGAAGAAACGCTCACGGTGACCGGAGTAGAAGAGATGGGTCTGCCGGCGGGGTTGTTTATTACGACGTGGTAGTCGCCGGCGTCGGCGTTGGTGACGTTGTTGAAAACGAGGGTATTCAGAACGGCTTTGGGGAGGAGATTGCCGTTTTTATACCACTGGTAAGTGAGTTGGGCGGCACCTGCGGCAGTAACGGAGAGTGAGGCGGAACTTCCAACGTGCAGCTCCAGGCTTTTTGGCGGGACGATAATGCTCGGCGGGGCGATGACATTGATGGAGATGGTCCTGCTCTTGGCTTCGCCGGCGGCATTGGAGACGGTAACGGCATATTCGACGTTACGGGTGACGCTTTCGGCGACGTAGGTGTTGGCGTTGGGAGCGTCGTAGATGGGTTTGCCGTCGAGGAACCAGGTGTAAGTGAACGGTTCTGTGCCGCCTTGCACGTCAACGAAGAAGGTGACCTTATCGCCTGCGACAATGGTTTTGGCGGTGGAAGTGTTTCCTTTAATTCTGTTTAACACTTGGAACAGCGGGGAGCGTTCGACCGTGATAAAGTCGGCGGTTTCGGTGAAGCTCCTGATAACCGGTGCGCCGATGATTTTCACGCGTGCTATTTCGCCCAGTGCTTCACTCGCGCCGTTGCTCACGCGGACGCTGTAGAGACCCGTGGATTGCGCGAGGTAAGTGGCACTCGTTGCACCGTCGATGTTGACACCGTCGAGGAGCCATTGGTAGCGGAGCGAAGCAGTAAGCGGGGTCACTTCGACAGAGAGAAGGACGCCCTCACCGGAAATGCCCTCGACTTCGCCTCGCGGGGCGGTGAGGATGACAAGTTCTTCCACGGCAACAAGTTTTGTCTCGCCGCCGGAAATAGTGTTGGGACCGCTGGTGATGGTGACGGAATAAGTCCCGATCTTGCTCTCTGTGATGTCATTAACCGTGTAGGTCTCATTGGTCGCGCCGGAAATGGGGTTGCCGTTGAAGAACCACTGATAGGAAGGCGGCGGGTTGCCCGTGGATTGCACGGAGAGGACGACGGATTTGCCGATGCCGACTTCGGTCACAGCGGGGAGAGGGGTGGTGACCTGCGGTTTCGAGGGCGTTTGCACAACGAGCGTCGTGGGAGAGCTTTCGACTGTGCCGGTGGAATTGGTGACACTCACCGTGTATGTTCCCGCATCTTGGGTCGTGAGGGTCGAAATCGTGTAGCGGGAGGATTCCGCTCCGGCAATGGCTGTGCCGTCTTTTTTCCACTGATAAGTGAGCGGCGAGGACGAAGCCGAAGACGCGCTTACGGAGAGGGTAACTGAGCCGCCCACCCACGCGACATCGGGGGCGACAGGGTCGCGGAGAATGGTCGGGGCACCGCTGGCGAGACGCACGCTGAGGGAAACCGGCACGGAAGTAACGGAACCGGCGATATTGCTTACGACAACGTCATAGACCCCGGACTGAGTGGTTTTGACATTGGCGAGGGAAAGTGTCGCATTGCCTTCACCCGCAAGGATATCGCCGTTGCGACGCCACTGGTAAGTGAGAGGCGAGTCGCTCGCGACGGTGATGCTGAAGGAAGCATTTTCGCCCTCCTCAACATCTTGCGGAACCGGCTGGCGCGTGATGACCGGAGCGTTTTGCAAAGAGAGCGTGACCTGCACGGAAGTGGCAGAACCGACGATGTTCGTTACGACAACGTCGTAAGCACCGACATGGGCGGCGGTTGTGTGCTCAATCGTGTAGGAAGAATCGGTTGCTCCGGAAATGTTATTGCCGTTGAAGCGCCACTGGTAAGTGGGCACCGGGGCACCCGTCGCGCTGACCGAGAAGATGACTTTGTCTCCGGCAGTGACCGTCTTTGAGACAGGTTGCAATTGGATAACCGGGGCGGTGCGCTGGACGGCCGGGGTGATGGTGAAGCGGGCACTCACTTGGTTGCTGGGCGTGTGTTCCGGCAGATAGGCACGGGCGGAGACCGTGGCAGAAGCTGTCAGGCGGAACGGCACTTCGTAGCGCGTGGATGTTTCGGTGACATCGCTTCCGTCGGTGGTGTAACGCACTTCGGCGAAGGGCGCGGCACCGGAGAGTGTTATTTCGACGAACTCGGAGTGCGTGCCGCCGTTGGGGGAGATGACGGGCGAGCTGGTTATCGGGAGGGTCGGCACGGTGGTGAGGGTGTTTTTGTCGGTGGTGGTGCCATCGCCAAGCTGACCGTAGCTATTTGCGCCAACGCTCAAATGGGTGCCGTTCGTGAGCGTGACGATGGTGTGCGCTCGCCCCGCAGAAACTGCCTTGGCACCTGTGGTGACAAGGACTGGGGCGGTGCTGTAGGGAGAAGGAGTTTGACCAAGCTGACCGAAGGTATTGCTACCTGCCGCCCAGAGTTCTCCGCCGCCTGTGACGTAGGCAGTGTGGAAGTCTCCGGCTGCGATGGCTTTGACTCCCGATGCGATGAGGGTGGGTTCCTTTGCGCTCTTAAAGTCGGCAGGGTCTTTTCCGAGCTGACCGAGCGCGTTGCTGCCCATGCCGTAGAGGTCGCCGTTGGCAGTCAGATACAAGCTGTGTGCGTCGCCCGCAGCGACGGCGATGACGTTTGATGCGATTTTTTGGGGAGTGTTGCGGTTGGCGATACTTCCGTCACCGAGCTGACCGTCATCATTGCGTCCCACGGCGTAGAGGTCGCCGTCGCCCTTTACGTAGAGGCTGTGGAAGGCGCCGGCAGCGGCGAAGAGCACGTTATCTGCGACGAAGACCGGGGTCAACTTGCTCGCTATCGTGCCGTCGCCGAGCTGACCGTAATTGTTGCGCCCTGTGGCGTTGAGGCGTCCGTCGAGTGTGACGAAGAGCGAGTGGTAACCTCCGGCGGAGGCGAGGAGGATGTTATCTGCGATTTGTTGTGGGACAGTGCGGGAGGAGGTCGTGCCGTCGCCGAGTTGACCGTAATCATTGCGCCCCATGCCCCACAAAGCGTTGGCGGTGGTGACGTAGAGCGTGTGGTCTTGGGAAGAATCTACGGAAGAGACATCGTAAGCGATTATGACCGGGCTAATTTCGTCTTTTTTGGAGCCGGTGCCGAGTTGACCAAAGAAGTTGCGTCCCGCTGCGGAGAGCACGCCCTTGCCATTTACAAAGAGGCTGTGTGAATCCCCTGCGGCGATTTGGGAACCGTGTTCGCCGCGCGCCACGGCGGCGGTGGTGATGCGGAACCCTGCGCTGGTTTGTGCGCTTGGGATGTAGTCCACGTCAAAGCCCTGTACCTTCACCGTGAAAAAGCTCTCCGCGTCGTTGCTGACTAAGTTGAACGGTCCCGTGTAGCGCGTAGCATTCGCGCTTGGGACTTCCACTCCGTAACTATTTAGGACGGAAACGTCTGAGCCGTCTGTGGTGTAGTAGAGATAGGCACGGGTTGTGTCGGAATCGAGTTTAACGGAAACAGAATTGACGTAGGTGCCGCCCCCTGGGGTTATTCGTGGTGTGGCAACGGGAATGGGGGAGACTTTTACCACGACTTCGCGCACATCGCTTGGGGTGTGACCTTCACGCCAGGAGCGGGCACGCACGCGAGTCGAGCGGGTGACAATGAATGGGGCTTCGTAGAGCGGGGATTCTTCGGTAACGCTGCTGCTGTCTATCGTGTAACGGAGGACATCGGTCGGGAGTATTTTGGAAATGGTGACGGTCGGGGGACCGATGTAAGTGAGACCGTCTCCGCCTTCGTCTTCCGGGAGAAGGTCACCCGTGATCGTGATGATGGGGCGGTCTGCGACAGGGAGTTCCAACACTTCATAAGCGCTTGTTGCTTCGGCGGTTGGGTTATGTTTGGATTTATAGCCACGGGCTTTGAGGGTGCTGCTGCGTTTGAGGGTAATCGGTCTGGTATAGGTGGGGGATTCTTCGGTGACCTCGCTCCCGTTGTTTGTGTAGCGGATTGTGGCGTCTGGTGTGGTCGTGGAGATTTCTACGACTACGGAATTTTCGTAAGTTCCGCCTTCTGGGGTGAAAGTGATTGGTGCAACGGTATTTGGGTAGGTGATATTAAAAACTGCGGTGGCGATGAAGCTGGGGATGGCACCGGATTTGAAGGCACGTGCCTTGATTGTTTTTGAAAGGCGCAAGACGAACGGTTCCGAATAAATGGGAGAAGCCTCGGTGACGTCGGAGCCGTCCTGCGTAAAGCGGATGGTTGCACCCTCGGTTCCGCAGGTGATGGTGATGGTTTGTTCGTCGGAGAAATTACCACCGCCGGGAGAGATGACGGGAGTCGCTACCCCCGGCTTATAGGCACGGTATTTGACGAGGATTGGGAGGGTCTGGTTGATCGTTTTAACATTATCGGCGGCGTTTGGCTCTCCTTCTGCGACACCTGTGGCGTGACCGTTGTAGCTGACCTCGGGATTGGAAAAATGGTCGATGCGGACAGGGAAGGTTTCGTTCGGGTAAGCCATAACGGTACAGTAGTTGCTTCCGGGCATCCGGTAGCCAAAGGAATACGCGAAAATACCTGAACCATCGTTCTGCTCGCGGGCGTGCGCACAGCCTTGGTTGTGCCCTATCTCGTGAGCAAATGACCAGCCAACGTCCGGACCGATGACGGAAAATGCCCAATCTGGTTCGCCATTCATTGTAGTAAGTATATACCCACGACCGGAGGCTTCGGCGTCGGAAGCCCGCATGAGGCAGACGACGTCGGCACCCGTCTCGTTTCGCCATCCGTGGACTTCATCCATGAGGTTATCATTTGTTCGCTGTAAAGCGGCAATGTCTTCCCGGAAGGTTGATGCTTCGTTGTATTCGACTCTGCGGACACCCACGAGGCGCATTTTGCCGGTAATCTTGCTGTTTTCGTAAATTTTGTTCGCCTTTGCTATTTCTGAATTGGCGCGGGATTTCATGCCATCTGCGCCACTGAAACGTCTCTCCGTGGCAGGGGTATAGACGAAAAGAACGTCGAGCGTTCGGTCTTCACCGACGTCAGCGGCGGCGGCTTCTTTTGGCGAGAAAGTTGCGGCTGCCAAGAGGGCGAGCACCGTCGTGGCGCATGTTTTGAAGATGGAAAAGCGAGAGAGACGAATGAAGTCCATTGGAAGAAAAAGGCGGAAGTTAAAGGAGGAAAGGAGGGCGGGATGGAATGCAGAGCGGAGGAAAAGGAAAGACAATTACGCGTTTATCGTGGAAGAACAGGTGGAACAGGTTGGGTCGAATTGGGGGCGCAAGTGCCGCATCTTGGCATTTTCGCCGGATCAAGCTGGGTGAGGATAATTTGGCTTTTGGCGCCGCCTTGCGGGGTGGCGTTGCGGATGTCGTAATAGCGGTTTTGCGAGGGAATGTGGATTGTGCCGGTGAGGGCGTTGTTCACGTAGCTGAACAAGACGTGATCGCGGTTCGCTTCGCCCTTTATTGACGCGAAGAAGACGCCTTCGTTGGGACCTCCTTGCGGGCGATACTCGAAATTGGCGAGTTGCACGGATTCTCCGTCGAAAAGGGGAAATTCCAATGTTTCGATGGTGCTCCCGTTTTTGACGCGTTCGCCGATATTGAGGAAAGATTCGCTCAGGTCGCGTTTTTCTGCGCGCAAATGGTGCGCTTCCAATTCGGCGGCAGGTTGGGCGGTGATGTTGTCGGCAACGACGCGAATGGAGATGGGGGCGGCGGCGGGCTTGGCGGCGGTAACGGCTGGATTGTTCACGGGGGGAGGCGGTGCGTGGCTGTGACCGGCATGGTCGTGACCGGCGTGGTCGTGGTGGGCGGTTGGAGGAGGGAGAGAGGAGAACGGCGGCGGAGCGGCTGGGCGGGAAGGCGAGGTGGAAGCATTGGAAGAAGCAGCGGAAACAGGCGTATCGCCGGCACCATCATTTCGTTGGAGCTGCCACACAATGAGTCCTGCGAAGAGCACCGTGGCGACAATTACCGGCACAAAACGTGAGACAGAAGGACGGGTTTCGAGAGTTTCTTTCATTGTCGTGGCGCATGACAGCGCGATTTCGCGCAGTGTCAATCAAGGTTTTTTTGGGAAACGTTCATGGCGAAATGGGAGCGGAAACGGGGGCTTCCGGGGCGTTTTCCGGAGCAGGGGGCGCAAGGTCTGCGTCGCAATAAATTTCGTCGAAGAGGGTGCTTTGGGAGAGGAAGAGTTTGCCGAGGCGAGCCAGTTCGAGGCAGGCGAGAAAGCTGGAAACGACGAGTGCGATGCTTGGTTTTTGGGTAAAAAGGGAGGAAAAGGAGAAGCGGCGTTTGCTGTTGAGGAGGGCGAGGATGTCTTCCATGCGGGAGGAGATGGTGATCGTCTCGCCGTGGATTTCGCCCGGAGCGATGCGTTCGCTGATGCGTTGGAGGATGCGGTTGAAAATGTTCCAGATTTCAATGCGGTCGCTTGGGGCGAGGGAGCGTTTGGCGTCCGGGGTTTCCGGCATGATGGAGATGAGGCGAGGGAGGTAACTCTGGCGTTCGCTGATGAGCGATTCGAGCCTTCCGGCATTTTCCTTGGTTTTTTTGTATTGAATGAGCTGTTGGACGAGTTCCCAGCGAGGGTCGAGGTCGCGGTCGGCGTTGGACTCGGTGTCGTGGTCTGGAATTGGCGCGGCATCGACTGGGAGCAACATGCGGCTCTTGATATACATGAGCGTCGCTGCCATGACAAAGAAGTCGCCTGCGAGTTCGAGGTTGTTGTGCTCGTAGGTGCGGAGCATTTTCAGGTATTGGCGCGTGACGGTTTCGACGGGGATGTCGTAGATGTCTATCTCGTTTTTACGGATAAGGTAGAGTAAGAGGTCGAGCGGTCCTTCAAACGCCGGGAGGCGGATAGGGTGCTCGGGCGGCGGCAGGAGACCATCTCGGGAAGGGATGTCGGTAGTGGGAACGTCGGTGGCTGCCATTTGCGGCGAGTAATGCGAAAGGGAGTGCGTATCTCAACCTTGAAAAGGTGCGTGAAAAGAAAAGGACGAACCACGCGACCTCCGATGCGGGAGGGGCGTGGTTCGCATGATTTTTCGCGTGTTTGACGCTGATGTGATTAGAAACCGAACTTCGTAAGTTTGCCCCCGTAGATGGCGGCGGCACCGAGTTCTTCCTCGATGCGCAGGAGCTGGTTGTATTTGGCAACGCGGTCGGAGCGGCTGAGCGAACCGGTTTTGATTTGTCCGGCGTTGGTCGCTACGGCGATGTCGGCGATGGTAGAGTCTTCCGTTTCGCCGGAACGGTGCGAGATGACGGCTGTGTAACGGGCTTCTTGCGCCAATTCCACCGCGTCAAGGGTCTCCGTCAGCGAGCCAATTTGGTTCACTTTGACGAGAATCGAGTTTGCCGTGCCTGTCTCAATGCCTTTTTTGAGGAACTCGGTATTAGTGACAAATAGGTCATCGCCAACGAGTTGCACCTTGTCACCAATCGCTGTCGTGAGCTTGCCCCAGGTTTCCCAATCATTTTCAGCGGCACCATCTTCGATGGAAATGATGGGGTATTTTTTGCAGAGCGTTTTGTGAAAATCGACAAATTCGTCGCCAGAAAGTTTGCTGCCATCTGATTTTTTGAAAACATAGCGTTTGCTCTTGGCGTCATAAAATTCGGACGATGCGACATCAAGGGCGAAGAAAGTGTCTTTGCCGAGCTTGTATCCGGCGTCTTTGATGGCGAGCGCGATGGCGTCGAGTGCCTCGGTCGTGCTTCCGAGTTTGGGAGCGAAGCCGCCTTCGTCGCCAACGGCGGTAGCGAGGCCTTTGTTTTTAAGCACTTTTTTGAGAGCGTGGAAAATTTCCGCGCCTTGGCGGAGAGCTTCGCGGAAGGAAGGTGCTCCCACCGGGACGATCATGAACTCTTGGAAGTCGATGGGGGCGTCGGAGTGTGCACCGCCGTTGAGGATGTTCATCATGGGCACCGGAAGCACCTTGGCGTTTGAGCCGCCGAGGTATTTGTAGAGCGGTTGCCCGATGGCGTCGGCGGCAGCGCGTGCCACAGCGAGAGAAACGCCGAGGATGGCGTTTGCGCCCAATTTGGACTTCGTTTTCGTCCCGTCGAGGGCAAGCATCCGCTTATCCACGGCGATTTGGTCAAGGGCATCGAACCCAATGAGTTCGGGAGCGATGACTTTGTTCACGTTTTGAACGGCTTTCAGGACGCCTTTGCCGAGGTAACGCTTCTTCGGGTCAACGCCTGTGGAAAATTCCCTCGCGGGGACGCCGGCGTCGCGTAATTCAAGGGCTTCGTGCTCGCCGGTGCTTGCGCCCGACGGGACAGCGGCGCGACCAAAGCCGCCGCTTTCGAGTTTAACATCCACCTCGATGGTGGGATTGCCGCGTGAGTCGAGTATCTCACGACCTGTGATTTCAATGATGGCTGACATGTGTTGTGTGTGCGAAAGGCGGGAGGCTTTGCCCCGCGTCCCATCTGTCAAAGAAAAAGTGTTTTTTCGCTTGTCCTTTTGTGCCTGTCGCCCAAGGTGCGCGCCGTTGTTCCTTGAGAAACTTGAAGCGTCTCTCTTGAGGAAGGTTCCCGATGGAAACAACGGGGGTGTTCCGGATTCGATTCCCGTCGAGAGGGCGTGGTTGCACGCGGAGGATGATGCTTGGCCTCCTTAATCACGCATCGCCACGATAACTGGCAAAACGACTAACGTCATCGCCTTTGAGCCTAACAACTCTCTGGCATTCGCGGCTTAGTTCCGCGACGGTTCCGGCGGCAGACTCCTGCTAAGTCGCCGAGCCGTCTAAAAAGCAGGAAATCCCTCCGTTTGTCTTCGGTCTTTTTGAGGTAAAAGAACAATAACCGGATAGTCCGCACGGGTGCTCCTGCCCAACTGCGGATGAACTTCAACCAGAGAGAGAAGCGTGTGGATACTACGTCTAATGGACTGGAAGACGCGGGTTCAACTCCCGCCACCTCCACCAATTTTAACTTGTTTGCTTTTAGTGAGTTACGTTTTTCAGCGGAGAATAAGTGTAAGTTCAGCGCAGGTTCAAACCACGAAAAGCCCCCAAGCAACGCCAAAAAACGCAAACCTATGAAAAAACACCCGCCAAATTCGCCCTCGCCCGCTTTCGGTCGTGCCACCCGTCGCGCCGCGCGCTGCATCTTCGGCATGTGCCTCCTCATCCTCGCCGCCGCAAGCCTCGCATGGCTGCCCGCCGCGCAGGGCGTGATTCTCACCGCTCCTGATCCAGCATATGATGATAACTTCGGTGGTCCCGTGAGCATATCCGGCACCACAGCCATTGTCGGAGCATTCGGAAGGCGGCGAGAATTTACCGCTGACACCCGCGAAGGTCGCGGAAGTGCTGACAGCGGCGGGTATCCAATTAAAAGCCGGATGGCTGCCTGCAGGCAAAAGCCTCATGGACGACACAAACGCCTGGCAGCTCATCCGCACAAGCACCCGTGCGAGGCTGACCGGCTACACGATTGTCCGCACCAATGATGCTGGCGGCACCCCGCCCACCCGCGCCCTGAAAGGGCGCGACTCCAGCAACTCCTGACTTCTACTATCTCATTATCCTCACGCCCTTTGCAATATCCCAAGGGAAATAAATTCCCCTCCCCAAAGCGGGATTTTATTCCCGCACTCCACCACCCGCATTTTTTTCAAAAAAAATTTCAATTCTTCCCTTGACAATTTTCACCATTCGCGCATTTCCCGTTTTCGTAAATCAGTTTTCTTTTTCAGAAATCCATCCCATGAAGACATCAAAGGACAACGCCATGTCTGCTTTTTCCGCCAAATCGGCGGCGAGTGCTGCTTTGTCGATGTCTTTCACCCTGATTGCGCCGAAATCCCCCCCCCCCCCCCCAACTTGCGTAACATCAAGTAGTTACGCAGTAATTCGCAGCTCGTTTCTGTTGCCGAAAAGGCAACTTCTTTCCAACCGCAGGTCAACTCCCTGCGGATTATTTTTGCCTGCCCACTTTCTCTAACCTATGAAAAAACAACTGACAAATTCACTCTCGCCCGCCTTCACCCGTGCCACCCGTGCACCCCGCCGCGCCAGCGATAGGGTTTGGGGTCGATGTGGTGCGCGATGGCAGCTTCACAAG
>JAISZI010000075.1 GCA_031269335.1 Puniceicoccales bacterium
CGCCGCCTCCTCAAAGTGGACATAAGAGACGCCGTGGAAGCCAACCGCATCTTCACAATGCTCATGGGAGAAGACGTCCCCGTGAGGCGCGGCTTCATCGAAGACAACGCCCTAAACGCAAGCTACTTAGACGTTTAGAATCTGCGCTCTATAACCCCGCGCACCGGAGTAGGCGCGTTCACGACTGGTTCGCGGGAAGCGGGGTTGGCACGAGATTATCAGTCCGACTTCGGGTTAACTTGTGGGTCGGGGAGACGGGGTGGAGATTTTAATTTTTGGCGGAGGAAATTTTCTTCTTTTTGTAGGCGGGGAAGGGTGGAGGTGTCGTCTGGCGGGAGGGAGGTGATGATTGCGTTAATTTCGTCGCGGCGTTTCCTTGCGAAAAGGTTGAAAAGTTTGTGAAGGGATTCGTTGGCGATGGCGGTGATTTCTTCTTCTGTCAAAGTGGCGTGGGTGTGGGTTTGAGTTTTTTTTAGGGGGGAGGATATGGGGCGAATTGTGTTATAGGTGATGAGGGTTCGGGCGAGAAAATCGCGTTCGGAATCGGTTTCGGAAAGGAGATGACTGGCTTGGTCGTGTTGCCAAATACCTTCGGTGACGGCGGCGAGGAGGCGGTTGAGGAGTTGTCCGGCGAGGGTGGAAGCATCAATCCATTCGGGATTAGTGATTGTGGCGAGCGGAGTGATGAGGGTTTTATAGGTGAGGGCGAGATAGAGGAGAGTTTCTGTCGCCGAGTTGAGGGAGGAGGGAGATTCGGGAGGCGGGGAGGTGGTATTATTGTCGGTGTCGTTGTTGTTGCGGCGGCGGCGAAGCGTTTTCTCGAAGAGGTGGAAGTCTTTGTCTGTGGAGAGAATGTCGAGGCCTGCAATACGGCAGATTTCGTTGAGGGCGTCTTTACGGGTTGTAGAGGATTCGGCTTGGGCGATGATTTCAAAAAGGGATTGGAGGGCGTCGTGTTTTTGGGCTTGGGAACGGGGGGTGTTTGGAGGGAGAAAGGTGCGGGTGGCGTAGGCAATGGCAGTGGTGGCAGTGGATTCGATGGCGTGCCAGCCTGTGGTGCCGGCAAGGGCAAGGTATTCGTCCGGGTCTTTGCCGTTGGGAATGCTGAGGAAACGCAATTCGATATTGGCGCGCAGGGCGAGAGGGATGAGTTTTAGGGCTGCGTTTTGACCGGCGCGGTCGGCATCGAGGAGGGCATCAATGCGGCGGGTGTAACGGCGGAGAAGGGCGATGTGTTCGGTGCTGATGGCGGTGCCTTGGGATGCGACTGCGGTGGTAATGCCGCAGGAGTAAGCCCGGATGGCGTCGAGCTGCCCTTCGACGAGCACGATTGGCGCGGTGGAAGAGCGGACTGCGTCGCGGGCTTTGTCGAGGTTGAAGAGGATTTGGCTTTTGTGGAAAATTTCTGTTTCTGGGGAGTTTAGGTATTTGGCTTCGCGGGTGGGGTCGTTTTGAGGGGAGAAAGGCAGGATGCGGGCGGAGAAGGCGACGACGCGGCTCTGGGTGTCGCGGATAGGGATAATGAGGCGCCCGTGGAAGCGCGGGAGCCAGCGGCGCGGGTCGTTTGGGGAGTAGTCAATGCCGGTGAAGAGGCCGGATTTGGCGAGAGCTTCTTTTGAGAAGCCTTTTTTGAGGAGTGTTTGGGTAAGGTTTCCGCCGTTGACGGGGGCGAAACCGATCTTAAATTCTTCCGCTATCTTCAAGGTGAAGTGGCGGTCGTTTATCCAGTATTGGCGGATGGAAGCGGACAGATCGTTTTTTTCGTGAAATGTTGCAAAGTAAAACGATGTTGCTATTTCGTGGATGGCGAGAAGTTGGGAGCGTAGCGAGTGATCTTCGTGGGAAAGGTTTCCTTTTTCGTATTTGAGAGGGATTCCGAAACGTTGGGCGATACGCTCTACGCTTTCTTGGAAATTGAGACCTTCTTTGAGTGCGATGAAGCGGAAGATGTCGCCGCCTTGTGAGGTGCTAAAGCAGTAGAAAAAACCTTTGTCGGGGTGGACGTAAAAAGAAGGGGTTTTTTCTGTGGCGAAGGGGCTTAAACCCTTCCAGCTGGAGCCGACTTTTTTTAATGTGGTATAATCGCCGGCGAGGGAGACAAAGTCGGCGCGCTGGCGCACGTCATCAACGGATTGGCGAGAAATGCGCGGCACGCGTTAAAAAACCGAGGAGGGTGATTTTATTTAGCGCACGCGGGGAGGGGGATATCCCCCTCTCTTTACGTGGGAATGCGCGTGTCGAATCCACTATAAATTACTGGGCGCGGTAATAGCCGCGTTTGTCGTAAATCCACCATGCGTCGAAAGGATTTTCGAGGACAGGAAGTTGGATAAAAGGAACGCCTTTGGCGTCTATTTTTGCTTCGCAACCATTGTTGTATTCGTGGACACGGCGGTGGGGATCGCCGGTGGAAACTTCGTGCGTGCGGGTATCGACGATACCGGTTTCGACGATTTTGTTCACGATATTATCCACCCATTTTAATTTTTTTGCTTGTGTGCCAAATTCCTGCCAGTCGGCGTCAGCGTTATGTTTATACATCTCTTTGGTGAATGTCTTCAAGTCAACGCCCATTTTTTTTGCGACCGGGGTGGCGAGGCGGGCATACCATTGACGGGCGAATTTAATTTGGTCTTCGAGAGAACCCATATTGCCGAAGAGGCCTGTGGACATTTGGTGATGGAGGATGATGGTGTTGTCGTAGCAGTAGGAGCGTTCTGCGAGCGTTGTAATGACCGCCGCCATGCTGGCGGCGAATCCTTTTACGACGACATAGACGGGTGCTTTACTACTTTCCATCGCTTTAAGGATTTGGAATCCTGCGGCGACAGAACCGCCGGGGGAGGAATCAATAACGAGAAAGATTGGGTATTCTGAGCTCTTGTTATTGAAGAAGTTAAGTTGTTCGATGACATGTTGTGCGGAGCGCGCTGTGACTGGTCCGTTGAAGGTAACACGGCGGTTGCTGATGTAGAGAACGCCGTCTGACAGCGGTTCTTTTAAGAGGAGAGGTTTTGCGTTAGGAGCGATTTTTTCTATTTCTTGTTTTCGTTGGAAAATGGTGAAAGCGGCTGCATGTTTCGCGAGTTCATTTTCGGTTTGCATTTTAATTATTTTAGCCTCGGTTTCGATTGCGCGTGCAAGAGAGATTTTTTTAGCGAGGGCGGCGTTTTCTCTTACGTTTGCGAGGGCGAGTTCACTTTCGATTCGGCTTTTTTCTTCGTTTTGGGCAGTCTGTCTTTCTATGTTGCGGGCGACGTAAATGGCGCGGCGTTTAGCTTCTTCGAGTGCGAGGCGGGCATCGATAAGATTTTTTTCGAGTGTAAGCCGTGCGAGTTCTTTTTGGAGTTTTTTCGTTTCCGGGGAGTCGTCGGAGATGACGGGTTGGGGCGGTATGGGCGGTCTTTGTTTAGAGACGCCTTGTTGCGGCTTGTCCGCCTTTTGTTTTGCGGTCGGTGAGGCAGCGGAATTGCCCGGTTTGTTGAGATTGTTTTTCTTTTGGGCTACAGCTTGTGCGGAATGGACTTTTTTGGCAGCCTTGTCCCGTGGATCGGGATCGCTGGGTGCCGCTGCTGGGGCGGCGTTAACAATGAGCGCGGTCGGCGGTTGTTTACTATCGCTGTCCGTATTGGTAGCGACGGTGCTTTGGGCGGCGATACCCGCACTTGGCGCGAGTATTGCAGCGAGTTGGAAGATACGAATGGTGAGACGTTTATAGTTCATGTTTTCAAGAAGAAACTGTTGTTGTTGTTTGTGGCTGAAAAAAAGTTAGGATTCGTTGGGAGAATCGGACGGGGAGGGAGCCGCCCGATTGCTTCGAGGTTCGGCGTGGATACGGAGTTCTTGGAGAATGCCGATGGGTTTGCGCACGTCTTTGGGATCGCCGATGAGAGTGAATTGGGCGGCGTTGAGGGCAGCTTCTTTGGTGCGGAGTTGGATTTCGGCTTTGCCTGTGTCGAGAGAAGGCGTCCCCTTTTTTAGGAGGCGAACGTAGAGGAAGTTATCGCTATTAAGCGGGAGGAAGGTGACGCCTCCTTCGGGGATACTGTTGAGTTCCATTTTGAGGAAGTTGGAGACACCGCTGAATTTTTCGGGGAGGCTGGCGAAGGTGAATGGGGGCAAATTTTCGAGAGAGAGCGCGAAGGAGGGGGCACTTTGGGCGAGGGTTTTACCGGCGGCGGCGGCTTTGCGCAGTTGTTCGCCGACGAGGCGGGCGTGTTCGGAGAAAAGGCGTTGTTTTTCTTTTGCGCTAAAAGCAGCTGTGATTTTTTCGCGTGCTTCTGCAAATTCGGGGATGCGGGAAGGGACGGTTCGTTTGTGGAAGAAGACGACGACTTTATCGGGGAGGGGATAGACATCGGAATGCCAGATTTCTGGGGAAAGTTTGAGGGCGTTGCCGAGGAGGACGGCAGGGATGGGGAGGGTGCTGGGGACGGTGTCTTTGTCGAAGGGAGGCAAGGGTGTTTCGACAGAGCCGTTATCGGAGAGGAAGGAGGTGATACGGTCCGGCTTCGCGATATCTTCAATGGGGAGTTTGTCGGCGAGGAGAGCGGAAATACGACCGGCGAGGTTGTCGCGGGTTTTGACGATGCGCCAACTTTTTTCGAGGTCGGCGCGGTTGCTTTTGAGAAATTCGTCGAGTCTTTTGATGTCGAAGCCTGGGATTTTGATGTCTTGCGCATTATTGTGCGCGTAAGCGCGCAGTTCGGGGTCGCTTGGTGCGGGGACAGAGGCTGAGTCTTCTGCGATCGGGGAAAAGACGGCGTAGGAGGCGGAGACGACAGGGGGCAGGCGGAAGGTTTCTTTGTTTTCGTCGAAATAGCGGTTCAGGGCATCGTCCGGGGTAGGGATTTTTGGGGAAAAGGTTGAGGCGGAGAGAGTTGCGGTCTCGATTGTCCAGAGTGTAGTATCGGCAAGCCAACTGATGACGCCATCGAAGGGGAGTGCATAACCCGGACCGGCGAGAACATCTTGGACCTTTTTGAGGCGGCAGAAAGTGACGAGGAAGTTGTTGAAGCGTGTTTGCGCGTCCTCGGGGCGGATTCCGAGTTTGATTGAGATGTCTGCGACGCCGTCGGCAAGCCACTGGTTCAGTTTTGCGGGGTCGCTAAGGGAGGGTATGCACGATTCGAGCAATTTTCTGATTTGTTCCGGACTTGGGTCGGGGATTTGCGCTGTGTCGGCAAGATGTTTGAGGAGGACGACGGTTTTCAAGTCGAGACCTGCAATGTGATCGGGAAAGAAAGCTCCGCTGAATCGGATAAAATCCTCGTATGGAGCAGATTCGCGCTGGCTGTTGAGGTCAACGCCGAGAAACGGAGATGGCCGCTTGGAGCCTCTGACGCCGCTCCACGCGCCGAAAAAGACGAAGGAGACGATGGTTAAGCCGAGCAGTGCCGCGAGGAGGACGCGGTGGTGTCTGGTGAAAGAAGTCTGTAGCCAGGTGATCATGCAAAAAAACGGGGCGGAGCGTGGGTGAAGGGTAAGGCATGTCAACAAAACAAAATGAGATTTTTTGGGACATTGATGAATAAAAGATTGAAAGGGAATCGGGAAGTTTCCACACCGTCGTCCGCAAAAATATGAATGAAGACACAGGGAAAAAGGAGGAGATGCGAGATTCCGCATGGAGACGGGAGGTGACCGAGGTGAGTTTGCCTGAGGTGCACCGCAGCGTAACGGTGAGGGGCGGGGGGCGGTTCAGTTTTTTTAGGAAAATGGCGGCGTATTCCGGACCAGGGTTCCTTGTCGCCGTCGGATACATGGACCCTGGGAACTGGGCGACCGACCTTGAGGGAGGGGCGAAATTTGGTTACACGCTGTTGAGCGTCATTTTATTGTCGAATTTGATGGCGGTGTTGCTGCAGCACTTGTGCGTAAAGCTTGGCATTGTCACGGGGCGCGATCTTGCGCAGGCGTGTCGGGACCACTATCCGCGACCTGTGGCGTATTTCCAGTGGGTTTTGTGTGAATTGGCAATTGCCGCCTGTGATCTTGCGGAGGTCGTGGGTTCTGCCATCGGACTACAACTATTATTTGGGATACCGCTTTTATGGGGCTGCCTCATTACTTGTGTAGATGTGCTTTTAGTGCTCTGGTTGCAAAATCGGGGGTTTCGGATTGTAGAGGCTATTGTTGTTGCGCTGATGATAACGATTGGGGGTTGTTTTGCGGCTGAATTATTTCTTGTGCGCCCGAGTCTTGTCGGTGTGCTCGCTGGATTAACGCCGCAGGTTGAAATTCTTGGCAATCGTGAAATGCTCTACGTGAGTATTGGCATTCTCGGTGCCACGGTCATGCCGCACAATCTTTATTTGCACTCTTCCATTGTGCAAACCCGTGCGTTTACGCGCACTCCTGAGGGCAAGCGGGAAGCGGTAAAGTTTGCTACGATAGACTCTACGGTGGCGTTGTTTTTCGCTTTTTTTATCAATGCGGCTATTTTGGTTCTTGCGGCATCTTTTCATGGTACACCGAATCAGGATAAGATAAAAGAAATCCAGGATGCCTACAACTTGCTTACTCCTACGTTGGGTGTGACTGTTGCGAGCACGCTTTTTGCTGTGGCACTACTGGCGTCGGGGCAAAACTCGACTATAACGGGGACGCTTGCCGGGCAAATTGTGATGGAAGGATTTCTGAATTTGCGGATTGCCCGCTGGATTCGGCGGCTTGTTACGCGTGGCATCGCCATCTTGCCGGCGGTGTTTGTCATCGCTATTTTTGGTGAAGAAAAAACAACAGAACTTCTACTCGCGAGCCAAGTTGTCCTCAGTATGCAACTCGGTTTTGCCGTGTGGCCTCTCATGCGCTTCACGAGCGACCGCCGAAAAATGGGGGATTTCGTAAATCCTATTTGGATAAAAGTTTGCGGGTGGACCGTGGCTTTCGTTATAATCACACTCAACCTGAAATTGCTTTTTGACACCTTTGTTTTTGGGTAATAGCAATTAGGTGCATACAAGAAACAGACGTGGAGAGTTTTCTTCCGCCTTAATAATGCGACTTCTTTGCGCGAACATGAAAACGCAGGGCGGTGTGGCGCGACGGAAAATGACGCAGGTGAGGCGAAACGCACTGGCGTTTTTCTGTCGCAATCGCGAAAGGGAAGGCATGGGGGTGCTTGACTTGGGGCGACGGGTGTGTTGGGAGAACGATTGTCGTGTTTCGATTTTTTGATTTTTCCATCAATTTCCTACGAAAGTTCCGTGGCAGTAGTGCTGCGGAAGGAGTTCCGGAACTGGAGCGGAGCATTGGTTACGTGTTTCGTGACAAGGCGTTGTTGCGAAACGCGCTCACGCACCCGAGCATGAAAAACGTCTGCCCTGGCGAGCCTGATTACCAGCGGCTGGAGTTTCTTGGTGATGCCGTGTTGGGTTTGGTGTTAGCCGAATGCCTTTATGCAAACACCGGTGCGGACGAGGGGCAGCTGACCGATGCGCGTGCGCGGCTGATACGCGGGAGCAATCTCGCGGCAATAGCGCGGAAACTTGGCATGGCGCGTTTTCTTCGGGTAACGCCCAATGCCGATGCGGCGCACATCCTTGACTCGGACACCGCGCATGAAGATGCGTTAGAGGCGCTCTTCGGGGCAGTGTTTCTTGACGGAGGTCTTGATGCGGCGCGGCAGGTTTCGCGGTGCCTTTTCGGGAGCGAATTGACCGCGGATGCACGCTGTGTCGAAGAAAGCCGTTCGACGAAAAACAAATTGCAAGAATTGGTGCAGCGCGACGGGTGCCCGAACGACGGGCGGCGCATCGAATACCGCACGACAAGGGTCAATGGACCACCGCACGCACGCACGTTCACGCTTGAGGTCTGGGTGGACGGGGTGTTCTGCGGGCGCGGCACCGGCGTCACCAAGCGTATTGCTGGGGAACTTGCTGCTGCGGAAGCGATTAAAAAAGGGTTTTCGCAGGATGCCGGTGTGGAGTTAGCCCTCACACGTCGATGACATCGTCGTCATCTTCCTCGCGGCGGCGGCGTGAAGTGCGACCGGCGTCGGGTGGATATTGGCGGGAGGGAGGTTTTCCTCCGCCCAGCAGGCGGGAGATAACCCACGAGACGCCGCTCACAACGAGGGCGCCCAGCATTGCGTCGCCAAAGGAATCAACGCGGAAAGCAGGCGAAATGGAGCTGGCGAAGTAGAACAAAAGCGAGTTGACGATCCAGAGGACAAAAATTGCCGCGAGACCGACAGTGGCAATCGTCAGCGGCAAAAAGAGGAGGAGCAGTGTATTTGTTAAAAATGGGCGTGCCAACATATTAAGAAACGAAAGGACAAGCACCACGCAGAGCAAGGAGACGAGGTCATCGCAATAAATGCCATTCACAATGCGGGTTGCTGCCAAGACTCCGAGCGCGAGGGCGAGAAGCTCGTGCCCCCATTGACGCCATGTCCGGTTTTCGATCATGCGCCAGAGTGTTGCGCGTTGGTGCCCATTGAAAAGATTTTAACGTCTGGGGCACTTCTTTCTTCGCGCTGCCGGTGTTTTGGTTTTCCTGCCTGTGCATGTCCAATCCGTTTCTTTCGTCAGAATTTCATATTCACTGGAGTCTGCTTGTGCCCGGTGCCATCGAGGCAGACATCACGCTCGCACTTAAGCGTGCCGCCGAGGCTGTCGAGGCTGTCGCCGCTACGCCATCGGGGACAGAAACCTTTGAAAACACCGTGCTTGCGCTCGAAAACGCGTTGCTCGAATTAAACCGTGCCTGGGCAAAAGTGGAGCACATCAACTCCGTCAACAACACTCCCGCCTTTCGCGAAGTGCACGCACGGATGCTTCCTCAGGTAAGCGTGTTCGCCACGGGCGTCCTGCTCAACGCCGGTGTCTGGCGCGCATTGACCGCGTTTGCCGCCTCGCCGCGTGCCGCCTCGCTCGACGCACCTTCGCGCCGTTTGCTCGAAGAAACACTTGCCTGTTTTGTGAACAACGGTGCCAACCTCCCCGCCGCAGCGAAAGAACGCCTCGCGCAGATTAACGCCGAACTCGCCCGCCTCACCCAACAATACGCCGAAAACGTGCTCGACGCGACAAACGCATGGGCAAAGACCGTCACCGACGAAGCCTTGCTCGCCGGGTTACCCGAAAACGCAAAGGCGGCGGCGCTCGCCGAAGCGGCGGCGGCGGGAGAAACAAGGGCATGGCGTTTCACGCTGCGTGCGCCTTCTCTCGTGCCCGTTTTGCAATATGCTCAGGACGAGACATTTCGCCGCGAATGCTGGGAGGCGTCCGCAAACGTGGCCAATGGCGGCGCAAACGACAATACGCGTTTAGTCTGGCAAATCCTCGACCTGCGCGACGAAAAGGCGCGGCTGCTCGGCAAGGAAAACTTCGCCGATTTCACCACCGTGCAGCGCATGGCAAAATCGGGCGCGAACGCATTGCGCTTCGTAGAAGATTTACACGAACGCGTCCGCAAGCACTTCGAGAGAGAGACCGCCGCATTGGAAAACTTCAAAGCCGCAAAAACTGCCACGCCCGCCGCCCCGCTCGCCCCGTGGGAAATCACTTACTGGGCGGAAAAACAACGCCGCGAAGAACACGCCTTCGACGGCGAAGCCCTCCGCCCTTATCTGCCCCTTGATGACGTCACCCGCGGAATGTTCACCCTCTTCGGTCAGCTTTTCGGTATTCGCATCTCCCCACGCGCCACCGTCTTTACCGATCCTGACACAGGGCAACGCGAAATTTTTTCTGCTGGCGAATCCGATGCCGCCGCCTCTCCGGTCGAAACCTGGCACCCGGAGGTAAAGTTTTACGAAGCATTTGACTCCAGCGACGGGCGTCACCTTGGCTCCTTTTACACCGATTGGCACCCCCGCGAGACAAAGCGTGCCGGGGCGTGGATGAATTTTTTCCCAACGGAAGGCATCTGCCACGACGGCGCCCCCGCCCCGCGTCTCGGTCTCATGTGCGGCAATTTCACCCCGCCCCTTGACAATGCCCAACCCCTGCTCTCGCACGACGAGGCACTCACCCTCTTCCACGAGTTTGGGCACCTCCTGCACCACATCCTTTCCACCGTGCCCTTCGAGTCATTGGGCGGCACGAACGTCGCATGGGACTTCGTAGAGCTTCCATCTCAATTACTGGAAAACTGGTGCTGGCACAAAGAAGGTCTCAATCACTTTGCCCGCCACCACAAGACGGGCGAGCCACTTCCCGAAGAATTGCTGAAAGCACTCACCCGCGCCTCCAATTTCCGCGCCGCCTCCGCCACCATGCGCCAGCTCAGCCTCGGAAAACTCGACCTCGATCTGCACATCCACCTCGCCCAATTACGCGGGCGCGACCTCGATGACATCTGGAACAACTACCTCGCCGCCTACCAAATCCGCACCAGCGTGCCGACACCCTCCATGGCGCGCCGTTTCACGCACATCTTCGGCGATCCCACGGGCTATGCCGCAGGTTATTACTCCTACAAATGGGCTGAAGTGCTGGAAGCCGATGTCTTCACGCGTTTCCTGAAAGAAGGTCTCCTGAACAAAAACGTCGGTCGCGAACTCCGCGAAAAAATTTATTCAAAGGGAAACCTTGAACCGCCGGAAAAACTTTTCCGCGATTTTATGGGACGCGATCCCGACCCGCAGTCGCTCCTCATCCGCGACGGTCTCGCCTGAAACACAAGTAAAAGCCTCGTAACCACTCCTGCCATGCAAACAACACGTCCTTTCTCAACTCAAAGTAAAATCCCGTTCGCCGCCGCCCTGCTCACAGCGTTTTGCCTGCTGTTTTTCCACGGCTGCAAAAAGACGTCCGCGGTGCCCGCCCGCATTGAGGCCGCAGCCTTGCTGGGCGACCAGACTGCCCTTGCCGATGTTGCGAAAAAGGACAACGACCGGGACGTTCGCAAGGCGGCGGCAGGAAAACTCACCGACCAGACCGCGCTCGCCAGCATCGCAAGAACCGACGCGGACAGCACAGTCACCTACGCGGCACTCGAACGCATAAAGGATTCCGGCGCGCTCGACAGCATCGCCCGTCACGAAGGTGCCGCTCCGGATATCCGCCTTGGCTGGGTGAACGCGAAGATGCTGGCAAAGCCGGATCGCCCGTCACGAAGGTGCCGCTCCGGATATCCGCCTGCTGGCTGTGTGGCAGCTCGCCGACAAACCGCTGCTCTCCGCGCTCGCCCAAAACGCACCTGATGCGCACGTCCGCCGCGCCGCCGCCAGCAAGCTCTCCGCAAACACGCCGCAGACCATCGAGCGTGGGAAATTCGCGGATTTGATGAACGAGAGAAAATTGTGGACCGAAATGAAGACCCGGGCAAGCACGACCGCTTCACGCTCGACCCCCCGCCAACCGTGGACGAGCTGGAAAAACTCATGGCGATCCTTGCTCGGAAAAACGTTTCCCATCACACAAAACAAGCCGCCGTCTGGATCGTGACCGATAACGTCAATTACGACGGTCTCGGCTCCCTGCGGACGGCACCGGCCGGCGGCGGCTCTGACACGCGCTCCATCAACGAACCCGAGGCGGCGGAGGTGATGCGCCTGTGCGCCGAGGCTGGCATTGACCTCAAAACGAGAGCCATCTGGCGCGACCGAAAAGAAATCCTCGCGGGTCTGAAAGACGGCGACCTGAAAAACTGGCTGAAAACAATCTCCACCGCCGCCGCGCCCGCGCCCGCGCAATAAGGGGGACGCGCACGGGCGCGCAGCCGCCATAGTGCCAAAAAAAGACGCCGCCAAATGAGGCGACGTCTTGAAACAAAAAAAGAACGGGTGAAACGAAGAATCAATAGTCTGAGTAACCTCCTCCGGATTCGAACCCGCTGCGGTCGTTGTTGCCACCACGGTCTCTGTCAAACGAGCGGCGGCGCGGGCGGTCGTTACCGCCGCGGCGGTCACCACCATTGTTAAAAGAATTAAAAGGACGACGGGGGCGGAATCCGCCTCTGTCTCCTCCTCCTCCGCGTGGAGCGTCATAGCTTCGACGTTCGCCGCCGGAATTTTCCTCACGGGGGCGAGCCACATTTACTTTCAGCGGGCGGCCTTGAAACTCGCGACCTTCCGTGTTGTTCACTGCGTTCTGTGCTTCTTCACCTGTCGCAAATGTCACAAAGGCAAACCCTCTGGCGCGATTGGTGAAACGGTCTCTCATAACTTCTACCTGCTGGACATTTCCAAACTTGGCGAAGTATTGCCGTACGTCCTCTTCCGTGGCATCCCACGTGAGGTTGCCTACGAATAACTTGTTATCCATTACTCTTACTCTCAGTTCTGTTCATTTGCGCGTCTGTTTCCGACCATCGGACTTCGGGCTGTCGCTGGCTCGCGCCAGCCGACTCCCCACCAAACGGGCAAACGGTCTTTTCTGCAGACCTGCGCATAGGAAGTGTTTTTATTTTTCCTTTTGCAATCAAAAAAACGGTGTGCCTGTTTTTTTTCTTTGGATAGTGCTGGGTGCTTTTATGCGTTGCCCGCATGGGCGGACGGGGTTCTTGTTGGGGTTTTTCCGCCCGTCTGCGGCGTTTTCATGTCCCTGCTTGATCGTTACATCTTTCGCGAATGGTTGAAAATCTTCGTCATGGCTCTCATTTCGATGGTCGGGCTGTTGCTCGTTGGGCGTGTCTTTGGGGATATGCCGGACTTTGCGCGTTGGGGGGCGTCGGAGCGATTGGTGCTAAAATACTTTGCGTTGCAGACGCCGGCGTATTTGCCGGTGGTGATTCCGGTGGCGTTGTTGGTGTCGGTGTTGTTCATACTGGGGTTTTTTCACCGTAACCACGAGCTTACCGCAATGCGTGCGGCGGGAATAGGCGTCGGGCGTATCACGCGGGGACTCTGGGTGGCGGGGGCGGCGTTGTCGGTGATGTTGTTCGCGCTTAATGCGACGCTGGTGCCGTGGGCGACGGAGGAGGCGAGGCGATTATTCGAGACGGCGAAGTTTGATTTTCTCGCCCGAGAGGATGGCCGCGCCGGCGCAGCAGCGGCGGGAACGACGCAAAAGGCAGACCCGGACGCAGTTGTTCAATTTTACGCGAATCCGTCGGCGGGGCGCATTTGGAGCATTAACCGGTTCAGCGGTTACACGGGGCGCGGCTACGGCATCATTGTCTATCAAAACGACGGCGAAGGGCGTCCGATAGAAGGGTGGATGGCACGTTACGGGTGGTATGACAGGCAACATGGGCACTGGGTATTGGAAGACGGGCGGCGGCTGGAATGTCGCGACGGGGCACCGACAGCGCAACCGGCGTTCAAACGGCTTGCGTTAAAACAGCTTACGGAAGAACCGCAACTGATGCGCGCCTTGGACAAGAAGCCGCACCACCTCTCAATCAATGAAATACGCGGCGTGCTCAAACACGCGGGCGCGGAGAAATCGGCGCGCATGGCGGCGTATGCGGTGCAATACCACTACGTGCTGGCGAGTCCGTTTTGCTGCTTGATCGTCATCGGTCTGGCGGTGCCTTTCGCCGTCTCGGGCGTGCGTGTGAACCCCATGGTCGGCGTCTCAAAATCGCTCGTGCTATTCGCGCTGTATTACCTGCTTTCCAATTTGTGTGCACTCCTCGGCGCACGCCAAAACATCCCCCCTGCACTGGCAGCGTGGGCACCTAATCTCGCCATGCTCGCATTGGCAATATGGCTGTGCCGAAGGATTAACTAAACTGCTGAAAAATTTTTATGCCACTGCCACGTATCCGCCTCAAATCATCTCGCCCCTGCCGTGTGCAATCGGGGCATCCTTGGGCTTTCGCCGGAGAAATAGACCGCCAGGGAATCAGCCTCGCTGACGGCGATTGCGTAGAACTGCGCGACGCACGCGGACGCTCCCTCGGCGCGGGGCTGTGGAGCAACAAATCTCAAATCGCATGGCGTCGCTACTCGCCGGAAGCGAGACCGTTTGACGCGGCGTTTCTCGACGAAGCCTTAAATGCCGCCGTTGCCCGCCGTTCTGCCGACGTCCCTTTCCGCCGTCTCGTCTGGTCTGAAGCCGACTACCTGCCGGGTCTCGTCATAGACCAATTCGACTCCGTGTTCGTCGCGCAAGCGCTCACCACCGGTGCTGACCGCGCCCTGCCGATTATCACTACTTGGCTGCGCAACACCTTTGCGCCACGCGAAATTATCCTGCGAAACGACGCCACCCAACGCCTGCGCGACGCGCTTCCGCTGGAGGTGCGCACACAAAGCGGCACACCCTTCGCACCAGAATGGTTTCGCATTGAGGGCGTTGAATATCAAATCGACCTCGCGGGCGGACAAAAAACGGGATTCTACCTCGACCAGCGCGAACAACACCTGCACATCGCAAAATTCGCACCTGGGCGGCGCGTGTTGGACGGTTTCTGCAATCAAGGCGGCTTCGCCTTACATGCCGCCCGTGCCGGTGCCGCCAGCGTCCTCGGCATAGACTCCTCCGGGGAATGCATCCGCGCCGCCTCGCGCAACGCCGTGCGAAACGGCGTTAACGCAAAGGTGCGCTTCCTCTGCGAAAACATGTTCGACTGGTTCACGAACCAACGCAGCGAAACGGACGGTGCAGGATGCTACGACCTCATCGTGATCGACCCGCCTCCCTTCGCACGAAGCAAAGACGCAATGGACGGAGCCTTGCGCGGCTACAAGGAATTGAACCTGCGTGCATTGAGAATGCTCGCGCCAAAGGGAATTCTCGCGACCTACTCCTGTTCTCAACGCATCGGCATAGAATCTTTCCTTGCCGTGCTCACCGATGCTGCCGCAGACGCACGGCGCGACGCACGGGTATTGGAAATAACAGGGCAGCCGCCCGACCATCCGGTGCTTCTGAACTTTCCCGAAAGCCATTACCTCAAAGGCGTTATCCTGCACGTCGAGTAAACCCTGCCGCCTCGTAACCGCCGTCGGGCATCTTTTCCACGAGCCGGCTAAGTTCCATCATCAGGAGTGTCCCCGAAAGCGAAGCCACCGACTCACCCGTCTGCTCCGCAATCGAATCGACGCTAAAGCGCACGCCGCCGGAAAGGCATTCCAACACCTTTTTCTCAAGTTCGCTCATCGGCACCGCCGCCGCACCCGCACCGTTCCCGAAGTCCATTTCCGTTTGCGCAGATACATTCCTCCCTCCGCCCAATTCCTCCAACACCTCGTCCACGCACGTCACCAACGTCGCCCCGTCGCGAATCAAGGCATGGCAACCTCGGCTGTAAGCAGTGTCGGCGCGCCCGGGGACGGCGCACACAATCCGCCCGTGTTCGCCCGCAAAACGCGCCGTTATCATGCCCCCGCCTTTTTCGTCGCTTTCGACGACGACGACGGCACGCGAAATTCCCGAAATGATCCGGTTGCGCATGGGAAAGGTCTGTTTATCGGCATTGCGCCCGAGAGGGAACTCGCTGATGACGGCGCCGGCGGAGGTGATGTCACGCATAAGATTCTTGTTTTCAGGCGGATAAGCAATGTCAGCACCGCAACCAAGCACCGCAACCGTGGGACCGCCAGCCTCAAGCGCGCCAAGGTGCGCCGCCGTGTCCACCCCTCGCGCCATACCACTCACCACGCACCAACCCGCCGCCGCCAACCCGCGCCCGAGCAATCTCGCCATCATTTTGCCATATGAACTCACGCGACGCGTCCCCACGATCGCCACGCACTTACTTCCCCATTTGAAGGGTGCTGTGCAATACAAGCCCTGGGGCGGATCGTAGATTTCCAGCAACAAGGGCGGATAAACATCGGCATCTTCCGGTATGGCAAAGGTGACGCCCGCAGACGTCATTTTCTCCATTTCGCGGGCAGGATCAAAATGTTCGCGCCACCGAATAAGGGTGTCCGCCAGCACGGAACCGACGCCTTTCACACGAAGCAATTGTTCGCGAGACGCACGAAAAATGCCTCCAACACTGCCAAACTCCTCACAAAGGCGGCGGCAGGAAACAGGTCCGAGATTCGGCAAAGCATTAAGGATGAGACGTGCCGTGCGAATGTCCGCAGGGACGCTTGGAATGGGCGGCTTCATTGCCCCGAAGAAAACACGCTTCCGCCACGAACACAGGGAAAAATTCCACGCCACACCCGTTTTCTCGAAAAAAGCGTTTTTCAACGTTTCCGTTTTTACCGTTTCCCCTTTCATTCCCCGCTTCATGCGCACCATCTGGCGAATATCCTCCTACTTCCGGCGACACCGCGCCCTTTTCCTACTCGCACTCCTGCTTGCCACCGTGATGACGGGTGCAGGGCTGGCAATTCCCACCGTTGTGCGCGACGTGTTGTCCCGCCTCAAATCCGGCAGCGACCCGCACGCGTTCTTCCTCGGAGCCATAATCATCCTCGCGCTGCAATTCGCCCGGGAGCTGTTCAATTGCCTGCGCATCCGCGTCAACAACATCGCCGAACAACGCATCCTGATCGATATCCGGCGCGATCTCCACCGGCGCCTCCTCGACCTGCCTGTCTCCTTTTACGATAAAAACAGGAGCGGCGAGATCGCCTCACGCGTCATCGAAGACGTCGCCGGCGTGGAACGTGCCCTGCTCGACGGCACCGAACAAGGGCTGGGTGCGGTACTTACGCTCATTGGAGTCATCGTCGCCCTGTTCTGGATGAACCCCTTGCTTGCCGCTGGCGTATGCGCACCGCTCCCAATCGTCCTCGGCGTCGCCATTTGGTATAACCGCCGCACCAGCATTCGTTGGAAGGGCGTGCGCGAAGCGGCAGCCGACTTGAACAGCCTCCTCGTGGAAGACATTCAGGGAAACCGCCTCATCCAATCCTTTGCCTTGCAACAACGTGAGGCGGCTCGCTTCGAGACACGCATGGGAACACTCGCATCGCGGATGCTCAAAGCAATGTTCCAGTGGTCACTCTACAGCCCCGGGACTTCCTTCCTCTCCAGCCTCGGCGTTATCGCCGTCTTCATGCTTGGCGGCTGGATGATCGCCTCACAACGCGTCGGCTTCGACTTCCCCGAACTCGTCGCCTTCTATATGTATGCTGTCATGCTCTACGAGCCGGTTGCCCGCATGTCCGCCCTCAACCAGCTCCTCGCCGCCGGCAAGGCATCGGGCAAACGCGTCTTCGAGATACTCGACCACCCTATCGACGTGGCATCCCCGGCAGACCCGTTGCCCTTTCCCACCGGAAAAATCACCATCTCCTTCAACGAGGTCTCCTTCGCCTACGACGGACGCGGCGACATCTTAAAAGACTTCTCGTTGAAAATCCCCGCCGGAAAAGTCACCGCACTCGTCGGGCACACCGGCGCAGGAAAGACCACCATCGCTGCCCTCCTCCTGCGTTCTTACGACCCGCACAAAGGAACCGTCTCCTTCAACGGAACCTGCCTGCGCTCACTCTCCCTCCACGAACTACGCCAGAGCATCGGCCACGTCGCCCAAGACCCCTTCCTCTTCGACGGCACCGTTGAAGACAACCTCCGCCTCGCCCGCGAAGACGCCACCGAAGAGGCCATGCGCAACGCCCTCGAAGACGCCGCCGCATGGGACTTCGTCCAACGCCTCCCAAACGGCATTCACACGCAAATCGGCGAAAAGGGCATCCGCCTCAGCCAAGGCGAAAAACAACGCCTCACCATCGCCCGCGTCCTCCTCAAAAACCCGCCCATCGTGATACTCGACGAAGCCACCGCGAGCGTGGACACCATCACCGAACAGCAAATCCAAAAAGCTCTCGATAACCTCCGCCACAAGCGAACCGTCCTCATTATCGCCCACCGCCTCTCCACCGTGCGCAAAGCCGACCAGATTGTCGTGCTCGAAAACGGACACATCCTCGAATGCGGCGCCCACGAAGAACTGCTCGCCCGCGGCGGTCAATACGCCTCCCTCTGGCGACACCAAGCCGATATCCTCCCGGAAAATTAAGCCACCTGCGCAGCGCGAAAACCACCACCGCCGCCTAATTCTCCTCCTCGTCGTCCGCCACTTCTGCCGGCGCGACCGGCAACACCGCCCCACCGGACACAATCAGCTTCATCCCCTCGCCCACAGCCATTTTAAGCGGAATTATCTCAGTCTCGCGAAACAGCAGAAAATACCCCCCCGTCGGATTCGGCGTCGTCGGCACAAACACATGAACCACAGGATAACCAAGCTTTTCCGACAACTCGCTCGCACTCCGATTCGTTACGAACGCCACCGTCCACACATCCTTGTGCGGAAACTGCACAAGAACTACTTGCTTGAAGTTCGCCTTATTTTGCGCCCCAAAAGTCGCAACAATTTGCTTTATTGAGGAATAGACAGATTTGATGACCGGCAACCGCTCAATGACACTCTCCAAAGTCGTAATAAGAAGCCGCCCAAAAAAATACCGCGAAAACATCCCAATCGCCGTTATGGCAAGCACCACGACAAACGCCGAAATAACCATAACGGACTTCTCCACCCAAAACGGACCCACCCCGGCATCACTCGCCAGCCGCGGCCACACACTCAACACGAGACCCTTCGCCGGTTTTGCTGTTGTTTCCAAAAGAAACCATACCACATAAACTGTTGTAGCAAGCGGGAGACACAAAAGTAACCCCGTAAAAAAAGCATTACGTAACCAGCGCATACCTGCCTGTGTGTAAAATCCTAACCCTTCTGCAAGAAAATTTTTCCGATGAAAAATATGCCCCAGCAGAAAAAACGCCCCCGCTGCGTCTCTGTGCGCCTATAGTCGCGCCCCTTCGGGGCGCAACTCCAGACCTTGGTTACGCACCGCCGCCTCGGATCCGCCTCCACTGCGTCTCTGCTGTGACTCCGCTACACCCCTCTTAGTGCGCGGGCGTGGCGATGTCGCTTTCCGCGTCGGTTCTTGTGATGTCGGCGAGCACATTTTGGACGGTAAGTTTTCCCACCGCCGTCTTGCGAACGTCCCGGTCGCTGGCATTTTTCGCGACATCGACAAGGGCAGTCTGGTCGCCCAGCAAGGCTGCGGCCTCGATGCGGGCGTGCGCCGCGGATGTCTTTTTGCAGCCGGAGAGGAGCATCAGGCAAAACGCTGTGAGCAGGGCGGCGAGCGGGATTTTACTTTGAGTTGAGAAACGACGTGTTGTTTCCATGGCAGGAGTAGTTGCGGGGCTTTCATTTGCATATGGACGCGTCCCTAATTTTTCCGCCTTCCTGCGCGTCTCACATTTGTTCTCACAAAGGCAAATTTTCTAAGGCTTTCAAAATCTCTTCAGTGGTCTGTTCGTATTCGATGATGAGATTGGACCCCTCGGGGTAAAATTTTGTATCTTTGACAATACCAGCCAGAAACGTGGAGTCCTTGGCAAGCCCTTCTTTTGTAGTGCGCACTCCCATTTGAATGAGAGCGTTCAGTGCCGCCACTTTTTCAGGCGTATCGTATTGGACAATTGTGCGCAGCTTGTTCTTGTTCTCTTTGATGCTTGCAACAAGTTGCGCCCTGATCGGCTGAAAAATTTTTCCCTGACTTCCCCCTTTCTTCAAAAGGTCTTTCATCGCTTCCGAAGATTCGACTTCGACGTGCGCGAGAAAAAGTGGTTTCTCGACAGATTTTTCGAGTTTATAAAGCGATTTCGGCGCAACATACGCTTTGCC
Source organism: Puniceicoccales bacterium (assembly GCA_031269335.1). GTDB lineage: Bacteria > Verrucomicrobiota > Verrucomicrobiia > Opitutales > UBA953 > CALNBE01. Next base: position 19,513 of record JAISZI010000075.1, read on the forward strand.
CTTCTCAAACGCCTCGAGAACTTTCTCAACGTTGGAAAAATCAAACTTCTCCCCGCCCTTCGTGAAAGGAAACGGTTGACGTAAATAAATGACGTTTCGGTTATCTACAAAACCTACAACCAAGTCTTCACATACTAAGAAAAATTCTCGCCCCGCTATTTTCACCGGCCTCACATTATTTTTTTGCTTGGAGAGATAAGCGTTACTTTTGTCGGGCGAAAATTTTCCACGACCGATAAAAACATCTACACGATTCCCCTTCGACTGTTTATCCGCCCAAAAACCCGCCGTGATGCTATTAAAATCTTTTTCGGGATCGAAACCCAGTTCGTCTTTGAATTTCTTGTATGCTTCCTCGCGTTCTTTTTCCGTTTCACCTAAAGCCCCTTTCTTTGCCCTTGCGATAATCGCTCGGACAACTTCCGAGCCTTGAGCGACTTTCATGTTACAGTGGACGACGCCAAATGCGTCTTTGGGAATGCCGCGAGTGTCAAGATTGCCCTCGGACGAAACATCGCCTCTGTCGCAGCTGGTCAAAAACGCAGCGGCGGCAACAACGAAAATGAACACGGGTTGAAGAAGCCCTCTAACGGAAAACATTTTCATGACGGCGCAGAGCGAAGCGCGTAACATAGATTTTACAACCACAAAAAAGTGTCTGTAACCGCGTTCCCGTCCCTGCCACCAAGTTCAACCATTTCGGTCTTACGTTAAATAGTTATTTTTTTAACTTTGAACAAAGGAGCCGGGCGAGGCGGACGGCATTGTCCCAGCTGTCAAGAGAAGCGGAACGGTTCGGAGCAAGAGAATATGCAGTGCCATGGTCGGGACTTGTCCGCACGTATTGCAGCCCCAGCGTGATGTTTACGCTTTGCTCAAATTCCAGTGTTTTGAGCGGCGCGAGACCTTGATCGTGATAAAGGGCAATGACGACGTCGAACTCACCTTGCAAGTGCCTCCGGAACACGGTGTCGGCGGGCTGGCAACGCGAAAGGTGCGGATAATCGCTGCGCAATGCGTCAAGCCACGGATCGAGGCGTTCGCACTCGTCGTGCCCGAGTAGCCCATTTTCGCCCGCATGGGGATTGAGACCGCAGACACCAATGCGGGGCGAATCGGCGGTACCGCAGAGATCGCGTGCGAGGCGGTCTGCCGCTTTCACCGCTCGCGTCAAACGCGTGGGATTGAGGGAGATCGGAACCTCGGCAAACGGAATGTGCCACGTAACAAGAACAACGCGCATTGCTCCTCCGGCAAACGCCATGACAGGGTCGCCGCCCCAACGATCTGCAAAAAACTCCGTCTGCCCGACAAACGGAAAACCGACACGCGCCAACCAAGCCTTGTTGACCGGACCGGTGACAACGCCGCTAAACGCGCCACTGCGGCAACCAGCGGCACCCGCCTCAAGCACATTCCACGCAACCCGTTGCCCAGCCGCGTCGGGAGAACCGGGCGTAAGCACGTAATCCGACCCGCCAACGGCGAGACCGGGCACCGGCAAAGTATCAAGCCACGCGGGCGGACCAACGGGAACGACGCCAACACGATTCTCTCCCGCAAGGTCAAGCCAGCGTGCGATGATGTCGGGACCAACTCCGGCGGGGTCCCCGCAAAGCAACGCAAGCGGCGCAAAAGATGCACCAATGTCCAAATTAGAAATGGCGGCGGAATCGGGCATGGCTCCTTTTGCAAAAAAATGAGAAACAACCCTTACAAGGTGCCGCTATGACGCCGGACAAATTGGTGACGCCTGCCCGCAGCCGTGAAAAACTCCAAGAAGCGCCGCCCTTCCGCCGTGCTCGCGAGACCAGCGGCAAGAGCCTTTGCGGCAAGCGTTGCCGGGTTAGCTGCTATTGCCGGATAAACCGCGTAATAACAATTCTTTATGTCGGTAATAGTCTCGCTGGAAAACCCGCGGCGACGCATCCCAACAAGGTTTAGACCGCCGACGTAATTTCGCTCGGCTCCAATGGAAAAAGGGGGCACGTCCATGCTAAATCGCCCGTTTCCACTACACATGACGCTCTCCCCAATCCGCACAAATTGGTGCACGACAACCCCGCCACTGATAAATGCCTTTTTGCCCACGCTCACGTGCCCGCCAAGCATTGAGGCGTTCGCAAGAATCACCCCTTCCTCTATCTCGCAATCGTGCGCAACATGCGCCAGCGCCATCAGAAAACAACCCGCCCCCACTCGCGTCTCCCTCCCCTCAACTGTGGCACGATGCACCGTAACTCCCTCGCGCACAACCGTTCCCGCTCCGATCCACACCCCGCTCGATACACGAGGATCAAAGGTTATGTCCTGAGGCTGCCCACCGATAACAGCATGATGGTCAATGACTACGCCCTCATCAAGGCGCGTCCCAGTCTTGATCACAGCGTGCGCCGCAATGCGACAGTTCGCACCGAGCACAACCCCAGCCTCGACGACCGCAAACGGACCGATCTCGACGCGGTCGTCTCCCCGGAGCTGCTCCCGCACCCCCTCATCAACAATGGCAGTGGCATGAATCATGGCAAAGAAACCGTAGAATAACGTAAGCCGAAACAAGGGGAGCGAGCTTAAACGAATTTTTTTATTTTGAGAATAACCTGTGCACAACCTGTGAACAAGTTGTGGGTTTCCGGTGAAAACACTCCTGAATATCTTTTTCTTCTCTCTCTTTTAATCCGCCTTAACACCCTGACAGGCACAGCAAGACAGTTCTTTTAACAAACCAAAAATACATTTTTTAATCGAAAAGACCGCTCCTCAAAAAATGGATAAAATGCCATCAAAGAAAACATTACAAAAATGGAGAAAAATGGGGCAAAGTGGCTTGACTGTGAAGATAAGTGGGGCAAAGTGGGAGAGACTAAAAAAACGCGTTCCAGATGGACAACCAACGAAAATACAAGCCTTTCACCGGTAAATTCACCGGACGGCTTGATGAAAAAAACCGGCTAACCATTCCGGCTTCGTGGCGCGCATCCATTGATAATGGCGAGGACTATCTGGCGATGTTCTACCCGCCCTCCGGCGCAATTATGATATTTCCGCCTGCAATCGCCGGAAAAATTACCCTCGCCTCGGAACAAGTTCCGCTGAGCAACCACGAGGGCTACGCCGTGCTGAGCCGACTCGGCGAGTGCAGCGATACCGTCTCCTGCGACAAAGCAGGCCGCATCACGCTGCGCCCCGAAATGCTGGCGCAAGCACGTATCCTGCGCGAGGTGCGCTTCACCGGCCTGTTCCGCGTCTTTCAAATACTCTCAACCGCGCCGCCCCCACCCGACACCACATCGCCGGACGCCGAGTTCTTCCTGCGCGCACTCGGCCAAATCGGGCTTTGAACGCGAAAACTAAAACGCCACGAAACCAAACACCTATGCGACATTCCTTCGAAACGCTCCCTCGACCCGCCTGAAAACGGCGATTCCGTGCACAAAGCCGCGTATCCAAATTTCAATTACAGGCGCACTTGTTCACGTTACTCGCCACTTGTTCACAGTTTCAGCCATGCCAACGCACCTTCCAGTCCTCTTGCATGAAGCACTCCGCCTACTCCAGCCGGTGCACGGTGGCGTATTCCTTGACGCTACCTTCGGCGGCGGCGGGCATTCACGTGCCCTGCTCGAAACGGGTGCGACCGTCATCGCCCTTGACCGCGACCCAGACGCGGCGGCGCGAGCAGCGGTACTGGCGACCGAATTTGCCGGTCAATTCCGCTTCGTTGATGCGAATTTCGCCGCAATGGACGCTATCGGTGGTGGTCCGTTCGACGGCGTGCTGATGGACATCGGCGTTTCCTCCTTTCAAATAGATACACCCGAACGCGGCTTCTCTTTCCGCGACAACGCGCCCGTCGATATGCGCATGGACCCGCGCTGCGGCGTAAGTGCAGCCGTGTTCCTCGAAACCGCCCCGGAAGATAAGCTCGCCCATGCCGTTCGTGACTTAGGCGGCGAACCGCGTTGGCGCCGCGTCGTGCGAAGCCTGCTCTCCGCCCGCAGCACGGGTGCCCTCCAACACACGCACTCGCTCGCAAGTCTGGTAGCCGACGCCGTAAGCAACCGCCGTCCAGGACCACCGCCGCGCATCCATCCAGCGACACTCACGTTCCAAGGGCTGCGCATCGCGGTCAACGGCGAGCTGGACGCCCTGCAATCCGCCCTTCCAAAAGCGTTCGCGGCACTGAAACCGGGCGGCGTCATGGTCGTGATCTCCTTCCATTCGTTGGAAGACCGCCTCGTCAAACGCAGTTTCAACGAACTCTGCGGGCACCCTGTTGACCGTAACGACAGCCGCCCGCAAGACCTGCGCGAACGTCACGCGACCCTGCTGACGCGCCGCCCCATAACCCCCGGCGACGCCGAGCTTGCCGCCAACCCGCGCTCCCGCAGCGCGAAACTGCGCGCCTTGCGTAAACTTGGTGTCGATGAGGCACTTCCGCACTCATAACCACGCCTCACGCACCGCTTCCATTTCATTCCACCGCTCTCACCCTCAACTCGCACACCAATGCTCGCTTCCATTCGTAAACCGTTTCTTTTAATCGTTTTAATAGCGATCATTGTGCTCTCCTCCGTGGTCACCGCCCTCAAACGCGAGCAGCGCAATAAGATTTTTTCCAGCATCAAAGAACATGAAAAAAACATAAAAATTCTGGAGGAAGATTCCGCCCGTATCACTGCCCGCATAAACGATTCGATGAAAAGGATAACCGACGACGCGGTGTTGTTCCTGTGGCAAATCGAGAAAGATGCCATAGAAGACGTCCGCTTCTCTGGCGGGCAACACGCCCGGCAATTGCGGAAGGCCCGCCCCGGACAAATTGTCCCAATAGTCATGCAAGTCCCGCGTCTGCCGCATGTTACATGGGACCCATCACCCGCCGCCCCCGTCACCGAAACTGTCCGCGTCGAAACCCGAGACAGAAGGGATCGCTCATGACTCGGTTGTTTTTCTCCGTTTCGCCCAGCCGCTTTTTTCTCTTGGCGACCCTACTGGTCACGGCATTCGCGGCAATCATCGGAGAACTCGCCTGGCTTCAATACAAAGCAGACTACTACCGAGAAAAAGCATTGGACGTGCGGCGAATCCGCAAAGAAACAAAAGCCACGCGCGGCTCCATCGTGGATTCTCGCGGCGGCGACCTCGCCCGAACGCGTGAAACTTGGGACGCCTTTGTTGACCCGTGGGAACTGGAGGAAAAAATGTCCTTATTCGCTAAGAGCCAGTTAATAAGAGAGTTAAAACAGGCAAAAAAGAGAATGGCGCAAAAGGAGTTCGACGCACAGGTCGCCATCCAATTGCCCGCCACACGCAAAAACCTAATCGACGCCGTAGCGAAAACCCTGTCCATGGACGCCGCCCTCGTCGCCGAAATTTTCCAGCCTACTATCCGCCGCCGGCTCACTCCCCCTGCCTCCGCAAGCCCTGTTCAACACGCGGCGCCTGCGTCCATCCAAGACTCTCCTTTTTCCCTGCTCTCCCGCTCTATCAAATGGGCATTCCAACTGGCAGGGCGCGATTTGGTCGCGGAAATAAAGGAAACCAACGCAAAAAGAGAGACCGCCCGGCGAACCGCAAAAAAGCAAAGACAGATCGCCCGCTGGCGTACCGAACAAAAACAACGTGCCGCCGCCGCAGGCGTCCCCGACGAAACCGCCCAGTGGAAGGACGATGAACTCATCTTTTTCCGTAACATGCCTCTCGCAAAGGACATCTCACCGACAGTGAAAAATACAATCGAAGAGATGCACCTCCCAGGACTGCGCTTTGAACAAAAATTCGTCCGCGAATACCCCGAAAAAAAGCTCGCCGCCCACCTCGTCGGCTACGTGAACAGAAGCGGAAACGCCGTCCAAGGCATTGAAAAAGAAATGGACTGGTGCCTGCAGGGCGAAGACGGGCTGCTCATATCGGAAGGCGATAGACAAGGCTCCGAAATACGCCAGCGCCGCCATTGGGAAAAACCGCCTGTCCACGGCAAAAAAATAGAACTGACGATTGACGCCGAAGTCCAACGCATCTGCGAAGAAACAGCGGAACGAGCCGCCGCCAAATACACGCCCGAAGCGATTACCATCATCGTCAGCGAACCTCGGTCGGGCAAATTGCTTGCATTGATAAACTGGCCGTCGTTCGACCCAGGCAACTACGGCGCAGACGACCCAACCTTGACACCAGGGCAAAACAAAGCCCGCCGCGAAAATAGGGCACTCGGCGTCAGCGGCTTCTACGAACCCGGGTCAGTCTTCAAAATCATCCCTATCGGCATGGCACTAAACGAACGCGTTCTGGGCGTTGACGATACCTTCGAGTGCGGGAAACCACGCTATCGCTACCGCGGGCGACTCCTCGACATGATGCGCGAAGACCACCCTGGCGTGTGGAATACCCGCGACATCGTCCGTATGTCCTCCAATCACGGTGCCATCTTAATTGCTATGCGCGTGACCGAGCCGGATATGCCGGACGGCGAATTGAAATTCTATAACTATATCCGCGCCTTCGGGATCGGACGCCCCACGGGCATTTTCGATTATATCAGTAAAAACGGCGCGGCATGGATGAACCCGCCCCTCCCCGACGTTGACACCGGAGAAATCTCCGCCTCCTTGCTCAAACCCGGAACCCGTCCTTGGAAACAAAACCCGGCAATTATGAGCCGTCTCCCCGCCGGCTACTCCGTCGAAGTCACGCCCATCCAAATGCACTACGCCATGTGCTCCGTCGCCAACGACGGAAAACTCATGACGCCTCTAATCGTAAACCGCATCCTCAACCCCGATGGCTCCGTCTTCCGCGTTTGCCCTCCCCGCGTGCGCTCAACCCCCATTTCCCCCTCATCCGCACGCACGCTCACCGCAATGCTGCGCGACGTGTGCGGCGCCCCCGGCGGCACCGCCTTCCGCGAAGCCAATATCCCAAATTACGAAGTAGCAGGGAAAACGGGCACCGCCCAAAAACGCATCGCCGCCCTTCCAAATGGAAAAAAAACATATTCGCGCTCGAACCACGTCGCTTCTTTCTCGGGCTTCTTCCCCGCACGCTCCCCCCGCATTGCCATAACCGTCGTCGTAGATGATCCAAAGTTGAACGGCGTCGGCTACGGCGGAAAAATCGCCGGTCCGATCTTCCGCGAAATCGCCGAAAAAATCATAGACCGCCTCAACATCCCGAAACCATCTCCGCCCCCGCCACCCACTAACACCGAGGAGATTCCTTTGCCATGAACAATACCGCCATCACGCTGCGTGAGGTGTTCCACAACCTCGAATTACGAGAATTTTCCGGCGAATGGACGACCCCGGTCTCAAACCTCGTGATCGACAGCCGCCGCGTAATAAACGGTAGCGTGTTCTTCGCCACTCCGGGGCTGCGCACCAACGGAGAATTTTTCATCGAAGAAGCCGTCGCCCGCGGTGCCGCAGCCATCGTCTCCTCTTCAAAACCTTCTTCCCCGCGCACGGGTCTGGCTTGGATACGCGTCGATAACCCACGGGCAATCCTCGCCGCTGCCTCCAGCAATTTCTTCCGCAACCCGAGCAAAAAACTCCGCGTCGCCGGTGTCACCGGAACCAACGGGAAAACAACTGTCTCCACCCTCCTTCACTACCTCCTGTGCGCAGCCCAAACCAATTCCCCATGGGGCCTCATCGGCACCGTGCGCTACGAACTCGGCGACCGCAGCCTGCCCTCACACCGCACAACCCCGGAATCCCCGGAAATCCACAGCATGATGGCTCACATGGTCGCCGCGGGTTGCTCAGGTCTCGTCATGGAAGTAAGCTCCCACGCCATTGACCAACGGCGTGTTGATGGCATTGCCTTCGACTCTCTCGCCTTCACCAACATCAGCCACGACCATATCGATTACCACGGCGGTTTGGAAAATTACTTCCAAGTCAAAACACGCCCCTTCCTCGGAAACGGCTGTCCCCTCCCCGCCGCCGCCGTGATAAACAACGACGACCCCGCCGGTCGCCGTCTCGCCTCCATGCTCCCCCCTAAACACCATATCGAAACTTTCGGCGAATCCCCCGACTCCACCGTCCGCGCCTCCGACATTCTCCTCCTCCCCGGTCGCAGCGAATTTACCGTCCAATGGCGGGACACCCCGGCATTGCGCATCTCCACCTCGCTCCCAGGCCGCTACAATGTCAGCAATATCCTCTGTGCTCTTGCCCTCGCCCGCACTCTCGGATTCGACCCAGCTTCCCTCCTGCCCGCCTTGCGCAACTTTCCGGGCGTCCCCGGACGCATGGAACGCATCGCTCCCAATATGCCTTTCCAAATTTTCGTGGACTACGCCCACACCGACGACGCCCTCCAAAACACACTCGAAATGCTCCGTTCCATCACCCCGGGACGCATCCTCGTCGTCTTTGGCTGCGGCGGAGACCGCGACCACAGCAAACGTTCCACCATGACCGCCGCCGTCCAACACTATGCCGCGCTCGCCTGGGCTACCGCCGACAACCCGCGAAAAGAACCTCTCGAAAACATCTTCAACGACATGCGCGCCGGCATATCCCACCCGGAAAAGATTACCTTCGTTGACGACCGCCGCCTCGCCATCAGCCTCGCCCTCGACGCTGCAAACGCCGGCGACACCCTCCTCATCGCCGGCAAAGGTCACGAAACCTATCAAGAGTTCGCCGATGTCACCATCCCCTTCGACGACCGACAAGTGACGCGTGACTTGCTCGCCCTCAAACAACTCCGCCCAATATGAACAAAAAATGAGCCGATTCTCCCCCTGGCGTTTAAGCACGTGGACGGGCGGCGTATGGCTCCCGTCGCAAATTCCACCTTCCCCCGCGCACGGTTTTTCTAATAGCACCCGTTCCCTTCGCCCTCACGATTGTTTCGTCGCCCTGCCCACCCCACGCCGCGACGGTCACGACTTCCTCCACGCCGCATTGAACGCCGGTGCCGCCTGCGCCCTCGTCTCCCGCCCAGTCCCCACCTGCCCGCTCCCTCAACTACTCGTAACGGACACCCTCACCGCCCTGCACAACATCGCCCGCCATTGGCGCCTCTTCTGCCGCGCCCCCGTGATCGGCGTCACCGGAAGTGCCGGCAAAACCTCCACCACAGGCATGCTCCTCGCCATGCTCGGCACAACGGGATTCGGCACCACCGCCAACCTAAACAACCTCCTCGGCGTGCCCCTCACCGTGCTTGGCATTCGCCCCGCCGCACACACCGCAGGCATCGTCATCGAAGCAGGCATGAGCGAACCGGGCGAACTGACCCTTTCCGCCCAAATCATCCAACCCGATATCGCCCTCGTCACCAACGTCCTTCCAGCTCACTTGACCGGTCTCGGCAATATAGCCGCCATCGCACACGAAAAAAGCGAACTCCCGCGCTACGCCCGCACAGGTGCCGCCGCAGTCTTCCCAGCCGACTGTCTGCGCTACCCCTCCTTTCGCAACTTGCCCTGCCACGCCTTCCCAGTTTCCTTCGCCACCGAAACACCAGAAAACACCACCGCCGCTGCTCCCTCCAAAAACGCCACCCCTCTATCCGCATTTTTCGACGAAATCCCAACAGGCGGATACCACATCACCCTCCGCAGCAACCCCGCCACAGACATCGATTTTTTCATGCCACCCTGCACAAAAGGCATGGCACACAACGCCGCCCTCGCAGCCGTCACCGCCCGCCTCGCAGGTGTCCCGCCCGCCCGTATCCGCAAAACCCTCCTCCAATGGAAACCCTCCGCCCTCCGGGGCGAACTGCGCACCCACAACGGAAGACTTTTTTATATAGATTGTTACAACGCAAACCCAGCCTCTGTCCTCGACGCCGCCAACACCTTCGACCACCTCACACGCGATTCCGACACACGCCTCTTCGTCCTCGCCGGAATGAACGAAATGGGTCCCCATTCCGCCAACCTCCACGAAGAAACCGGCCGCGCACTGCCCCTGCGCACAGGAGACACCCTCCTGCTCTTCGGCGGCGACTCAACCTCCATCGGCACCGGCGCCATTGCCGCCGGCTTCCCCCCATCTTCCATTCTTTCCCTGCCAGACATCACCGCCGTGCGCACCGCCATTCATTCCTCCCACGCCCCCGTCTTCCTTAAAGGCAGCCGCTCCTACGCATTAGAACGCACCCTCCCATGGACCCCAATGCCACCTCACTAATAGTGTGAAATGAGCGCAGAACTGGGTATCGGGGGAACCACAAAACCCAGAGCCTCCAAAGGGGCGGCACCAATATAGCCCAGGGCAGCACCCTGGGTATTGGGCAACCACAAAAACCAAAGCCCCAAAGGGGCGGCACCAATATAGCCCAGGGCAACGCCCTGGGTATTGGGAACCACAAAGTTGACAACGTTCCCCCGAAGGGGGATTTCAATCCCTCACTTCTCTACCCCCTATCTCCTGCTCACAACTCAAAACTACCCCCTCTTCCTC
>JAISZI010000107.1 GCA_031269335.1 Puniceicoccales bacterium
CAGTAAAATCCCGAACACCAGCCATGACCTCCAGTCTCAATAAGCCCTTCCGCCTTTTTCCGCCCTTTTCCGCCTTTTTCCGCCTTTGTCATACAAATTTGGAATTTCGTGCCGTCTCATCGCCCCCTCCTCGCCCCCTCCTCGTCCCCTCCTCGCTCCGGAGGGGCGTCAGGAGGCGCGGTGCCGTTCTTGGGTCCATTTTACGAAGTGGACGGCTATGTTTGCGGCGTCCGGGGTATCTGTCTCGCGCAATAACCCTTGTTGAAGGAGCACCGCTGGATCACGCTCTAACAATCCCGTTGGGAACGGGTTGTATTCGACCGGCGGTGCTGGATGTCCGCGCCGAGCAATGTGGAAAAATGGGGGCGGGAACCCCGTGATGCCCGCCGCAGAAATTTCTTCAAAACAGTCCATTGGCACTCCTTGGCGCACGGCGAGGGCGTTCCAGAAGCCTTGCCGCGAGTCGGACAACAGCGAGAATTCACGATCGACCAAACCCGAACGCAGCAAGAGGCGGGCAGCGAGTAGCAGCGAACCCACGGCAAAAACTGGGCGGGCGTTCTGGCGATGCACGCCGCGCCAAATCTCCAATGCCATTGCGACAGTGCGTATCCCAAGAATGGAACCCGGTCCTTCCGCATACACAAACGCCGCGCAGTCGCCCAACCGCACCGCCGAATCCGCTAACACAAGCTCCGTCAACGCGAACAGGCTCTCATTCGCACTGATCATCACGCCATCCCGCCGGCACGCCAACCACGCGCCCGCCTGCCAGACACCGACAAACACCTCCCGCCCCGCCGCGTCGAGGAACAATACAGGGGCATCAGCAGGAAACCGATCCGGTCTTTTTTCGCACAAAAGCGTCGGGCAATTCATGAATCACTCAGCCCGGAGGCCAGCTCATTTCACGACCAGCAAGCAGGTGGACATGCAGGTGCGGAACGGTCTCCCCAGCCTGCTTGCCATTGTTGACGACGAGTCGAAAACCTGCCTGCAAACCAAGCCTGCGGGCGATTTCCCCCGCAGTGACAATCAGATGTCCCAGCAGGGAAACGTCTTCCTCCGTAGTTTCCGAAACACGCGGCACAGGTTTTCGCGGAATGATAAGCACGTGAACGGGTGCCTGCGGCGAAATATCCCGAATCGCAAAACACAAATCATCTTTATAGACAAACTCGGCAGGAATTTCGCCTTCCGCAATTTTTTGAAAAAGTGTCTTAACCGTGTGCATGGCAAATAGTAATTCGTTAACTTAACGGCGAACTGCGGAAAGAATCTCCTCCAATTTCGAGAATAATTTTCCGACCAGATAAAAGAAAAACGCCGTGAGACAACCGCCCGGAAGAGTCGCAATCGCAGTGGCCAAACCCATGCCCGCAATGTCCTCCCGCTTGCCGACAACCCCTACAAGGAGCATCACGAAAGACACCAACACTCCAACAAGGCACAACACGGCGAATACGTAGCAAACAATGCTCACCCACGGCGTGCTGAACGAACCATGCGCAGCGTGCGGCATCGCATAAGGCATGTATCCCGCTGGCGGCAAAGGCATTCCAGGCATGGGCGCCGAGTGCCCAAAGTGCGCTGCGGACATTGCCCCAGGACGCGGCGGCGGCACCCCGCTCAAGGGCGGCTGCGCGTGTGGTTGCGCATGTTGCTGCGCTTCCGCCGCATACGGCACGGGTTGCGCATGTTGCACGGGCTGCGCATGTTGCACGGGCTGCGCATGTTGCGCGGGCTGCGCGGGTTGCGCGCGTTGCGCCTGTTGCGCGGGTTGCGCGGGTTGCGCATGTTGTTGCGCCACAGGGGCATGTTGCGCGGGTCGTAACACAGATTGCGCAGGGCGCGGTGCGGCGGCGGGTGCGGGTGCCGGTGCGGCAGCATTTTTCACATAAGGCACCCACGCAGAATCCCCCGGTCGGGCGACTAAAAACTTTCCGCCTTTTTGTGCGGCGGCCGTGGCAAGCGCTTCGATTTCTGCCTCTGTCACCGGTCCACAGGGTTTCCCCTCTCCGTCGAGATAGTGATAAGTTCGCATGGTCTCATTCCCTAATTTGGCATTGGCTTTGCAACATCAAAAACTATTCCGTGTCTCTCGCAAAAAAGACAACTGCGCTTCCTACCATGAAAAAAATCGGGATACTCAACGGACCAAACCTTGATCGCCTCGGCAAACGCGAACCCAAGATATACGGCGGTCGCACGCTCCACGAATTAGAGGCGGCGCTGCGCATCGACGCACGTGCGCTCGGCGTAACCCTTGAGGTTTTCCAATCCAACTACGAGGGCGCACTCATTGAGCGTATCGGCTTGTGGGCGGACAGCGGTTTTTCCGGGTTAATTATAAATCCGGGCGGATTCTCCCATTCCAGCATCGCCCTGCGCGATAGCATCGCCGGCAGCGGGCTGTCAGCCGTCGAAGTGCACATCTCAAATATCCACAAACGCGAAAGTTTCCGGCATACCTCCATCACAGCGGGTGCCTGCACAGGGATGATTTGCGGTCTCGGCTTAGATGGCTATCACGCCGCACTCTATTTTCTCGCCGGTCACTAATTTCTGAGCCGATTTGCTTTCGTTAAGGAAAAAACAGAAGAAACGAGCAATGGTAGAATTTACGGGTTTAACGATGGGTCGTTCTTTGTCTTTTAACGCAAAAAACTGCTGCGTATGTTAACGTGAGACGGTCTGGCAAAATAGGCTGAACCGTGAGAAAGCGTTCGCTTTTAAGCCTTTCACATTCTCGCTAATTATTTTAGACGATGTGCGTTTCTCATCCTGCCATGCGCCTGTTAAAACTTTCGATATTTGTCGCTTCACTCTTTCTGTTTTCATTCGCGTCACACGACGCGTTCTCCGCACCTCCCGCCATCGAGAGCGAGGGACAGGTGGCGGATATTCTCAAAAAGCTATCTTCCCCTCCGGACGGTGCTTACGCCGAGAGTGCTTCCATCGCTGACGACATGACCGTGCGCAGTGTCCGCACGCTCACGACTGCGTTTAATAACGCCGCGCCACCGCTTAAATCCGTGATTGCCGTCCTGATTGCCGCCGAATGGCGTAAATACCTTGAAAGCAATCACTGGCGTCTCGAAGGCCGTTCGCGCACACAGGCAGACAACGCCGATTCTCTCACGTGGGACGCCTCGCGTGTCCGTGCCGAGATCGCCCGCTTTCAGGCACTTTCTCTCGCCGATGCCGCTGTCCTACAACAAGTTCCGGTGTCATCGTTCAAGCAAATCATTGTTCCGGGAACACTCACCGCCTCCCGCCCTACCCTCTACGATTTTCTCGTCCACCACATCATCAACGACTACGCCGTTTCCCACCACCGCTCGCGTTCGGAAGATCGTTTTCAGCCCGACGCCGCCTCGCCCCTCCTCGGCTCTCTCGAAGAATTTCTCGCGTGGAATCCTGCGTCCTCCGACCTTGATTCGCCCGTGTTGAAGCCGTTGCGGCTGTTCCAAGATGTCCTGCGTTTTCACCAAAACGACCCAAACCCGCTCGCCTTGAGCGACGCCGATCTCAACCGGTTGATTTGGGCAAAAGGTGTTCTGCTTAGCGCCACCGGGACAAATCTCCGTTTTGAGCGTGCGCTTCGTGCCCACATTGAACGCTGGAAAAATTGCGAAACCACCGCCTTCACCGCCGCTCGCCTCGCGCAATTTCTGCTCCGCAACCCGCAGGACAGAGCCAACTCCGCCCTTGAAGCCTACAAAGCTGCCACGCTCGGCGTCGCACTCCACCCCAACAGCGCCGGTGCCAAACTCTGCCGCGAGATCATCGCCGATCTCGAAAAACGCGAATTGTTCAGCGTCGAGTCCGAGGCGACATGGACAACCCCGTTCTCAAAGGTCTCCGTCCGCTATAAAAATGTCGAGACGCTCCACTTGCGCGCCATCGCCGCCGACTGGAATTCCTTCCTTTCTCCCGACCGTAACCGTCCAAATTCGCTCAACAAGGTCGAGCAAGCGGCTCTCTTCAAAAAAAAGTTCGTCAAACAATGGAGCGTCCCACTTCCCAAGAGCGAATATGCCGTTCGTTCGCACGAATTTGACGCGCCCAGCAATCTCGCCCCCGGATTCTATTTCATCATCGCGAGCAAAAACGCAGATTTTTCACCGGCAGAAAACGCCACCGAATTCTTCCCCGTTTGGGTCTCCAACATCGCATTGATATACAACAGCAGAGTGTCCCCAGAGACAGAGACCAGCACCGAGGCGGAATTGTGCGGCTATGTCCTCAACGCCACCACGGGAGAGCCAATCCAAAACGCCACTGTAACTGCTTGGTCTTTAGGCAGATTAGGAGCACGCGTGAAAATACCGTCCGTCAAGACCAACGCCGCCGGATTATACACTTTCAAAAAAATACCCCGCCAAAATACCAACAATGTCCTCCTTCTCGCCGAAGTTCCGGACGGGAACCGCATCTCAAATGACGTGATGCCAGGACTCTACGGTCATAAAGGAAGACAAACGCTGAATCCGAACCGCCTTGAAATCCACTTCATCACCGACCGCCCTATTTACCGCCCAGGACAAGAAGTTCGCTTCAAAGCCATCGTCACGAGAAACAACACTGAAACGAACAAATACACGCCGGTCTCCGGCAGAAAAGTGACCGTCGCGATGGACGCGTCGAATGACAAAGAAATCGCCCGCCTCGTCCTCACCACCAACCTCCGCGGTTCCATCAGCGGTAGCTTTGTCCTCCCTGCGGGATTGCCCACGGGAGGCTTCGTATTGCACACCATCGGAGCGGAAAACGGACGGGGACACTTCCAAGTCGAAGAATACAAACGCCCCAATTTCTCGGTCGCCTTCACCCCATCCGCCCTCGCAACTGCAACCGCAACTGCCCGACTCGACGCCCCTGTCACCATCACGGGCACAGCCTCCGCCTTCTCCGGCGCACCCGTGGACAGTGCCTCCGTAAAATGGCACGTCGCCCGCCGCACCCACTTCCCGCTGTGGAGCAGGGAAAATGCCTTTTACCACAACCGAAGCACGGTTTCCATCGCCCACGGCACCGCCACCACCAACGCTTCCGGCGCATTTTCAATCACCTTCCCCGCCACGTCCGACAAGACAATCGACCCGGAGAGATCGCCTTATTTCAGTTTTGAAATTACCGCCGAAGTCACCAGCGGCTCCGGAGAAACACACGCCACCACCACGACCATTCCCGTCGGACGTGTTTCCTTGAAGGCGGATATCCGCGCAGAAAATTGGCTCGTCGAGAACACGCCCTTTCACCTCAAAATCACGACCACAACGCTCGGCGGTTCCCCGCAAAAAGCCACCGGCCGGATCAGCATCTACTCACTCAAACAACCCCAAAGAATCCAACGCGACACACACGGCAAGTGGCGTAACATAGGAGTCGAAAACCAGATAAAACAACTCATGGCAAAATGGGAAGAAGGCGACAGCGTCTTCGTTTCTTCCTTCTCCACCAACACAGAAGGGGAAACCACCGTAGCAGCACGCATTCCAGCGGGTGCCTACCGCGTAGTGCTCACCACCGCAGACAAACACGGTGCTCCCGTAACCGCCAGCACCGAAATCTCAGTGCTCGCCCCAGACGCCCAGCACTCGCACATCAAAATCCCCTTCGCCCTCGATGTGCAAAAAGACAGCCTCCAACCCGGCGAAACGCTCACCGCCCTCTGGCGCACCGGCTACACCAGCGGACGCGCCCTCGTCAGCATCGAACACCGCGGCAAAGTCCTCCAACGCTTCTGGACGACACCGGGACGCACCCAACAAAAAATCACCTTCCCCATCACCGAAACCATGCGCGGCGGCATCACCCTGCACGTCCTCCAATTGCGCGAATACCGCCTCTTCCAATCCGTTGAAACAATCGATGTGCCTTGGAGTAACAAAGTCCTGAAAATCTCATTGGAACGATTCAACTCAAAACTCACCCCCAATGGGCGCGAAACATGGACACTCCGCGTGCGCAGACCAGACAACAAAGGCAGCACCGCCGAGATCGCCGCCACTCTCTACGACGCCTCTCTCGACTCGTTCTCAAGATGGGGATGGAACGACCTCTCGGACATTTTTTACCGCGAAACACGGTGGTCTTACAGATGCGACATGGACGTCTCCAACGCCCATATCTATTCACAATCACTCCTGCCGGATTCGCGCAGATTACGAGTAACACCAGAAAAAGAAAAATACGGTTACCCTGCCTGGTCTGCCGGCTACGGCATACTACGTGAGGAAGGAACCTATTATCACCGCAACGGCTATGCCCTCGGAGGCGCCATCGGCAGAGGTCTCGGCGGAGGCAGAAACCTCAACGCCAGCAGTGCCAGTAGACCCAGCCTCATGGATATCGCCGAAAGCGCGGACACAGTCGCGAAAGCCCCTGCCCCTGCCCCTGCCAGAACCTCAGACTCAACCCAGCCCCAAAAACGCCCCGCCCAACCCACACCCATCCCTCGACGAAATCTCAACGAAACCGCATTCTTTTACCCCGCTCTCATCTCCGAACCTGACGGCTCCCTGCGAATCGATTTCACCGCACCCGAAGCACTTACACGCTGGAAACTCCTCGTATTGGCACACGATGAATACCTGCGCTCCGGCACCTTCATCAACGAAACAGCCGTCACCTCCAAAGACTTCATGGTGCGCCCCAACCCGCCCCGCTTCCTCCGCGAAGGCGACACCGTCGAGTTGTCCGTCTCCTTCATTAACAAAACCAACGCCCCCCTGACAGGCCTCGCCCGCTTCAACTTCTCCAACGCCGCAACCCTCGCCTCAGCCGACGCCGCCCTCGGCAACGCCTACCCAGAACGTCCCATCACCATCCCCCCGCGCTCTTCCCGAACCCTCTCGTGGCGCGTGCGCATCCCCGACGGCACCGGACACCTCATTTACAAAGCCGTCGCCGCCGCAGGCCTGCTCTCCGACGGCGAAGAAGGCTTCCTGCCCGTCCTCAGCCGCCGCCAACTCATCACCGAATCCCTGCCCCTGCCCATCCGCCGCCTTACCACCAACGCGCCAACACGTCAGAATTTCCGCTTTGAAAAACTCCTCGCCAGCGGCGCCGACACCTCCCTCTCACACGAATCCCTCACCGTTCAAATGGTCTCCAATCCCGCATGGCACGCCGTCCTCGCCCTGCCCTACCTCATCCAAGACGATTCACATCAAACCAACGAAACCCTCTTCAACCGCCTCTACACCAACGCACTCGCCGCCCATATCGCCACAGCCAACCCCAAAATCGCCCGCACCTTCGCGCTCTGGCGCGACACCCGCACAACCTCTTCCCCGCTCTTCCAAAACGCGGATATCAAAAACATCCTCATCGAAGAAACCCCTTGGATACGCGACGCCGAAAACGAATCCACGCGACGCCGCTCCCTCGGCATCCTCTTCGACAAAAATCGCACCAGCTTTGAAATCGCCGCCCTCTCGCAACGGCTCAACGAACAACAAGATAGGAACGGCCTCTGGAGCTGGTGCGAAAACGGTCCGCCAAGCGAACACATCACGCGCCGCATCACCGCCGGCTTCGGCAAACTTCACCACCTCGGCGTCTCCATCGACCTCGAATCCGCTCTAAAAGCCGTCAAAGCCCTCGACCTCCGCCTCGTAAAACGCCACGCCACCCTCGAAGAAGAACTTGCCGATATCCGCCGCTCCAGCAACGGACCAGCCAGGACAAAAGCCATCGAAACCGCCGAGATTTACGCACTCGACCCATCGCTCGCCCACCTCCTCTACGCCCGAAGCTTCTTCCTCAAAAGTATCCCCTTCAGCACGAAAAGCAGCGCGGCACACGAAGCCTTCCTCTCCCTCGCCAGCCGCCACGGCGAAAAACTGGGCATCCAAACGCGTGCCCACATCGCACTCGCCCTCCACCGCTCCGCCCTCCACCAAAGTTCCGCCGACCCCAATTCCCCGAACGCCCCTCCGAAAAACACCGCCGCCGCCGCGCCCGCCCCCACCGCTACCGCACACGCCGCCGGTGCCTCCAAAATCCTCGCTTCCCTCCGCAAAAACGCCATGCGCCACCGCGAACTTGGCGTGTTCTGGGTAGAAGCACCCGCCGGAAACCGCTGGTCATGGTGGCGCGCCCCAACCAGCATGCACGCCCTCATGATCGAACTCTTCGCCGAACTCGCCCCAGCCGACACCGCCTTTCTCGACGAACTCCAAACATGGCTCCTCAAACAAAAACAAACCCACGCTTGGGCATCCTCCACAGATACCGTCGATGCCATCCACGCCCTCCTTATGAGAGGCGCAGACAGACTGGACTCAAAAACCCTCGCCTCCGTCAAAATCGGCACCAAAACCATTGTTCCCCAAAATGTTGAACAAGGCACAGGCTTTTACTCAGAACGCATCGCCGGCACCGCCGTCTCACCGGCTATGGGCAAAATCACCGTCACTAATTCAGCCATAGGCGTCGCTTGGGGTAGCGTCACATGGCGTTATTTCCAGCCACTCGAAAAAACAACCGCGCACACGGCGACGCCGTTGAAATTGCGGAAAACGCTCTGGAAAAAGATTCAGACAAAAAATGGCGCAGAGCTTATCCCCCTCGCAAAAACCAAACTCACCCTCGGAGACACCGTAGTGACGCGCATCGAACTCCATTCCGACCGCGACATGGAGTTCATCCACCTCAAAGACCAGCGCGGCAGCGGCACCGAACCAGTGAACACGTTAAGCGGCTACCGCTGGCGCGACGGCGTCGGCTGCTACGAAAGCACCCGCGACGCCGCAACACACTTCTTCATCGACCACCTGCATGCAGGCACCCACATCTTTGAACACGAATCCCGCGCACGCCTGCGCGGCAATTACCAAAGCGGGATCGCCGAAGTGCAATGCCTGTATGCCCCAGAATTTAACTCGCACTCCGAAAGCACCGCCATCCACGTCGAGTAGCCAACGAAACTCCCAAAATCAAGGGGAACATTCCAAATAGCCGTCTGTCCCCTTGTGCGTCATGACTAATGCAACAACTTCTCCCCTCGCCACAAATGTTTCGAGGCGTCGTTTTCTCAAAAACGCAGGGATTGCAGTGGCAGCCGGTGTCACGTTTCCTTCCATAATTCCAGCCAGTGCCTTCGGGCGCGATGGCAACATCGCTCCCAGCAACCGCATCGCACTGGGCGTCGTCGGTCTCCAACAAGGTTGGGACGGGTTCCGCAAATGCTTGAACGTCGGCAAAAAAGTCCAAGGCGTCGCCCTGTGCGATGTGGATTCGGAACGCATCGAGAGAAGACGCAAAGATGTCAGCCGCTTCGCTAACGCACAGGGAATCAGGGGCTATGCCGACTTCCGCGAAATGTTTGCCAGCGGCAAACTCGACGCTGTGGTGCTCGGCGCACCCGACCACTGGCACGGCATCATGGCCGTCGCCGCCGCCCGCGCCGGTCTCGATATCTACGGCGAAAAACCTCTCGCACACACGCTCGTCGAAGGACGCGCCATCGTGAACGCCGTCAAACAACACGGACGCATCTGGCAGACAGGCAGCTGGCAACGCTCCCAAAACAATTTCCGCCGCGCCGTCGAACTCGTCCGCAACGGTCGCATCGGCAAACTCGTCCGCGTCGAAGCCGGCACACACGGCGCATTTGGACGCCCGCGCGGCAACCCCAAACTCGGTCAACCCCCCGCACACCTCAACTACGACCTCTACGTCGGTCCCGCCCAATGGCAAGAATACGACGCCCGCATCGTCCACTACAACTGGCGATGGGTTCTCAACTTCGGCGGCGGAAATCTCATGGACTGGGTCGGACACCATCTCGATATCGCCCACTGGGGCGCAGGACGCGATAACACGGGACCGGTCAAAATTAAACCCATCCGCGCCGACTACTCCACCGACCTGCCATTCGACGCAGAACGCACCTACGAATACGAGTGCACCTACGCCGACGGTCTCGTCATCAACGTCAACAGCAACAGCGGCACTAAATTCTTCGGCGAAAACGGCCGCTGGATTTATGTAAACCGCGGAAAACTTAGCGCCAACCCAGATTCCATCTTAAACGAAGTTATCGGACCCGAAGAGTATCAGCCCTATTTAAGCCAAAATCACTGGGGCAACTTCATTGATTGCATCAAAAGCCGCAGCGAAACGATCACTCCCGCCGAAACTGCACACCGCAGCGCAAGTGTCGGTCACCTCGGTCATATTGCCGTCTTGACGGGACGCACTATCACATGGGACCCGGTCACAGAAACCATCAAAAACGACCCGGGTGCCAGCGCACTCCTCCAACCGAACTTCCGTTCGCCCTGGGTGCTCTAAAAATCACCGCGCCGCGCCACGTTGCCGTCAAAAGCAACTTCGGCGCGTTGCAAAAAAACCGGAGGTCAACCACCTCCGGTTTTTTTATCAAAGTTTTTCCGGCTCGCGTTTTACGCAGTCACGGAAAAAGATTCGCTACGAATAGCAGAAGACTTGTTCTTATAGGAATCAATAGCGGTCACTCTCGCCGTGAGTTTTTTACCCACAGGCAATTTTGAAAAAACAACATACAACTCCGCCGGCATCCAACTGTTCAAATAAAACTGTGAGCACTTTCTAACAGATTTTATCACCTTCTCCCCGTCCAGTATTTCAATTAAATAATGATGCACGACTTCGTTGTCTTTCGCCTGCGGAAATGTCACAACACAAGCACCCTCCTTCGTATCACTCACAACAGGTTTAATCCCGCCCGCAAACGCAGGGGCAAGTTTGCCCCTCTCGCCTTTATACGTAAAACGACTTCCATCGTGCGGTGCCTCCACCAACCACCGTGGCAAAATTTCTTCGTCCCGAAATGTATCCCAGCGTTCTATTTCAACATTCCCGTTTCCTAATACATTGACAATCAACCCTTCCGTAACATTGTCAAATCCTTCGGGATGAATCGATTTTTCGTGAACCTCCCCCCTTAACACTTCGGTATATGTCGTGCTCCCATCGTTCACAGCCGTAAATTTTCCTTGATGAATAGAACGGGGATCCCCAATCGGGAAATGGGAGTGCCCGCTAAAGGTGACTACTTGCGGATAACGCTCCAAAATAGGGGTCAAAACAGCCGTTCCCCAATGCCCTTTCTCGGAACCATAACAAGTCTCCAACGGGGGATGATGAAAGAAAACAAATATCGGCGCGCCGGGAAATTTCTTCGCGGCGAATTCGAGTTTCTCAGAAAGAAATTTTTTCGCGTCGTTTTTATAGTCGTTCCCTCCGCTTCCTGTCGGACTGAGCGTAATAAAAGCATGACCCTTTATTTCCGCATACTGATTCAAAGGCTGTTTCAACTTTTCTTTATATAGTTTCGCCGTGTTTACATGTTTGTTATAGTGATCATGATTGCCCATCATAAAATAAACCGCAACCCCGGCGGGAACATTCGCCTTGTCTGAAAAAACTTTTAACAGCGAATTATATTCGTGCACCTTGCCTCCGTCCGTGAGATCGCCCACGACAAAAAGAGCGTCAATCCGCCCCTTCCCAAAAATGTTTTTTAACGCATGAGAAACTTTTATCGTCGAAAGTAAACCACCCATAAAAATCCCAAAATGGATATCAGAAATAACAGCAAAACGCGGCAGTGCCGTCGCACCCGCCGGCACTATACTGCCCTTCTCCTGCGCACGAACGCCCCCTTGAAATGAAACGCCAGCGGCAACAGCCAAGCCAACATTTTGCAAAAAACGCCGCCGCGAAACCGACGCGGCAACAGACGATAGTTTAGAACGTAACATAGTAAGATGACCAAAACACTTTCGCCAATAAAATGTTCCTCTCCCATCGCCACAACACCCGCCACAAACGCATTTCCGTAAACAATGAAAATTAAATCCCGCTCTTGCTTCTTATCCCTTTTTCCAAAACCTATCCGCTTACCAACATGACAATTCCTCCTTCTACCAACGGCGCCACTAACGAAACAAACGCCTTCACGCCACCGCCTTTTCTCGTCGAACTCCTTGACGCCAAATCGCCCACAGGACACGAATTCGCAGCGCAACGCGTTGTGGATAAATATGTTCGCGATGCCGCCCACTCCTACGCAAAGGACGCCCTCGGGAACCGCATCGCAACACTCAACCCGCAAGGTTCGCCGACAATTATGTTCGCCGGACACATCGATGAAATCGCACTCATTGTCTCTTACATCGACGACAAAGGGTTCCTCTATTTCGAGTTCCTCGGCGGGCACGACCTCGTCATCCCATCAGGACGCCGCGTGCGCATCCTTACAAAAAACGGTCCCGTCCTCGCCATCACCGGCAAACGCGCCGTCCACCTAATGTCGCCCGAAGACCGCCGCAAAGTGCCGGAACGCCACGATATCTGGCTCGACATCGGCGCATCCTCCCGACACGAAGCCGAAAAAATTGTCCGCATCGGCGACCCCGCCGTCTATGACGAAAGTTTTGAACTGCTCCGAGACACCATCGGTGCCGCACGCGCCTTCGACGACAAAGCAGGCTGCTACATCGTGATGGAAACCCTGTTGCGCCTCGCCCGCGAATCAACTCTCGACGCCCGCGTAATTTCCGTCGCAACCACTCAAGAAGAAATCGGCACCCGCGGCGCACAAGTAGCCGCCCAAGGCATCTCGCCAGATGTGTCCATAACCGTCGATGTCACACACGCAACCGACCATCCCGACGCCGATAACCGCAAATTCGGACGTGTTTCCTTGAGTGGCGGACCCGTGATTGCACGCGGTCCAAATATCAACCCGCTGGTTTTTGAACGCCTCGTCTCCGTAGCACAAGAAATGGAAATCCCCGTCCAAATCGAAGCAGCACCCAGACCAACAGGCACGGACGCCCGCGCCATCCAAATGGCAAACGCCGGCGTCGCCTGCGGATTACTCTCATTACCATTACGTTACATGCACACCCCAAGCGAAATCGTGGACATTGCCGTAGTCGAACAATGCGTCCAACTCCTAACCGGTTTCACCAAAAGCCTAAAAAAAGGCGATTCCTTCGCGTGGTAAAAGATAGGTAAACCCTCCGCATTTTTCGCGCCCCCGCTGAAACCACTCACGGCGGGCACAGCGACGCTGTGATGCCGCGGACACAGTAACGCGTGGACACAGTGGACGCAGTGACAAGCAAACCGCTGCGGCTCCGGTGCCCCGGAGGGGCACAACGTGAATAACCGCCGGGGGAGCGCGAGTGTAACGAGCGCGGAACCGGCGGTTATTCACGTTATCCCCCTTCGGGGGATGCAGTGATGCCGCTGCACCTCTGTTTCACGTATTCCCCTCCGGAGGATTTCAATCCCGCTTTCCGCGAGCCAATTCATTGACAATCCACCGCCCCTTTCGCATCTTTCCACTCCAACAGCCGCCAAACACCTATGCAACGCCTCCCTCTCGGTATTCAATCCTTTTCCAAGATCCGCAACGAGGGTTATCTCTACGTGGACAAGACCGAGGTCATCCTCCGGCTCATTACGTCGGGAGTGCCCTTCTTTCTGGGGCGCCCGCGCCGTTTTGGGAAGTCGCTGCTGGTCTCGACAATGGCGGAAATTTTTCGCGGCAACAAACCGCTCTTCGAGGGTCTCGCCATTTACGACAAATGGGACTGGGGACGGAAATTTCC
>JAISZI010000025.1 GCA_031269335.1 Puniceicoccales bacterium
CCCCCCCCCAGTCCGCCCCCCCCCCCCGCCCCCCCCCCCCGCCCCCCCCCCCGCCCCCCCCCGCACCATCTCACCGAACTACGGGTGAAAGACATCGACGAAGCACCGCCCGCCACCGATTTGGCGGAAAAAGCAGACGTGGTGTTGTCCTTTGATGTTTTCATGGGATTGACTTCTAAGAAAGAAAACTGAGTTACGAGAGCGAGAAATACGCGAACGGCGACAATTGTCAAGGGGGGGAATTGAATTTTTTCAAAAAAAATGTGGGGGTGGAGGGCGGGAATAAAATCCCGCTTTTGTGAGAGGAATTTATTTCCCGTGGGATACTGCAAATAGCGCGCCTATAAGAAGATAGGCGCGGTCTGGTAGTTGCGCTCCTCGGGGCGCGGGGGTAGGGCGATCTCGCCGAGCGCGCCCTACCGGCGGTTATTCACGTTGTCTTCGGGGCAGCGGAGGCGCGACACGGACGCGGCGCGGACGTACGCCGTGGCATCGGACGACACTGGCTCCCCGAGGCGACTCGCCACGCGCGGAACTTGATTTTGCGAAATTTTATCTTGCGCAGGTTTTGGATATTTGGAGCTTACCGAGAATGTTCGTCGTTCACGTTTCATCTGTTCGCGTTTTGCAATCTTTCTTGGTTCGTGTTGCTGCGCTTAGTGTTGTTGTCGTTCTTGCTGCTCTGGTGTCATTTAGGGCGCATGCTGCGCCGCCGGTGCTTGAAGTGCGCGATTGTGCGGCGTTACGGTTGCCTGCCGTTCCGTTGGTGACGCACGATCCTTATTTTTCTGCATGGTCGCGCACCGACCAGCTCAATGCCTCGTGGCCGATGCACTGGACGGGTGCGAATTTTGGCATGTGCTTGTTGGTTACTGTCGATGGCAAGACCTATGTCCTTGCTGGTGATCCGGCGCAAAAGGGGATTATCCGAGCCGAGCAGAAGGCGGTGCGCGTCACAGCCACGCGCACGCAATACGTGTTCAATGCCGACGGTGTTGAGGTCACGGTGACCTTTACCTCGCCCTTGCTCATTGACGACATTGACGTCCTTTCTCGCCCCGCGACCTATTTGCACGTCTCGGCGCGTGCTGCCAGCGGAGCACCGCGTCAGCTGCGGTTTTACGCAGACGTCACCGGCGAATGGGCTGTCCACAATGCGAAGACGACGCCCCGTGACGGCAGAGCGCAGCGTGTTCGTTTCCAAAGGATTAACTCTTCTGAGAGCGATCCCGCCGACATTCTTGCCATCGGAGTTGCCGAGCCGAAAGTTCTTCAACGATCCGGCGACTTTGTCCGCATTGATTGGGGGCGCCTCTTGTTTGCCGCCGACAAGCGAGATCGCGCTATTGCTTACACCGGCGACGTTGATGCCGCCCGCGACCATTTTCTTGAGAAAGGCGCCCTTCCGCCCAGTGAGCCGGTCTCAAGCGTCCGCGCTGCTTCAAACCGCTGGCCTGGGCTTGCTTACGTTTACGATTTCGGTGCTGTCGCCGCAGAACCCGTGGATCGCCTCCTCGTTCTCGCCTACAACGATGATTACTCGATCCAGTATTTTGGCAAAAACCTCCGCCCGTGGTGGAATCGCGACGGCAAGCACGACGATGCCTCCCTCGTAAAACTCGCTTTTCGCGACGCCGCTGAGCTTGCCCGCCGTGCGGCTGCGCTGGATACCCGTATCGCCACCGATGCTCTCGCTGCCGGCGGGCGTCACTACGCCGATTTGTGTATCGGCGTCTATCGCCAAGTCATTGCTGCTCACAAAGCTGTAGCTACTCCGGACGGACGCCTCCTGTTTTTTTCCAAAGAAAACGCCAGCAACGGGTCGATCGGCACCGTTGACGTCACCTACCCCAGTTTTCCCCTCTTTGCGACTTACAGCCCACGCCTCGGACGCGCCCTTCTCGACTTTATCTTTGAATATGTAGAGAGCGGACGTTGGAAAAAGCCCTTTGCGCCGCACGACATCGGTAAGTACCCGATTGCCAACGGACAACGTTATCGCGGAGACATGCCCGTCGAGGAATCTGCGAATATGCTCGTGTGCGCCGCCTTGATTTGCCGTGTTGAAGGCGGCAAGCCCGACTATCTCACTCAACACCTCCCCACGCTCAAACTTTGGGCAGATTACCTCGTCAAACACGGCTTCGATCCCGCAAATCAACTTTGCACCGATGACTTTGCCGGACGATTTCCCCGCAACGCCAATCTTTCCCTTAAAGCCATCACCGCTCTCGGAGCCTTTGCCGATGTGCTCAAACGCGCCAATCTCACCGCCGACGCCGCTCACTACCGTGCCGCAGCAGAGGACATGGCGAAACGCTGGCCAAAAATGGCAGCCGACGGCGACGACCACTACGCTCTCGTCTTTGGCGGAAAAAACACTTGGAGCATTAAATATAATATCGTCTGGGACAACCTGTTGGGATTGAGCTTGTTCGACCCCGCCATCGTCAAAACCGAGTATGCTTATTACCTTACCAAACAGAACCCTTACGGTCTCCCGCTTGACGTTCGGCAGGCATACACCAAGTCCGATTGGATAGTCTGGTTTGCCACGCTCGCCCAAAATAAACACGATTTTGACGCCCTCATTGATCCCGTCTGGCGTTACGTCAATGAAACCAAAACCCGTCTTCCCGTTTCAGACTGGCATTGGACGAACAACGGGCTGCGTCGGGGATTTCATGCCCGAAGCGTCCTCGGCGGTTATTGGCTGCCTGTGCTCAAAAAGAAGTTGGAAGAACAAAAATAGTCGCGCCCGCGCCTCTTCGAGGTGCAGCTAACAAGGAGATCGTCGAAGTCGGAAAAAGCGTTGAGTCGAGAGGAGGCGTGTATTTTGTCTTGGGCATGTCAACCGTGGCAGTGGTGGATGTTGGGTCAAACACGCTAAAAATTCTTGTGGCGCAGGGGAAACCGTTTCGTGTTGTGGCAGAGCACATTGAGGAAACGCGGATCAGCCCGATGGCAGAAGAAGCAGCGGGGAAACTTTCGCCGCGAGCGTTTCGGGAAGGCGTCGGGGCAATAAAGCGATTGTTGGGATTTGCGCGAAGACATGGGGCTGCGCATGTGCGAATGGTGGCGACGAGCGCCGTTCGGAGTGCGGCGAATGGACGGGAATTTGCCGAGGCGGTGTCGCGGGCGACGGGGTTCGCGCTGGAAATAATTGATGGTAACGAGGAAGCGCGTGGCATTGCGGCGGGCGTGGCAGGCGATCCCCGTTTGGCTGGACTGGAGGCATTGCACATCTTGGATTTGGGCGGCGGAAGTATGGAGTATATTTTTCGGGTGAAAGAAGAATTGCGCGAGATGGCAAGTTTTCCGTTGGGCGGGGTATTGTTGACGCGGCGTTTTGTTGATAGACCAGAGGAAGTGATTCCGGTTGAAGCGATTACGGCGATTGGGGCGCATGTGCGCGAGAGCTTGGGCGGGCGTTTGTCTCGCGGGGAGCGGAAAACTTTTTCGACTGGGGCGGAAGCATTTGTGGGGTGCGGGGGCGTATTTTCCGTGAGTCGGTTGATATTTGCGGCGGAGCGGGGCAGCGATTCTGCCGAATTTTCGGTGGCGGATTTACGGCACTTGCGCGATAGGCTCGCCGGATTGCCCAAAATGGCGAGGGCGAAGACACCTGGTTTGCCAAGGGCGCAGGCAGAAATTTTTCCGGTAGCGTTATCTGCTGTGCTGGCGGTGGCGGATTGGTTTGGTGTTGAGCAAGTTATTCATTCACGGCGCAATCTTCGTTACGGGATAGCGGAGGCGGAACTTGAGAAATTAGCGACGGCGGAGGCAAA
Organism: Puniceicoccales bacterium; assembly: GCA_031269335.1. GTDB lineage: Bacteria > Verrucomicrobiota > Verrucomicrobiia > Opitutales > UBA953 > CALNBE01. The sequence goes on from JAISZI010000025.1 coordinate 3,789, forward strand.
CACGGCTTGCGCAGGGGACGTTCCTGGCTAAGATGCCGAGCGATGAAAATAAAGCTGCTTCCTGTTTCTTTGAGTAACATTGTAGAAACGCCCAACGGGGCGTCCGTCTTTTTTTCTAGCGGGAAAAAGGTATTTGTCATCCACATGGCTCGTTCGTCGGGTGACGCCCTCATGCAGGCGGTTGAAGGGGAACAGAAGGAGCGTCCGCTCACGCACGATTTAGTGAATAGCATTTTTAGGAACATGGGCATACACGTTGTTCAAGTTGTTCTACACAAAGAAGAAGATGGCGTGTTCTTTACGAGATTGGTGCTGGGAATGAAAAACGAAATTGGGACAAAAATTGTTGAAATTGATGCCCGCCCCAGTGACTCGCTGGTGCTTGCGGCGTGGCAAAAACGCCCTGTGTTCATCACCCAAGAGCTTTTTGATAAATTGGACGATGTGAGCAAAATGTTGGAGAAAATCATTGAACCAAAATAAGTTACCGAAAAGGCATGGATTCTCCCGCTGCTCTCCCCGTGGCACCGCCGCCCGTTTCCTTGCCGGTGCCGCTCGTAGCCGGGCAGCCGTGGGTGGTGCTTGCGCCGATGCAAGACATTTGTTCGGGGCGATTTATGGACATTGTTGCCCGCCGGGGCGCGCCGGACTGGTTTGTCACCGAATTTTTCCGTGTCCACGAGACCTCGGTTCCTGACGCGGGCACGCTTGCGCGTTTCACGCAAAACGACACTGGGCGACCTCTTTTTGTGCAGCTTATCGGGGAGCACGTTCCGCGCATGGCGCAAGTGGCGGCGTTGTTCTCCCGTTTCCCTGTGGCTGGCATCGAGTTAAACTTAGGTTGCCCCGCCCCGCAGGTTTTCCGGAAAAACGTCGGCGGCGGGCTTTTGCGCGATCTTCCGCGGGTAGATGCCCTGCTGGGTGCAATGCGTGACGCCATTCCCGCCGGTCTGTTTTCCGTGAAAACGCGGATTGCTTTCGATGATGCCGGCGTGGCAGCCGACACGCTTGGCGCCCTTGTGGACGGGATCAACCGCCATAGCGTGGATTTGTTGACTGTCCACGGGCGCACCGTGCGCGGTCTTTACCGGAGCGCGGTGGATTACGGTGCCATTGCCGGTGCCGTGCGGCGAGCGCGTTGCCCGGTGATGGCGAACGGCGATATTTCTTCGGCGGAAAAGGCGGCAAAAGTGCTCGAAACTACGGGTTGCGCGGGGCTGATGGTGGGGCGGCACGCAGTTCGTAACCCGTGGATTTTTAGGCAGATACGAGAACACCTCGCCGGCTCGCCCGTTTTTCAACCCCGCCTCGCCGATGTGCGCGCTTATGTGGACGATCTGGCGACCGCCGTGCCCGGCACCGACGAAATTAGGCGGGCGGCGAGCTTAAAAAAATTCCTGAACTTTGTCGGCACCAGCGTGGACGCCGAAGGCAAGTTTTTGTTTGCAATGCGCCGTGCGCCGAATTTTTCGGCATTGATGCGCGTGTGCGACACCTTTCTGTTGGCAGATGGTGCTGCCGACCAATCTTTTCCAGATGAACCCTTTGCAGGGCTTGTCGCCCGCCCTAACTGCGAAGCGTGAGAGGTGGGTTTTTTTGTAAAAATTTCACGATCACGATAATTCTGCAATCAACAGGAAAAACACTGACGCCGGTTAATTTACGACGGAAGTGATTCTTAAACGATATCGGCAGGGTTCGCATGGCGCAGTTTGCGCGTGGCGAGCGCACCGGCGGCAGAGCACATGGCGAGGGCGAGCAAGAACACCCAAACGAGGTTTACGCATTCGAGTTGGACTTGGAGACCTGCCATCGTGCGGGTCAAAGAATGCACGGCCCAAGCGAGAGCGACACCCGGAATAAAGCCTGACACAGAGAGTATCACCGATTCTTGTAGAATGAGACGCGTGAAAAATCCGTCGGAAAAACCGATGGATTTTAGGGTCGCGTATTCCGGCAAGTGATCGCTCACATCGGTGTAAAGAATTTGATAAACAATGACCGCGCCGACGATGAGTGCGACGAGCATGGAGGCAGAAATAACAAAGCCGATGGGGGTGCGATCCGACCAATAGGCGCGTTCGCATTCAAGCACTTCTGCGGTGGTAAGCACCCGCACATCAATGGGAAGCAAGGCGCGCAGTTTGGCGGCGGTAGCGGCAGGATCGGCGCCGGATTTGATTTGGATAACGCCCGCCATAATGTCCGCCGAACTCGCCCCCGGAAACATGCGCAAAAAGGCGTCGCGGCTCGTGACAAGGTTTCCGTCGGCGATAAAAGTAGTGCCGATGGAACACAGCCCGACGATGTCCACGCCGGAATTATTTAACTCCGTGTGCACCTGCGGCTGTGTCTTCAACAATTCGGAAAAAGGACCGAAATCCGGGTGCGCGAGCGCGTCCATGAGGGCGGTATTCCCCGAAGCGAGTTTACTGCGTTGGGCGTCAATTTGAGCATCGGCGAACACGCGTTGGTGCGGGTCGAATGCCATGACAAAGAGGTCGCGCCATTTGCCGGTGACAGGGTTTTTCAACGGCAACGGTGCCATCCAGATCGGGCAGACATCTTCCACTTCGGGTAATGCCAGCGCCCGCCAAAGCGTTTCGGTGCGCAGGGTGCGCGGGACGCCGATGTATTCGTATTGCGAAGAAAGTAAATAGATGTCGGCACGTAATTTATAGAATGGAGTCAGTGCCTGTTTGAACAGAGCCGAATGGAGACCTATTTGGAACAGCATCATGGCGACTGCGAAGGAGATACCGGCGACAGCAGTGGCGAAGCGTTTGCGTTCGGCAGTGAGCTGCAACCATGCGAGCGGAATGGCGGACGGGGCGATGCGTTCTAAAAACGGTCGGCTCATGCGAAAGGTGTGTTCTTTTAAGAAAAGGAAAAAGCGCGAGGCGCGAACAATCGCGGGTGTGTTGGGGCACTGTCAAGCACAAGGTTTTATCGGGCACGGGCGCGGCGTTGATTTTGCTTTAAAAATTTTTAAGGCGCGGCACCCTGCGGTGCTTTCACTATGCAAATCATCCGATCCGTGCAGGAAATGCAATCACGCGCCGCGCAATTGCGCACAGGCGGCAAGTCTATTGGGTTTGTTCCGACAATGGGATGTTTGCACGAGGGGCACTTAGGTTTAATAGATATAGCGCGGCGCGAGGCAGACGTGGTCGTAGTTTCTATTTTTGTGAACCCGACGCAGTTTGGTCCAGGAGAAGATTTCGGGAATTATCCACGGACGGAGGACGCCGATATCGCGCTGTGCGAAACACGCGGGGCGGAGATTGTTTTTTTGCCAGATGCCGGCAGCTTTTATCCGAGCGGGTTTTCCACCTATATTGAAGAAGAATTTTGTTCACGCGGTTTGTGCGGGGCGTTTCGCCCGGGGCATTTTCGCGGTGTTGCCACCGTAGTGCTCATGCTTTTTAACATTATGCGCGCCGATGTGGCTGTATTTGGCGAAAAGGATGCGCAGCAAGTCGCGGTGGTGCGTAAAATGGCAGCCGATTTATTTCTTTCGACGAGAATTATAGCCGCGCCCATTGTGCGCGAAGAAGACGGGCTGGCACTGAGTTCGCGCAATCGTTACCTTTCTCCAGAGCAGCGCAAAACGGCGCCAGAACTGTTTAACGCGCTCAAAGCTGCCGTTGACAGTGCGCGGCTTTACGGCGAAACGGCGCGTCTGCGCCTTGTCCCAGTTCAAAAAATAAAAGAAGCGGCGGCGGAGCATTTGGCGAATTTTCCCGATTTTCGTGTCCAATACATTGACCTTGTAGATCGCCGCACTGCGCAACCTGTAGCGTTTGTAGAACCGGGGGCTGGAAAAACCTTGATCGCCGCTGCGGTTTTTCTTGGGAAGACACGGCTTATAGACAATATGCCGCTGTGATTTTAGTGTTTTTCAAACGGGCACTCTCACTTTAACCACTTTTTAACAATGATGTATCCTACTGTTTTTTTCTCAAACAAAAGCATCTTCGCGGTTTCCGGTGCCGTTGCGCCGCCGACCGCCGCGAGTTCCTTTTTCAACGACGTTCCAGTGTGGGCGTGGATCTTGTTTGCTCTGAGTTTCTTAGCTGCGCTGTCCATAGACCTTTTTGCGCATAAAAAAGACCATGTTCCCTCGTTGAAAAACGCGCTAAAATGGTGTTTCGGCTGGATAATGCTGGCTGTTCTTTTCTGTCTTTTTATATGGCGGATAAGCGGTGTGGAAACCGCGGAGGTTTTCACGATGGCGTATCTCTTAGAGCTGATGCTTAGCGTGGATAACTTGTTTGTGTTTTTTCTTGTTTTTTCATTTTTTAAGATACCGGAGCGTTACCAGCACCGCGTCTTGTTTTGGGGGATCCTTGGCGCGGTTGTCACAAGGCTTACGTTTATTGTTTGCGGGGTTACGTTGATAGAAAAATTCTCTTTCATGATGTATGTCTTTGGAGCGATATTGATCATTACGGGCGCAAACATGCTTCGTCCGGAAAAGGAAGAACGGAAGAATTTGGAGAAAAACGTTGTCGTGCGTTTAGTGCGGTGGTTCTTTCGGCGGGCGGGGAGTTTTGGAATAAAATTAGGATTAAAATCGGAGCTTGGAGAAGGGGAGAATGCGCGGCGTTTTTTTGTGCGAAACAATGGTTTTTTGATGGCGACGCCGCTCTTTCTCGCGCTTTTAGTGATAGAGGGGACAGACGTTGTTTTCGCTGTAGATTCTATTCCCGCCGTAATGGGGCTTTTGCCGCGCGAGATGAGTTATGAGACAAAGGTTTTTGTCGCAATTTCGTCGAATATTTTTGCCGTGCTGGGACTGCGTTCACTGTTTTTCGCGCTCTCGGGAATAATGAAATTTTTTCATTTTATGAAATACGGGCTGGCACTTATTCTTATCTTGATCGGGATAAAAATGGCGGCGGCGGAGTTTGTCCACGTCTCGCCAACACTTTCGCTCGCCGCGTTAGTTTTTGTGTTGAGTGTTACCATGGCGCTCTCGTTGCTTTTCCCTCCAAGACGAAAAACTTGATTGACCGTTCCTGAAATTTAGCCGTTCCTGAAACAAACGGCGGGACGCGCTCCCAAGGTCGGCGACCGCCGCCGCGCAAAGGTATAAGCGGTGTCTCGCCCCCCCGCCCCCGACGTGGGGCAAACGTGTTCCCCTCCGGTAGAGCCGTACGCGTGCCCGAACGTGCCCCCTTGACTGGGGAGGCGGGCGGGCGGGCTGGGTTCTGGCGTTGGGTTTCTTTGCGCGGTTACTTTGCGGGCGGGGTTCCGTTTGCAGGGGTTCCGTTTGGAGACTGGGCTACTTTGGCTGGGTCCAGTTTTCGGGGGTTAGGGTTTCGGCTAATTGGCGCAGGGCGGGGGCGGTGTAATTTTTGTTTGCTATGGCGCGGGCGGCTGCTGGGGTTTGTTCGAGTTGGTGGAGGATGTTTGTAGCAAAAAAAGATTTGCGTTCTCGGAACCTCATGCCATTCTCTTTGTCAAACGCCAGACTACACCTTGTTATGGCTTCATCTCCTTTCCGCTCGCCAGTGTTGTTTCAGTGCCGCTTTCTCTCCGAGGCAGCGAGTTTGTCCGCGTGCTCGCGTCAATGCCCCGATAGTGCCGCACAGACTGGTGCCTTTCTCGTTCTCGGTGTCGCCTACGTTCACGGTGCCCTCGGTCAACAAACCACCCTCACCGAAGGCGCGGGCACCCGAACCTTCGCCTACGACGAACTCACGCAATCGCTCACCCAAGAAATTTTCTCCGGCACGGTTAACGGCACCCTCAATCGCACCTACGATACCTACAATCGCCCCACCGGCTACGTTTTACTCGACGCCGCCAATCCCACAACCGCGGTCACCGCAGCTACTTACGCCTACGACACCACCGGCAACTTCTCCCATGTCCAAGGCGACACAGTCCCCGCGCAGTTCTCTACAAGCAACTATACAACCACCGCCCTCACCCCCGCGACCTTCACCTACAACCGCGAAAATAACAGCGACCTATTAGCCAACGTAGTCGGACCCGTCCACACCGTCTTCAACACCTATGAAACCAACCGCGACGTAATCACGTCCAAACAAAACAAAGTCACCGTAGGCACCAACGCCAC
>JAISZI010000068.1 GCA_031269335.1 Puniceicoccales bacterium
AAAATCCTCCTTGCCGGTCACTCCCCCTGCTCCCGCCAAAACGCCTGCCAGACGACGCCCAGCCAAAGCCAAAGATTCTTTGCCGGTCGCCCCCGCTGCTCCTGCCGCTGCTCCAGCCAAAACGCCTGCCAGACGCGTTGTTGCTAAAACAAAGCCTTCCTTGCCGGTCACTCCCCCTGCTCCCGCTTCTGCTCCCGCCAAAACGCCTGCCAGACGACGCCCAGCCAAAGCCAAAGATTCCTTGCCGGTCGCCCCCGCTGCTCCTGCCGCCGCTCCCGCAAAAACACCCGCCAGACAACGCCCCGCCAAAGCCAAATCTTCTCCGCCGGCTGCCCCTGCCGCTGTTCCCGCCAAATCGCCTGCCAGACGCGTTGTTGCTAAAACAAAATCCTCCTTGCCGGTCGCTCCAGCCCCCGCCACCGCTCCTGCTCCCGCAAAAACGCCTGCCAGACGACGTCCTGCCAAAACAAAAACATCTTTGCCGGACGCTCCAGCTGCTCCTGCCGCTGCTCCAGCCAAAACGCCTGCCAGACGACGCCCAGCCAAAACAAAATCTTCCTTGCCGGTCGCTCCAGCCCCCGTCCCCGCCGCTCCCACTCCCGCCAAAACGCCTGCCAGACGACGCCCAGCCAAAACCAAATCCTCTTTGCCGGACGCTCCTGCTGCTCCCGCCGCCGCTCCTGCTCCCGCTCCCGCAAAAGCACCTGCCAGACGACGCCCCGCTAAATCAAAACCTTCCTTGCCGGTGGTCGTTCCCGTCGCCGCTCCCGCCGTTCCCGCTGCTCCCGCCAAATCGCCTGCCAGACGACGCCCTGCCAAAACCAAAGCATCTTTGCCGGACGCTCCTGCCCCCGCCGCCGCTCCCGCCGTTCCCGCTGCTCCCGCAAAAGCACCTGCCAGACGACGCCCCGCTAAAACAAAACCTTCCTTGCCGGTCGTTCCCGCCGCCGTCCCTGCCGTTCCCGCCGTTCCCGTCAAATCGCCCGCCAGACGACGCCCTGCCAAAACAAAATCCTCTTTGCCGGTCGCCCCCGCCCCCGCCGCCGCTCCCGCCGTTCCCGCAGCTCCCGCCGTTCCCGCTGCTCCCGCCAAATCGCCTACAAGACGACGCCCTGCCAAAACAAAATCCTCTTTGCCAGTCGCCCCCGCCACCCCCGCCGTTGTTCCTCCCGTTCCCGCTGCTCCCGCCAAATCGCCTGCCAGACGGCGCCCCGCCAAAGCCAAAGCATCTTTGCCGGACGCCCCCGCCGCCGCTCCCGTTCCCGTTCCCGCCAAAACGCCCGCCAGACGACGCCCCGCCAAAACCAAAGTATCTTTGCCGGTCGTTCCCGCCGCCCCCGCCGTTGTTCCCGCCGTCCCCGCCGTCCCCGCCGCTGCCAGCGGCAAAGCCGATGCCTCCGCGAAACCCGCTCCCGCCAAGAGAAGCCGCAAAAAGCCATCTGTCTCCGCCGGTGCGGAAGGAACTCCTGTTGTCGCGGTGGCGGTATCGGTGCCGACTCCTCCTGTCTCGGACGACCTGCCGCCGCCTGTGGCGCATGTTCGCCCCAGTATTCATTTCACGCTGGACGACGTGTACGAGTATCTTCGTGTTCATCAAGGAATTAAGTTAAACATCTACGTCCCCGGCGATGTCCGTTCGAGTCCGAAGGCGGCCGCGACGCGCAAGGCGGAGTTGCTTGCGGAAGAAGCTTCGCACAGGGCGCGCAACATTGGAGCCGCCTCCGTTGAAGACCTCCTCGGATTCAATCCCTTTAACAAAGAAGGCGAAAAATACGAAGAATCCCAAATTCCCGAAAAATGGCGCAAATACTACCGCCTCCTTGTCGCCCTGCGCACGCGGCACCAGCAAGGACTCTCGCAGCACACCGAAGACGCCCTAAAAAAATCCGACAAGGGGGCGCCTCCGGAATCCTCCGGGCATGGGCAACACATGGCAGACGCAGGCACCGACTCCTTTGACCGCGATTTCGCTCTCAACCTTGTTTCCGGCGAGCAAGCCGTTTTGGCAGAAATTTCCGAAGCTATTGAGCGCATGAAACGCGGCACCTATGGGGTTTGCGAACAGACGCGTAAGCCCATTCCCGCCACCCGCCTAATGGCGGTGCCGCACACGCGTTATTCGCTTGAAGGGCAACGTGAAATGGAGCGCAACCGCCGCCTTACCCGCCGCGGTGTTACCGCCCTCGGCAATCCGATTACCGAAATGGGCGACAGCTTGGGCTTTGGCATCCCCACGAACACCGGAAGCGAAGAGCCGGAAACACCCTGATTTTTTCCATGCCCGCTAAACCAGAACCTTCCGCTCCGCCGCCCGCCCGCCCCAATTTGGCGTTGGTGTATCTGCGCCACCGTTTGGCGCGGTATCGCCGTTTTTGGATTTTCTTCACCGCCACGGTATTGTTAGACCAAGCCAGCAAGCTGGCGGTGCTCGCATGGCTGCCCCCAAGTTACGATAGGACAGGCTTCTTAAACCCGCCCTTTGAGGTCATTCCGGACTTTTTCAATCTCGTTCACGTCTATAATACCGGCGCAGCATTCAGCATGTTGAGCGGGCAAAGCGTGTTCCTCTTCGCCTTCGCCATCGCCGCTCTCGTGATAATTTTCCGCTACAGACGGAGCTTTGAACTCGAAAGAAAAAGCGTCCAGCTCGCCTTCGGCCTCCTCACGGGAGGTATTGCCGGAAACGCTATCGACCGCCTCCTCTACGGGCACGTCGTGGATTTCATCGATGTCAACCCGCCGGGTTACGGTTTTCTCGTGAAAACCTTCCTCGGTTGGTCGGAGCACTCGCGTTGGCCTGCCTTTAATATCGCCGACAGTGCCATTTGCATCGGCGTCATCCTCTACGTTGTTCTCAACATTCTATTCCCTACCAAAAACAATGCCCTGTCCGCAGCACCGGATACCCCAGAGTGAGTTCAGCAGCTTTTTTACCGCAAACCACGAACGCATGGCACGTTTTTGCTTTTCCAGCGAAAATGAGTTCGTTTCCTCGCCAATCCCTTAACTAATGGACAAAAAAAACATCGCTATCGTTGTCGGCATTTTCGTCATCGCATCCGCATTCTTCGCTTGGAATGCCGCATCAAAAGACCCCGCCCGTCCTAATCCGCCTCCGCCCGCCGCAGCAGCACCCGCCACCCCTTCGCCGACACCGACCACGACCGCCGCTCCGGTGTATGCCGCTGCGCAAGGCGTTTTTCTTGAGAACAACGACATCCGGCTCAACATCACCTTAAACGGCGGCGGTCTCACAAACATCGCCCTGCTCAAACACGCCGACACGCTCGCGCACAGCAAAAACCCCGCCGCCAACCCGTGGTTGTTCAATGCCGTTGATAACGCCGTCCCCGCCCTCGCTTTCCGCGCCAATAATCCAACCGGCGGCACTCCCCTGCTCTGGGCGCCAGAGTTCACCCTTCTCGAAAACACGCCCGGAAAGCGCGTTGTTCTCGCATCTAAGAACACCATCAACGGGTTACGCATCACGCGCACTTACGCTTTCAACAGCGAAGACCCCCACCTCATCCAAGTTAAAATCGGTTTCAAATCCGTTAGTGAAAACAGAGTTCCAGAGTTTTCACTCTGCCTGAACACCGGCACGCTCCCGCCTACCGAGAGCGACACCCAAAACCTTTTCCTCGGCATCGCCACTTACGATGGCGAAAATTTCGAAAAAACCGGCGTCTCCGATTTTGTCGAAAGCAGCGGATTCCTCGGTATCGGCGCACACCCCGCCAAAGCCTTCGAGTCGCGTCCCCCCGGCGCAGCACCTTGGAAATGGGTCTCCGTTACGAACCAGTTCTTCGCCGGAATCTTGCGCTTCGACGATAAGGCGACCGCCGAACGCATCACCAGCCTGCGCATCTCCCCCGTCACCGCCGTCCCTGCCCCAGGGCAAGTGCCTCAGGTTCGCACGGCCACAGGGGACATCGCCTTCCTCATCCCCGCCCTCGCTCCAGGCGCCGAACTCTCCCTCAATGCCACCTACTTCGTCGGTCCTCGCGAATACACCCGCCTCGCCAAACTTGGCGGCGGACAAGAAAAAGCCGTCCAATTCTCCAAGTTCTTTTTCATTTCGGTCGATTTCCTCTGCAAAATTTTCGTCGTCGTCCTCGACTGGCTTCATTGGCTTATTCCGGGCGACGGCACGGGCACGTGGGGCTTCGCCATTATTTTGTTAACCATTATTATCAAGGCATTAACCTGGCCGCTCGTCACCGCCCAGCAACGTTCCGCCGAACGGATGCGCCGCTTCCAGGGTCCGATGAAAGAAATCCGCGAAAAATACAAAGAGGACCAGAAGCGCATGCAGCAAGAGATGATGAAACTCTACCAGGCGCACAAAATTAACCCGCTCGCCGGCTGCCTCCCAGTATTGATACAGATACCAGTGTTCACAGGCTTATTTTTCACCTTCCAATCGCTCGCCCAACTCCGCTTCCAATCCTTCCTCTGGATTCCCGACCTCTCCATGCCCGATGTTATCCCAGGTCTCGAAACCATCGGCGGATTCCCGATCCACATCCTCCCGCTTTTCATGGGTATCACCATGCTTCTCAACATGAAGCTTACCCCCATGCCCAATGTGGAAGGACAGCAAAAAATGATATTTTACGGCATGATGATAATGTTCCCCGTCATCTGCTACGGAATGCCCTCCGCACTCATGCTTTATTATTCCGTTCAAAACATCCTCACCATCATACAGACCTTCATCACGCGCCGCCGCATGAGAAACGAAGAAGCCGCCGCCGCCATCGCCGCACCGGTAAAAACATCCACCGGCGCAGTCGCGAAAAAGAAAAAACGCCGCCGCTAATCGCAGCGTTTTTCGGCTTCCCACCCGCTGGAAATCACCTTCCCTTTCAATCCTATGTCTGGACACAGCAAATGGGCTACTACCAAGCGCCACAAAGCCGCGATTGACGCCAAACGCGGAAAAGTCTTCAGCGTTCTTGCCAAAGAACTCGCCCTCGCCGCCCGCTCCGGCGGCGGAGACCCGAGCAGCAACGCTAAATTACGCACCCTCCTCCTCAAAGCGCGCACCGCTAACATGCCTACCGACAACATCGAACGGGCAGTCAAAAAAGGCACCGGCGAACTCCCCGGCGTCTCCTACGAAGAACTCGTTTACGAAGGCTACGCCCCAGGCGGCATCGGCATCATCGTCGAAGTAACCACCGACAATAAAAACCGCGCCGTCGGCGAAATCCGTTCAACCTTCACGAAAGCCGGCGGCAGCCTCGCCGCCCCAGGCGCCCTCGCCTTCAACTTCCACCGCAAAGGGCAATTCCTAATCAACGCCACCGCCATCACCGAAGACGCACTCATGGAAATCGCCCTCGACGCCGGCGCCGACGACGTGATTAACAACGGCGACCACTTTGAAGTCCTCTGCACTGTCCACGAATACGACGCCGTCGCCAAGGTGCTCGAAGACAAAGGCATCAAACCGGAGTCTTCCGAAATCGCCTACATCCCCAACAACACCGTGCCCGTCTCCGACCCCGCCACCGCCAAGACCATCCTGCGCCTCATCGAAGCCCTCGACGATCTCGACGACGTGAAAGCCGTCCACGCCAACCACGCGATAAACGAATCGCTGTTCCCCTAAATAACATGTTCACAGGCATCATCGAAGAAACAGGCCGCGTTCTCTCCCTCTCCCAAGACCCAAGTTCCAACATTTGGAACCTCCTCCTCAGAGCCAAAAAAATCCCTGCCCAAGCCGCCATAGGCGACAGCATCGCCGTCAGCGGCTGTTGCCTGACAGTCACCAAACTCCCCTCCGCAGATACGCTCTCTTTCGACCTGCTCGACGAAACCCTGCGCAAAACCTCCTTCCACCGCCTCAGCCAAAGCTCCACGGTAAACCTCGAACCCAGCCTCACCCCAAATTCCCGCATGGGCGGACACTTCGTCACCGGCCACATCGACACCACCGGCGAAGTCCTCTTCCTCGCCCCCGACGGAGCCAACCACCGCCTCCGCCTCCGCCCACCAGCGCACTTCCTCAAATACCTCGCCTACAAAGGCAGCGTCGCCGTGGACGGCATCTCCCTCACCGTCGCCTCCGTGGACGACGACTCCGGCACCTTCGACATCTGGCTCATCCCCCACACCCTTGAAAACACAAACCTTCGCGAACTCCGCCCCGGTGACCCAGCAAATCTCGAATTCGACATCCTCGCCAAATACGTAGAACGACTCACCGCAGCACAAATGGTGTAGAGGCAGAGGGGAGAGGAAAGAAAAGGAAAGGGAGGGGAAGCCCCAAAGGGGCGGCTCTAATATAGCCCAGGGCAACGCCCTGGGGTTCAGGGGTGCACAATTTGTTTCAGGGCAGAAAGTTACAGATATCCGGCAGGGAGATGCGGCGGAATCCGTTGGGGAGGCGTTCAAAATAGGGGTCGGGTTTTCCTTCGATGTCGAAGGGTTCGTCGGGAAGGTTTTCTTCGTCGAACACCATATCATCGAGCGGGTCTGTATCGTCGAAGATTTTGGAAAAGCGGCGTGCCTCCGGCACCAGTATGCGGGCGAGGTTTTCGGGGCGATCTTTTCTCACAAGTTCTATCAGGCAGGGGTTGCATTCTTTTTTGTGGGCGTCGGTAAAATTTTTTATCCACGCATTTGTTACTGTTTCGTAGCGGGTCAGTAAGGCGACGTCGGAGAAATGGAGACAAGCCTTGAACCATTCGTCTAATTCTGGGTGAGAGGCGAGCAGGGCGCAGTGGATAAAGGTGAAGACGCGGGCGACCTGCCAGTTGAGGGCGGGGAGGAGTGCTGCGAGCGTTTCCATTTGGTCAACGGGGTTGATTCGTCCGGCAGTGACGATAAACACCGTTTCTGGGGCAGTTTCGGGAGATTCGATGAAAAGCCTGTCCGGCGGGCCATCCGGCGTGCGTCCCCAGCGACGAATTTCGGCGGCGGCATCCACGGCGAGGGCATTTGCTTTCGCCTCGGAGTATTCGTCGGTGAGATAAACTCTTACCGGGGACTGGGTTTCGGGGAGGTTGCCGATGAGGTCGGCGAGCAGATCAAGGCGTCCCGAATCGGGTGCGCCGAGGACGATATAGACGGAAGTCATTCAAGGGGAATGAAATGCTTTATCTTGGTTGTTTGCCTTCGCCGTTTGTTTTGCTGGTGACGACGTCTTCGTCAATGAGCGTGGGGTCAAGAGGACCTTCCACTTCGACGTTGGCGGGAGCTTCCGGCATGAGGGGAGAGGGTCCGTCTGTGGGAGGATAGGGCGAGGGCGAACCGGGATCATCGTCGAGTTCTTTGCCTCCTGCGCCAGCTTTGCCAGCTTCGCGGGTGAAACCTTCGATGACGGGGCGCCGACGGAGGCGGTAAACTACGCTTTTCCCTTCCGTGACTTCGACGGTTCTGCCCCAATCTTTGTCCAACGAAAGGTCGGGTGTCACTAAAACGCTTCCCTTGTAAGTGGATACGCGGGCGAACTCCGCTTCTTGTTCTACTTTGAAGTCGGTGCCCCGCACATCAACGTCAACAAAGGGCGTGCGGACACGGAATTCCGAAATTGGGACATTCAGTTTGGCAACTTCGATGCGCAGGCTACCGAAGGGGAGGCGGAGTGTGGTGGCGGAGTTGCTGGGTTCTTCCCAGACGGACATTTTGTAGAACTCAGACTGCGGCGTTTTCTTGTTGGTCACTATGGAAAAACGGCGGATTTCGAGTTCGGTATTTTCCAACACGACAAGGTGTGTGCCGTTGGCAAACCAAAGGTGAGCGCGTTCTTTGGCATCGGTTTCAATTTTCACTCCTGCCTGCAAAACCGCGCCCGGTGCCAATTTTTCGCTGGCTCCGTCCTCAATGGTCAACTCGACATTGCCGACGACCTTGGTGACCTCAATTTTGCCGGGCAACATTTGCGCGAAAGAGAGTGCGGGGCACATCGCCAAAGCGACGGCAACGCTAAATATAATCGAAGCTGTTTTTCTCATGCTGCCGGAGGCTACACTGGTGATTGAGAGAAGGAAACCTTTTTTTGCGTCCATGAAAAAAGCCTGCCGCGGCAATGTGTGCGGCGGCAGGGAGGTGTGGTTTTTCAGATTTATTTGGTTCCCGGTGCTTTTGGCGCTCCGCTGGCAGGAGGTGCTTCGTTGGAGATGTCAACCAGTTCGACTTCAAAAGTGAGTGTAGAAAGCGGGGGAATGACCTGTCCGCTGCCCTGTTCGCCATAGCCCAATGTGTGCGGGACATAGAGAATGATTTTTCCGCCTTTGCTGATTTTTTGGAGACCTTCCGTCCAACCCGGAATTACCGCATTGAGAGCAAATTCGGTAGGTTCGTTGTTACGTGTTTTGGTGGAATCAAAGACGGTGCCGTCCACGAGTTTTCCTTCGTAAAGTGCTTTCACTTTGCTGGTGGGCAGCGGGCGGGGACCGGTGCCTTCGGCGAGGATTTTGTAGCGCAGGCCGGAGGGGGTGGATTTTACGGATTGGTCTTTGTCAATGTTGCGCAAAAAGTCTTGGTTTTTGGCGAGCCACTCCGCCTGTTGTTTTTGGAGTTTGGCTTGGATAACCGGCTGGTTGGCTTTGTATTTTTCCTGAAGGAACTGGTTAAGTTTGGGGAAAATATCGCGTGCGTCCTTTGGTAATTCTTTCCCTTGGGCGCCGTCGCGAAAGCCGCGCAGGATAATTTCGACCTCGGCGGCGTTGAAACCAAAATACTCGAGTGGTCCGGGAAGGGCACCTTGGGCGGCGTGCCAGCCCAGTATTTCGAGAACTTTTTCCTTTTGCTCGGCGGTGAGCGGTGCGGGTGCAGGTGCCGCTGGAGCGGCGACTGGTTGTTTTGGTGCCGGAGCGGCAGGACTTTCCGCAGCAGAGACAGATGCGGCAGTGGAGGCGAGGGCGACAAGCGCCAGGGCAAAAAGCGTTCTATTCATAAACAAAGCGGCAGGATGAGAATTTTCGCGGCACGGTCAAACGCGAAAAATCGGAGTTTTTCAGCCCGCCAGCAGTTCTCTCGCGTGAGAAAGCGCGGAGGTGCTGTGTCTGTCGCCGAGCATACGGGCGAGTTCCTCCTCGCGCTCGTGCGGGGAATCGTGCAGGGCGCGTATGGCGATGCTCGTGGCGGAGTCCGTCTGGGTTTTTTCCACCACAAAGTGCTGGCGTGCGTGCGCTGCGACTTGCGGCAGATGCGTCACGCAAAAGACTTGGTGGCGTCCGGCGAGCGAAGCCAGTTCGCGCCCGACGCAGGAGCCGATCTCGCCGCCGACATTAGCGTCAACTTCGTCGAAAACGAGGACGGGGGTGTTGTCCACCTCGGCGAGGACGGTTTTGAGGGCGAGCATCACGCGGGCGGTTTCGCCGCTGGACGCGATTTTACTCAGGGGAAGGAGGTTTTGCCCGACGTTGGGCTGGAAGAGAAATTCGCACGTGCTATCGCCCGCTTCGCCGAGCTTGCCGGTGTCGGCAACGCGGATGCGCAGGGCGGCTTTTTTGAAACCGAGCCTGTCGAGCATTTTGGCGGCGGCGGCGGCGAGTGCGCCGGCGGCGGCGGCGCGCACTTCGCGCAGCTCGTCCGCGAGAAGGCGCAGGGCGGCTTCTTTTTCAGCGGCGGCGGCGGCGGCTTTTTCCAAGGCACCGGCGATATCGCTCTGCAAGGCGAGGCGGGCGGCGAGTGCGTCGCGCCGGATGCGCACGGTGGCAACGGATGGACCGTGCTTGCGGCGCACTTCCAGCCAGATGTTCATGCGGGTCGTGAGTTCGTCGAGGACGGCGGGGTCGGCGACGGCGGTTTCCGCGAGGCGGGCGTAATCGGTCTGAATATCGGTCAGCTCGACGGCGAGCGAGTGCAGGCGGTTTTCGAGGCAGGCTGTGTCCGGGTCGAGGGCGGATATTTCGCGGGCGAGGCGGAGTGCGGCGGGAATTTTTTCGGCGAGGCCGTCGTCGCCGCCGAGTGCGGCGTCCATGCGTGCGTGGAGTTCGCCGAGTTCGTGCGAGGAAGAAGCGCGTTTGAAGTCGCGTTCCAACGCAGCGATACCCTCATCGGTCAAATCTATCGAATTCAGGCGGTCGAGTTGGGATCGGGTGAATGCGATTTCGTCCTCCGACATTTTTTCGGTAGTGTGTATGGTCTTGATTTCGCGGAGGATAGCGAGCCATTCGCGGTAAAGATTTCCGTAGCGAACCAGCCGAGCCTGTTGTTCGCCGCCTGCGAAAAGATCGAGTATTTCGAGCTGCCGCCGCTCGTGGAAAAGTTTTTGCGGTTCGCCTGGTCCGTGGAAATCCACCCAAGCCTGCCCGAGTGCCTCCATCTGCGCCAGAGTGGCTGCCACGCCGTTGATGTGCACACGCGGGGGCTTGTTGCGCGAAAGGCTTCGGCGCAGGACGAGCCGCCCTTCTTCGCACGCGGGAAGGTCGAGTGTTTCGAGTGCTGCGTCCACGGCGGCGGCGTCCGCGAACTGGAAGACGCCCTCCACCTCGCAGGTTTCCGCGTCCTTGCGGATAACGGTTTTTGCGGTGCGATTACCCGCGAGCATACCGAGTGCGCCGAGGAGGACGCTTTTGCCCGCGCCCGTTTCGCCCGTGACGGCGGCGAATCCTTCCCCGAATTCGAGGGTGGCGGTCTCCATCAAAGCGAGATTTTTTATGCGCAGGGAGCAGAGCATATGTGCGAAAAAAAGGGGGAAAAGGCGGGGGATAAAGGCAAAACGCCGCCCCGCCGTGCACGCGGGGGCGCTCAACCGCCGGCAGGAAGCCATTCCAAGAGCCAATCCGCCGCAGATGTGCCGCCCTCTATTTCGCCGCCGAGCATTGCGCGAAGTTCCGTTGCGTCATCTTGCGCAGCCCGCACGACTGCAGGGTCATCCATGCAGGCGGCGAGGCGGGCGGCGAGTGCGTCCGGCGTGGCGGCGTCCTGCAAATACTCCGGCCACGCCGGACGCCCCAGCAAGATATTGGCGATGCCGAGGTAACTCACGCCTTTCACGATGCGCCGCCCGACGAACCATGTCAGCGGATTGGCGAGATAAACGACTGCCCCGGGCACGCCCGCCAGCGCGAGGTCGAGCGACATGGTGCCGGAGCTGGTCAGTACCGCCGAAGCGGCGAGCTGCTCCCCGCCGTGCGGAACGAGGCGGACGTTCCGCTCAAGATCGGGGAAATGGGCGAGACATTCCCGCAACACGCCGAGCACCGGCTCCCCGGGGTGCAGCACAACGGCATCTTGTCCGGCAGGTCTCTTTTCGAGAAAGACGCGCCACGCTGCCAGCAACGCAGGGAAAATCCGCCGCACCGCCTTCGGGCGGCTCCCAGGGAGAAGCAGCACCGGAGCGTCTTTCGCATAGCACGCCGACAAGGTGTGTCCGGTGTCCGCGAACGGGTGCCCCACAAAGCGCACCGGAATCTTCGTGTCACGGTAACACTCCACCTCAAAAGGGAAAATGGCACCCACGCTGTCCAGCGTGCGCTCCATCTTAAAACGCCGCCCCGCCTTCCATGCCCATATCTGCGGGCTGATGTAAAAGCAGAGTGAAATTTCCCCGCCGCCTTTGCGGCTCATTCCGGTCTGTTTCATGGACGCTGCGAGGCGCAGGTTGAATCCGGGATAATCCACGAAACAAATCAGGCGCGGGCGGTGGCGGTCTATCCAGTCGAGGACGCGGGCAAAAAGTTTCCGGTAAAAGCCGTAATGCACGAGCACTTCAAATAGACCCACCACGGAAAACCCCGTCATGTCGAAAAGTAATTGCGCCCCGGCACTGCGCATCTCCTGACCGCCGAACGCGGCGACGCGCAACCGCGGGTTGCGCCGCAAAAGGTCGGCGATCACCCGCGCCGCGTGTTCGTCGCCAGAATGCTCACCGGCGATAAAGAGCACATCCACCGCCCCGTCGGCGGGCGGGGGGAAGACGTCGGGAATAGAGGGAAGCGAAGCCATTGATGTCGAAACCTGTCACGCCCCGCCCGTGGAAACGCCCGTCCCGAGGCGTTCCAGTTTGTAGCTGCCGTTGAGGATGTTACGCCACCAGGTTTCATTGGCGAGATACCATTCTACTGTTTTGCGGAAGCCAGAATCGTGCTCCTGGGTGGGTTTCCAGCCCAACTCGCGTCTTATTTTTGAGGCGTCTATGGCGTAGCGCAAATCGTGCCCCGGTCGGTCTGCCACGAAGCTTATGCGGTCGGCGTGGGACTGACCGTCGGTGCGCGGGCGAAATTCATCAAGGATGGAACACAGGAGACGGACGAGTTCGATGTTCGTGCGCTCGTTATTGCCTCCGATGTTGTAGGTTTCGCCGGGGGCGCCCTTTGAAAGAACGTCCACAAGGGCGCACGCGTGGTCGCCGACATAGAGCCAATCGCGGACGTTTTCGCCCTTGCCGTAAACAGGAATGGGTTCGCCGCGCAGTGCCTTCAATATGACCACGGGAATGAGTTTTTCGGGAAATTGGTATGGACCGTAATTGTTTGAGCAATTTGTCACGAGCACGGGCAAACCATAGGTGTCAGCCCATGCGCGGGCGAGGTGGTCGGAGGCGGCTTTGCTCGCGGAATAGGGCGAACGGGGAGCGTAGGGGGAGGTTTCCGTGAAAAAACCGGTGGCACCCAGGCTGCCAAACACTTCGTCGGTAGAGACATGCAGGAAACGGAAGCGTTCTCGGTCGGCGCCGGAGAGGGTTTCGTAGTGGGCGCGGGCGCATTGGAGGAGATTAAAGGTGCCGACGATATTGGTCTGGATAAAATCGCCGGGGGCGTCGATGGAGCGGTCAACATGGGATTCTGCGGCGAGGTGGGCGACCCAATCGGGTTGGAAGACGTCGAAGAGGCGGCGCAGGGCGGCGGAGTCGCGGATGTCGGTTTGCGCGAGTTGGCAGCGGGGGTGATCGGCGAGGTCGGCAAGCGATGCGCGGTTGCCGGCGTAGGTGAGCGCGTCGGCGTTCAGCACGGTGTGTTCCGTAGTGGCGAGGATGTGGCGGATAAGGTTGACGCCGATGAAGCCCGCGCCGCCTGTGAGTAGGATTTTCATGGTGTTGGCGTGAAAAAAGAGAGCGCGATCAGCGCGCCCATTCGCGCAGGGCTTGTCTGATCGCATCGTGAACCTCGCTCATGCGGATGCCCGCGTCACGGAGCTTGTCGGTGCGCAGAACACAGTTAGAGCGGGGGGTCTTGGCGGCGCTACGCATAAAGTCAGCCTCGTCTTTGAAGAACTGGAATTTTTTCCGGCAAACGCCGGTTTCTTCTATCAGGGCAACCACCTCGTGCGTGGAGATGGAGCCGGGGTTGGTCACGTTGTAAATGCCTGCGGGGACGCGTTTTTCCCAACATTCGAGGGTGGCGCGCACGAACTCGCCCAGCTGCGAAAGCGAGTTGGTTGCATCGAGGAGAGATTCGTAGCGCATGAGTTTGGTGAGGTAGTTGCGGGGGTTATCCTTGTTGTCGAACGGGATGCGCAGGCGCCAGATGTAGCCATTGGGTTCTCCTTCGAGAAAATTCCACTGCGGGACACCGGTCTCATCGGCTCCGGTTACGCCATAGCCAAGCACTTCTTCGCCAAGTGCTTTGGTGCCGCTGTAAAAGCTGCAATTGTTTTGGCGGAAGGAGAAGTTTGGCGCGTCAGTTTCGCTGAAGCCCTGCCCGTCCGGGCGCGTGCCTGAGAAAATGCAACCGGACGAGACATGCCCCCACGGGATAGCTGCGGCGGTGCAGGCGGCGCGGACGGCACCCGGCAGCACAGCGTTCCCCTGCAAGCAGTTAGCTTTATCTTTCTCGCAAGCGTCCACATTGGGTTTCCCTGTGTAACCGGCTGCGTTGATGAGGAACTCGGGGCGGGTTTCTTTCAAAAAAGCGGTTAAGGTTTCTTGTTTCGTGTAATCCACGTCCGAGCGAGAAAGCCCCACGAAAGGCACTCCTTTTGCCCGAAGACAGGCGGCATAGGCCTGCCCGACGTATCCGGAGGCTCCTAAAACAACAATCATGCGCAGCGTTGTGGCAGCGGGTAACACCGACGGCAACGCTATTTCCCGATGTTCGCGCCCGGGCGCCGGAATTTGCCGAGAGCGGTCGCTACGCCTTTGGCGAAAAGTGCGTCTGGCGTCTCCCCTTGGGCGATTCCGGCAACGATTTTCTTGAAAATTCCGTCGCTGCCCGCCGGTGCCACGCGGGCGAGAAAGTAAAGCGTGTTGGCGTCTGCGAGGTAGTAAAGCTCGTGAATCTCGCGGTCCACTTTGTAGAACTTGGGCGCAACGAAAGACCATTCCGCGCCGGCGCAGCAGCCGTTCGTCGCCATGCTGTCGTTGAGGAAACGGATGGTTTTGAGGCAACGCGCATCGGAAGCTGTTGATGGCCAAAGAACAGAGACCTTGCTCTCGTCACTGGGGTCAAGAACGCCCACCCACCAGCCAAGCACGGGGTCGGTGGCGGGGTCGAAATTCTCGGCGGCGTCTTCCACGGCGGCAGGCGCGGGCACCGCTGCGGGTGCGACGGGCACTGCGGGCGCGGCCGCAGTGGGGGAAGGTGCGGCGGGCGGCGGTGTTTCGGCGGGAACGGAAGTGACGGGTTTCGCGGCGGGAACGGGTTGGCTGGCATTTTGGTCGCAACCCTGCCACGCCGCAGTGGCGCAAGACAGAATCAGAAATGGAACGATGTGCTTCATGGCAAGTGTGTGTCTTTGGTTGGCTAACAGCCGAAAAGTCAAAGAAAGGAGAAAATGAAAATCGTTCCCTCACGGGTGCGCAAAAGGCAGTTTTAGGGAGTTTTCCCAGTGTCCGGAACCGGTATTTGACGTCTCTTTCGCCTCCGCCCGCATCTCCTTTTTCCGCCGCCTTCTCCCTCTTGACAATTCCATGCGCCCACACAGCTTCCTTCTCCGTGAGGTGATTCTATGAAGGTGCAAAAGACCAAAACTAAATCTGCTCTTTCCGCTAAACCAGCGGTGGGCGTTGTCGGGACAATGTCCCGCACTCGTAGCTCGCTGAGCAAGAGACCCGGGGCGGCGAAATCAAAAATCCGTCGCCGGAGTCTGAAGCAGACTTCCAAGGGAGACGTGTTTTTTGTCCCGCCGCCCTCTATCGCGCTAAATCGTCCCGTTCCCCGCGCTCAACGGGTGCGCTGTCTTTTGATAGGAGCGCATCGCACGCCTCCTATCCGACCTGCGACGGACGCCTCCGAGGCGTCTCCGTGGTAAATTGTTCAACACTACTCTCCGAGTGCTCGCCTGTTAGCAAAAGTTAGCAAAAAACACCCCCGCCGAGAAGAGTCGCGCCGTCGTAGATTGCGAGTATTTGACCAGGGGCAATGCCGCGTTGTGTTTCGTGAAAAAGGACGTGTGCGCCGCCTGATTTGTCGGGGGTAAATTGGATACGGGTTGCGGGATCGCGGTAGCGGACGCGGGCGTCGAGTTCGCAAGTGTTTGTTACGGGAACATTTAGCCAAGAGAGGCTGTGGACGTGCGCATTGTTTGTGTAGAGGGTTGGCGCATCGGCGGGATGGTCGAAAGCGACGCGCAGGGTATTTGTCTCAATTTCTTTTGCTATAACGACATAGTGTTCGTTGTCCTTATTGGAGGGGATATCGAGACCTTTGCGTTGCCCGAGGGTGTAACGGTGGAGGCCGCGGTGGAAACCAAGCGTGGTGCCTGATGCGTTGACGATGGGACCGGGGTTGTCGGGGATGCGCAGGGCGAGGAAGTTGTTGATAGGCACTTTGCCGAGAAAGCAAATGCCTTGGCTGTCTTTGCGGGCGGCGTTGGGCAAATCGGCGTTGCGGGCGATTTCGCGGACTTGGCTTTTTTGTAAAGAGCCGAGGGGAAAATGGGCGAGGCGCGCTTGGTCTTGGCGGAGGAGGGCGAGGAAGTAGGACTGGTCTTTTTTCGCGTCAAGCCCTTCGAGGATGTCCGTGGAGCCGTCGGAGTTATCCCGTCTGCGGGCGTAATGTCCGGTGGCGATTCCCTGAAAGCCGTCGTTGAGGGCGCGTTGTAAGAAGATGCCGAATTTCATTTCGCGGTTGCACACGATATCCGGGTTTGGGGTCATACCCTTTCGGTAGCCCTCGATGAGGTATTCGACGACGTGTTGGCGGTAGTCGCGAACGAGGTCGATGATGCGGAAGGGGATACCGATTTTTTCGGCTGCGCTGCGGGCGTTGACGACGTCGTCTTCCCAGGGGCATTCCCCCGGCAGGGGCAGGAGTTCTTCGTTCATCCATGTGCGCATATAAGCGGCATGGACCTCGTGTCCTGCTTGTCTGAGGAGGAGGGCGGCGACGGAGCTGTCAACGCCTCCGGAGAGTGCGACGAGGAGTCGTGCCATTTTTTAGGGAAAGGGACGGGGTTAGTTTCGGGCGGAGAGTTGGGCGAGAATAGCCTTTTGGATATGGAGGCGGTTTTCGGCTTGGTCGAAAATGATGCAGGATGGGCTATCGAGGACTTCTTGGGTGACTTCTTCGCCGACGTGGGCGGGGAGGCAGTGCATGAAGTAGGCATCGGGTTTCGCGGTGCGCATGAGTGGCGCATTTACTTGATAGGGGCGCATTTGGCGCAGGCGTTCCGATTTTTCCGCTTCGACGCCCATGCTCACCCAGACGTCTGTGTAGAGCATGTCGGCGTCGC
The DNA here is from genome assembly GCA_031269335.1 of Puniceicoccales bacterium. Taxonomy (GTDB): domain Bacteria; phylum Verrucomicrobiota; class Verrucomicrobiia; order Opitutales; family UBA953; genus CALNBE01. The sequence continues at coordinate 16,576 of JAISZI010000068.1, forward strand.
GCACCGCCTCAAAGGGGTCGGTGGTAAAATTCCATGTTGGGGTGAGTCTGTCGCGCAAGAGTTGTGCCCGGATAGCTTTGTGCGGTTCGTAGCCTGGGGGACCGGCGAGGGCGACTTCGACGTCGAAGAGGGCGCCGCCGAGGATGAGGGAGTTCGCCATATTGCAGGCGGTATCGCCGAGGAAGGCGATTTTACGCCCTTTGAGCGATTCGAGGAAACGGGTCGGGTCGCCGTTGCTCCAACGTTCGGCGAGTGTAAAGAAATCCGCATATATCTGGCAGGGATGGAGGTAATCGCTCAATGCGTTGATGACTGGCACGGTGCCGAACTGGGCGATTTCTTCCAACAAGGAATGTTCGTAGCAGCGGACGACGAGACCGTGCAAATAGCGCGAAAGCACGCGGGCGGTATCGCCAACTGTTTCACCGCGGGCAAGTTGCAATTCTTCTGCATTGAGCATGACCGGGTGCCCGCCCAATTCGCTGACGCCGACTTGGAAAGAGACGCGGGTGCGGGTGCTCTTTTTGAAAAAGAGGAGACCCCATGACTGGCGGGCGAGGGGCAAGGTTGAGGGGGGCGTAGCACTACGCGCCGCCTTCATTGCCGCCGCAGAGGCAAACACGTGTTTGATTTCCGCGTGAGTGAAGTCTGTTTCCTTAATAAAGTGCCGCATGGGAGGAATGGTGAGAAACGCAGGGCGGGGAATGGTTCCTTTTTTTGAATACTACAAGTGGAGCGTCAATTTTGCGCAATACGGCGCGTAGCGAGGAGAAATTCGCGATTGCCGTCGCCGCCGGTCACAGGAGATTCGACGACCCCCGGCGGGAAGGCGCCGGTGAGGTGTTCGCGGACGAATGCCACAATGGACTCGACGACGCGGGCGTGCACGAGCGAGTCACGAATGACGCCCGCGCCTTTGTCTGCCTCGGCTTTTCCGGCTTCAAATTGGGGTTTTATGAGTGCGACGAGCCAGCCGTTGGAAGCGACCCGTGCCCACGCCGGAACAAGCGCCTTCGTCAGCGAGATGAAAGATAGGTCCATCACTACAATGTCGAAGGTTTCGTGCGGGAGCGGGGTCTGCGCGAGGTGGCGGACGTTGATTTTTTCTAAGTTGGTCACGCGGGGATCGTTCCGCAGTTTTTGGTGAAGCTGCCCGCGCCCGACGTCCACGCACACGACGCTGATTGCGCCATTTTGGAGGAGGCAGTCAGAAAAGCCGCCTGTGGACGCGCCGATGTCGAGGGCGCGTGTTTGGGCGGGGTTGATGCCGAAGTGAGTCAGGGCGCAAGCGAGCTTTTCGCCCCCTCGGCTGACAAAGCGCGGGGGAATTTCGACGCGGAGCGGGGTATCTTCGGGAAAGGTGGTCGCAGGTTTGGCAACAAGGCTGTCTGGGGCGAAACGCACCTTGCCCGCCATGATGAGTGCGCGGGCGTTCGTGCGTGAGTCTGCTTTGCCTTGGAGAACGAGCAACTCGTCGGCGCGGACTTTCTTTATTTTACCCAAGGCAGGGAGGTGCGCGGTCGCGCATTATTAATTAGCTGCGGCGGCTAAGGAAGAGCTGGATGACATACCAAAAGAGGGTCATGATCCCGGCGAATATCACTACGGCGGCACCGACGTATTGTTCGTGGTGGCACTGGTTTTTGACCTGCCAAGTTTGCCAGAGGATAGCGGCACTCATCAGGGCTATCATTGCGACAGAAAACCATGCGCCCGGAGAAATGCCGAAGATCGTGAAGACGAGAATGGCACCCAGAGCGACAAAGGAACCGATGACGACGGTGGTTTTCAGGAAGGAAAAGTCCTTCGACGTCATAAAAACGGTTGCGGTGAGTGCTCCAAAGAGGGCGAGAGTGGTCAAACCGGCGGGTTTGAGGATTTCCATGATATTACCGTCGGTCCTTACTGCCACAATAACCATGATGGGCACAAAAAGCACGGCGTAAGCGGCGATATAGATGCCAAGACCTAAGTATTGTTTTGGTCTGGATTCGGAAAACGCCATGCGCTGTCCGGTGGAGGTGGCGAGCCAAAACACGCCGAGCACAATCAGCCAGGTGAACCGCCCTGCTCCGACGAACTCCATGATTGGGACAGCGGCGCCCGTTGCAAAAAGAGCGGCGAGCACTCCTGCCCAAGCCGCGATGGCGAACGCAACCAGCCCGTATGCTTTGCGGTAGAAAATGGCGCGGGTCTCTGCCGAGGCCTCTGCCACAACGAAGGGATTATCGTAAGTGTTCATGACGGCACGGAGCTTTGCGTTTCCTGAAATGTTGTCAACTGCGCCATCGTGCAGAGAGGGCAATTTTCATTTGAAAAAGAAAGGTCGGACGGCATTTTCGGAGCTGTTTTCACGCCCGGATGGTGAAATTGGCAGACACGCTGGATTTAGGTTCCAGTGCCGCAAGGCGTGGGGGTTCAAGTCCCCCTTCGGGCACCATTTTTAGGAGAAGGATATTGTAAAGTGCAAGATGCGGCAGGCGGACGCGGGCAGGGTCGCCCTCCATAACGAAGTTACCCGTAGGCGCGGTGTGCAAAGCTTGACAGCGGGGGGAGGAGTTTCTTTTAACGCGCCCCTCGTTTTAGTCGCGCTCGGATGGTGAAATTGGCAGACACGCATGATTCAGGTTCATGTGCCGCGAGGCATGGGGGTTCAAGTCCCCCTCCGAGCACCAAAACGAACTTGCGGCGGTAGCAGGCTCGATTTGACATTGCCGCAACCATGCCGCCTTCGCGTAAGCCCGACACCAATTTTATCCGCATTCGTGATGCTCGCCAAAATAATTTGCAGGGGTGCGACCTCGACATACCGACGGGGAAGGTGGTCGTAGTCACGGGGTTGAGTGGGGCGGGTAAGTCGTCATTGGTGTTCGACACGCTTTATGCCGAGGGGCAGCGGCGGTATGTGGAAACGTTTAGCCCCTACACGCGGCAGTTTCTCGAATTGATGCCCGCGCCAAAGGTGGGGCGCATCGAAAACATCCGCCCTTCCATCGCGATTCAACAGGGAAACACCGTCAAAACTTCGCGTTCCACGGTGGGCACGATGACCGGGCTTTGCGACTGGTTCAAGGTGTGGTATGCGCACCGGGCGCAATTGCACGATCCGGCGACGGGCGGGCTTATCAGCGAACACCACCCCGAAAGCGTCTGGGCGGTGTTGACCGCCGGGGCGGGCGAAGGCGGCGAAGTGCTCGCGGGGTTCGCCGTGGCGCGTCCTGCCGGCATGGATTGGGGCACGGCGTTGGCGCCGTTCATCGCGCAAGGCTACACGCGGGGAGTGTTTGGCGGCGCACTCGTCAAACTGGTCGATTTGGGTGCGGAAAACGCGGCGCGGCACGAGGGCTTTGTGTTGCAAGACCGCGTCGCGCTGGCGCCGGAAAACAAGGCGCGGTTCATCGAGGCGGCGACGGCGGCATTCCGCCTTGGGCAAGGGCGGCTCGCGATTTTTAATGAAAAAAACGGCGCGGGCGTGAAATTGGAGGCACAGGTGTTTTGCGAAAATCTCACCGACAGCACCGGACGGCGTTTTCGCCCCGCCGCGCCCGCGCTTTTCTCGTTCAATTCGCCCATCGGCGCGTGCCCCGTGTGCCGCGGTTTCGGGCGCGTCATCGGGCTGGACTGGGCGAAAATCATTCCCGACGAAACTAAATCCATCGCCGAAGGTGCCATCGCGCCTTTTCAGGGAAAAATCTACGGAGAGAGCCAGCGCGACCTTGAGCGTTGCGCGAAAAAACAGGGTCTCCCGTTAAATGTGGCGTGGAAGGACATTTCCGAGCAACACCGAGATTTCGTCATCAACGGCGAGCCGGGCTATGGCACGGGAAACAAGAAATGGCCGCGGGCGTGGTATGGCATAAAGGACTTTTTCACGTGGTTGGAAGGCAACGCCTACAAGATGCACGTGCGCGTGTTTCTCTCGCGATTCCGCAGCTACACGACCTGCGGCGCGTGCGGGGGACTGCGCCTCCAACCGGAAGCGTTGTGCTGGAAATGGCGCGGGTTTTCGCTTCCGCAACTTTACGCGCTGCCCGTCTCGGAGCTTCTCGCCGTGCTGCGCCCACACCATACGCCGCACGGACGCCATCCCGCCGAACAGGCGCTTGACGCGATTCTCGTGCGCCTCGCCTACCTCGAAGAGGTCGGGTTGGGCTATCTCGCCCTCGACCGCCAATCGCGCACGCTGAGCGGGGGCGAAGCGCAGCGCGTCAACCTCACGGCTTGCCTCGGCGCGGCTCTGGCGGACGCACTCTTCGTGCTCGACGAACCAAGCGTGGGGCTGCACCCGCGCGACCTCGGGCGCATGATCGGGGTGTTGCGCTTGCTCGCGCAACAGGGGAACACCGTCGTCGTAGTCGAGCACGACGAGTCCGTAATGCGCGCCGCCGATTACCTTGTCGAAATCGGTCCGTTGCCCGGACGCCGCGGCGGGCGCGTCGTCTATTCAGGCGAACCAGCGGGCATCGTCTCCGTAAAAGATTCTCCCACAGGCGCATGGCTCTCCCGTGCGCGGACGATCTCCGCCGCCGCACGCCGCCCCGTGGACGGCAAAACGCCCCGTTTGCGCTTGCGCGACATCTGCGCGAACAATCTCCGTGGCCTCAATTTGGAAATTCCGCTGGGGCACTTTGTCGGCGTATGCGGCGTGTCGGGTTCGGGCAAATCCACTTTGTTGAACGAGATACTTGCCCGCGTCCCCACCGGCAGCGCAAAAAAAAGGCTGCCGGCACAGGCCGCTGCCCGTGTCTTCCGGCACACCTCCGACACCGCCCGCTTCGCCGCCGCCTGCGATATCGCGTTCACCGAAATCGCCCGCGTTGACCAGTCGCCCGTCAGCCGGACGCCGCGCTCCAACACCGCCTTGTATTGCGGCGCGTGGGAAGCTGTCCGCCGCCGCCTCGCCGCCTCGCCGGAGGCGGGTGAGTCCGGTTTCACCACGGCTCACTTTTCTTTTAATAGCGGCGACGGGCGTTGCCCCCGTTGCGGCGGTTCGGGCTGGGAAACCGTGGAAATGCAGTTTTTGGCGGACGTCCACGTCCCCTGCCCCGAGTGCGATGGAAGACGCTTCCGGCGCGAAATTTTGGCATTCAAGTTTCGCGGCAAAACCGTCGCCGACTTGCTGGAAATGACGGTGGACGAAGCGTGCGAATTTTTTGCCGAAGACGCCGCCATCACCCGCACCCTCGCGCTTCCCGCCGAGGTTGGCTTGGGCTATCTCTCGCTCGGTCAATCGCTTAACACGCTCAGCGGGGGCGAGGCGCAGCGGCTCAAACTGGTGCGTTTCCTGCAAAACTTCGGCGAAGACGAAAAGGAAAGCGGCGGCGCCGACAACGCCCCGGGCGGACAACACGCCCTCATCTTGCTCGACGAACCCACCACGGGGCTGCACCGCGAAGACGTCGCCCGCCTGCTAAGCGTGCTGCAACGGCTGACGAACGCCGGACACTCGCTCGTCGTGGTCGAGCATAACAGCGACGTTTTGAACGCGGCAGACTGGTTGCTCGAACTCGGTCCAGAAGCGGGGGAAGCGGGCGGGCTGCTCGTCGCAGAAGGAACCCCGGAATTAGTCGCCTCAGGCAAAACTCCCTCCGCACCCTATCTCGCCAAAATTGGCTCGCACAGAACTGGCTGAACTCCTCCTCTCCGCAATCGCCGCGTCAATGTTCGCGCCACTTTTTTTGATTCAACCTGTCTTGTTTATTGCCATGCGTTTTTCTCGTTTTGTTTCTCGTTTGTTTTTCGTTTATCTCGCGTTCCTTGCTGCTCCGGCGTCGGCGGTGCTGGGTCAAACGATGGGCGTGTCGAATCTTTCACTGCGACCGACTGGGGTGTTTCAGTTTGACGGGGTCGATTTTGCCGTGGTGCATTTTGATCCGCAGTGGGCATCGGTCACGCAGGCAAAAGCGCGTGTTGATGCCGGCTATCCGCGTTCGCAAGCCAAGCGGTGGGAGACACACGGCGCACTTGCGGCTTCGGGAAACGCGGGGACGCTTCTAATTCGTCAACAAGTAGTGCCGTTGGATGCGCGGTCATTGCGGGTAGAATATAATGTTGCGAGTGCGGATTCCGCCGGGGTTCCGACGCGTGAACTGGCTTTGCAGGTGACACTTCCGTTGGAAATAGCGAAAGGGCGGACGGTGGAAATCGACGGCAAGCCCCACGTCTTGCAAACGGAATTTCGGGGGCAAATGGTGTTGGTTGGCGAGTCTGCGGTGAAAACGCGCACCTTGGTTTTGCCAACGGCGACGGGCACCATCTCGATCAGCGGCGTTTTTGGTTTGCTCGTTCAAGATCAACGCAGGTGGAAGCACGACGCCTACACGGTGCGCATTTATTTTCCGTTAACGGCGAAAAAGTTTCGACGGTCTGGGTTAGTTGTCACCATGAACAAAGCACCTTGGCGCAGCGTGCCCGTCGCGCTGCGAGCACAGGTCAACCGCAGTTTTCACAATGCGATTTCGGGCGACAGGCGAGGCAGTTGGGCAAACCCGCGTGACAACGAGTTGGCGGCCATGACACCGGGGAAACTGACTGCCGCCGGGGTGAACTTCGACATCATCGATCCCGCGACTAATGGCGGGCGCGCCGTGCTTGTTCTGGGCAAAGCGATGCAAAACGTTTTGCCGCAAGCGGCTACGTTTTCCGTGCCGGGCAGACCGACTTGGCGCAATCTTTGCCTGTTGCACACCGGGGCATCGTTGCCCGCCGGCGGGCAACCCGTGGGAAAAGTGCGTGTGCGTTACGCCGACGGGAGTAGGAGCGATTACGAAGTGCGGGCAAAGCGCGACTTGGGCGACTGGAAGATGCCTGCTCCCTTGCCTAACGGTGCTGTGGGCTGGACGGGAAAAAATGCAACTTCGCCGGTGGTCGGTCTTTACGTTTCCCGTTTCGTTTTGGAGAGGAAACCCGTTGCCTCGGTGTCGGTGGAATGCACCAGCGCGGCAACGTGGATAATTGCAGGGGTGAGCGGTTCGCCCGACAACGTCGTGCCGCTTTCATTGGAGATGCCGTTGGTAATCGCGCCCGGAACGGAGTGGGCGGCGTGGAAACATTCTGTAGAAATCGCACCGGGCGGCGTTTTTGATTTTTCTTTTCTCGCCGATGCGCCCGCCGGCAAATACGGGCGGCTCGTCGCAACGCCGTCGGGACATTTCGAGTTTGCCGGACGCCCCGGAAAACGCGTGCGCCTGTGGGGTGTAAATCTTTGTTTTTCAGCGAATTATCTGGAACCCGACGAAGCAGACCGGCTGGCAGGGCGGCTCGCCGCTTCGGGGTATAATAGCGTGCGTTTCCACCACTATGACCGCGATTTGGTAGCAAAGGGAAAACACTCTCACGGCTTCGATCCGAACCAGATCGAAAAACTCGATGCCCTCTTCGCCGCCATGAAACGGCACGGACTTTATGTGAACATCGACCTGTTCACGCTGCGCGGTTTCAGCGCCGCCGAAAAAGCCACCATCGGAATCGCTTCGGGAAACGACAGCACCGCACAATTCAAGGCGCTCGTCCCCATTTCGGAAGAAGCATTCACGGCGTGGAAAACATTCGCCGCACGCCTGCTCTTGCACCGCAATCCGCACACCGGTCTGACTTGGGCGGAAGACCCGGCATTGATCGGGATATGTCCGTTAAATGAAGATACATTAACAATTTGGGCCAATTGCACGCCCGCAATCCGGCAGCGTTACGAAGAGGCGTTTCATCAGTGGTGGAAAAACGCTGCCAACCGCGAAAAATCTGGAGACGTCCGTGAAACTGGCTTCAACCTTTTTATCCACGAACGGCAAATCGCCGCCGATGCGCGATCACACGCATTCCTTCGCTCGTTAGGCGTAAAGGCACTGCTCACGGGAACAAATTTTCTCCACATGCCAGCACTCGCCTTTGCGCGGTCGCAGTATGATTATGTTGATAATCATCAATACTGGGATCACCCGCAATTTCCGGAGAGGCAATGGGCGTTGCCCTTCGCTTTCGCACAAGGCAGCGCGGTAAGAGCCACTGCGCGGACGCCCCGCGGGATGATGGCGTCCCGCCTCTGGGGAAAACCGTATATGGTGTCGGAATTTAACTACGTCCGTCCGAATCGCTATCGTGCTGAAGGCGGCGTACTTATGCCAGCCTACGCGAGCCTTCAAGACTGGGACGCGGTCTATAATTTTGAATACGCCTCGCGGCGCACCTCGGCGGCGAACGGCGGTGTGACGGACACGTTTGCCATTGCCGACGATCCCGTTGGGTTGCTCGCCGACCGAGTCGGAGCACTGCTCTTCCGGCGTGGCGATATTTCTCCTGCAAAACACGCCATCGGCTACGCGGTGCAAACGCCGGACGCTTTCGACGCAAAGGGGCGCGAGTTCCCGGAAACGTTTTCTAAACTCGGCTTAATCACACGCATCGGTTCGGGAATTTTAACACCGGAAAACGAGATCGTTAAACACAAACTCACCGCAGTCATAACCGCGCCAAACACGGCATGCATCTTTCGTGCAGACACGGCATTAGCGCAACGGCTGAAACGCGCCGGAGTGCTGCCGCCGGAATCGTTCGACGCAGAAGGAACGCGCTTCGTGAGCGACACCGGTCAGATTGAACTCCTCCCAAAAAAAGGGGCAATGAAGGTCGTGACGCCGCGCAGCGAACTGTTTGTCCTCCCGCCGGAACAGACACTCGAAGGCGCACGCGTGCGGGTGGAAAACGGCGAAACTTTCGGAACATTATCCGTAGTCTCTCTCGACGGAAAACCGTTGGCAGAATGCTCGCGCCTGCTGGTCTTGCACCTGACGGACGCCTTGCCAACAGGAATGCGTTTCGCCAACCACGACCGACGCCTCCTCAAAGAACGGGGACGAGAACCACACCTCGTGCAAGCCGGCGAAGCAAAAGTCTGGCTCCGCCTCGCCTCCACCAAAACTTGGCGCGCATGGACCGTTGACGCCACCGGCAAACGCCAGCGCGAAATAACGTTATCCCGCCAGGGAAACGCCCTTATACTACCGGCAAAAACAGTGTCAAAAAACGGCACCTGCTTCGCCTACGAACTCGCGACAAAATAGAGCACGGCAGAACACGTTTTTAGACATCACGATTGCGAAGGCGGAATGCGCCCAAAAGATTCCTCAATATCAACCCAAAGAAGACCGAGACGGATGGCAATAAGCGTCATCGTAATAGAAACCAAAAGCGCTGTGACCCCCATGAGGTAGCCGGGCATTTTGAAATGTAAACACAGACTCAACGTAGTGACAATAGATGCCAGATAAACAGCCTGCCCGACCAAAATTGCGTTGGGACGTTTACGCCACGCAGCAAGCCCTTCGGCGTGCCCACGCAAGGCTTGTAAAACAGGCAGAAAACCAGCCGCAAGCATGGCACTCGAAACAAGCGGAACATCGGCAGGCGGAAGGTTTTGCACTTTGACAAAATACCACTGCGCAACAGCAGGAATTTGCCCAAGCAGCGGAAAAATTGAGAGAACTATTCCGGCAACAAAACCAAAGCGCAAAAGATTATTCGCGTAATTATCTTTAGGAGGAAACGAGAGCACTACCGCCTGTATCCGCAACGCCGCAAAACCCACGGGATTGATAATACCCATTACCATATAATGGACAGGCAACATCTGCGTAGGTGAGTCCGCACGGGCGATAAACGCCCCGGTAATAATACCGGAAAGCGCCAGCAGCACACCGCCAAAAGAAAGGGGTATTGTAAAAAGAAATTGCGTGCGCAAATTCTGGGCGGGCGCCGCCGCCGGCAACGACGGAAGATTGCGCACATAAGTCCGCGCAAAACACTCGGACAAGAAAAATTCCAGCCCCACGGGAACCGTCATCGCCAACACTCCCATCGGGTAACCCACCCATCCAAATTGCGGGAAAAACCACGCAAAAGAAACCGTGAGTGCAATGCGCGCCAGCGTCGCCCAGTTCGCCAACGCACTCGCCCGGGCATTGTAAAGGGCGACAAGCGAAGCGTTGCGCAAAAAAAACAACAAGTGCAACGGAATGCTCATCAGCGTCACATTGCGCGCAATCTGATCAAGCGGATCGGGAAGCCCCAGAATACCACAATATATAAGAGTATCCACACCCGGCAAACACGCGCACACCTGCGCGGTAAGCAACACCACCGCAAACATTAAATTAAGCCGCTTGAAAATACGGAAACCCCGGGCATCCCGCCCGAAAAGCATTCCCGTGGTAAGCAGCCCGCCACCAAGCGAGCCAATGACAATCATAATGCCGTGCCCTTGCGCAAACGCCGCAAGCGCGTCCTTGCCCAGGTTGCCATGCGAAACAATGGAAGCCACAAGCGGCCAAGTGAGACTCTGGGACACAGCTTGTATGACGAGCGGAATATAAAACTTCGTCGCCCGCCACGGCGTGTAATCGCTCTCCCCTTCGCCACCCGCCACTCCGGCGGCTGGCGATGTGGATGCCATAGTGCGAAAACGAAACATAAAAATAAAAAAGAGTGTGCAGTCCAGCCAGCCCTTGGAAAAAACTCAACCCCAGTCTTCCAAAAACCAGAATGCCCACAAGCACGATTTCGGCGAAATGCAAAATCTCGCACCATTCTACCTTATGGTTGCGCCCCGTCAGGGCGCAACCACAGCAACTCCTGATTTTCGCCATCCTTCCTCTTTCCACCCCCCCCTCTTTTTCCACCCTTAACAACGCTTGACAACCCCTCTCCCATCGCGCACGACACGCCGCCGATATGAAACATTTCTCCTCTTCCACCGTTTCCCGCACCATCGCCGCCCGTTTCGGGCTAACCGCAGCCATCGCTACCGCTACCGGCGCACTCAACCTCGCACCCGTCGCTCTCGTCGCGCCGGATGACCGGCGGGCTGTTGACCGGCGGATCACAAGTGGGTGGAAACAATCTTGAAACATGGGGACTTCGCCCATTTCTTCATGCCATGAAAGCACGCATCATCTGCTCCGTGTCGTTCGCCTTGGTATTGCTTGCCACCGGCTTTTTCCTGCTGCCGATACTCTCCAAAACGCAATCCGACATGGACGCCATTCGCAAGGCTGCCGAACAAGGGCATGCGGAAGCGCAATGCAGCCTCGGAAACATGTATTACTCCGGCGAAGGCGTGACAAAAGACTACGCGGAAGCGGCAACATGGTATCGCAAGGCTGCCGAACAAGGGCAGGCGGTCGCGCAATACAGCCTCGGATTCATGTATTACACCGGCGAAGGCGTGACAAAAGACTACGCGGAAGCGGCAAAATGGTTTCGCAAGGCTGCCGAACAAGGGCTGGCGGTCGCGCAATGCAGCCTCGGAAACATGTATTACTACGGCGAAGGCGTGACAAAAGACTACGCGGAAGCGGTAGCATGGTATCGCAAGGCTGCCGAACAAGGGAATGCGGAAGCGCAATACTTCCTCGGAGACATGTATTACTACGGCAAAGGCGTGACAAAAGACTACGCGGAAGCGGCAACATGGTTTCGCAAGGCTGCCGAACAAGGGGATGCGGTCGCGCAATGCCGCCTCGGAGGAATGTATTACTACGGTCAGGGCGTGACAAAAGACTACGCGAAAGCGGCAACATGGTTTCGCAAGGCTGCCGAACAAGGGCATGCGGTCGCGCAATTCAGACTCGGATTAATGTATTCCAACGGCCAGGGCGTGATAAAAAATGAAGTCGATGGGTTGGCGTGGTGGTATCTGGCAAAGAGTAATGGGTATGATAGCGACGTTGCTGATCGTGACATCCAGCAGGCGGAGAAAAAACTGGGGACGCA
>JAISZI010000070.1 GCA_031269335.1 Puniceicoccales bacterium
ACTGGGCGATGGATAAAAGCGACGAGGAAATGGCGGCTACGTTCCAATCCTTGGGTCGCGACGGCTTTTCTTATTTCAACCGTTTTGAGGGTGCGGGAAAATCATGGCTGGTTTTCAGCCCCAACCAAGCCAAGTCAGCCACGGGCAACAACGGGGTATTCTCGCTGGAAAATAACAGCACGCTTTACAGCAGGGCGGATGAGGACAGCGACGCCTCGGCGGAAGAGCTGGCGGAGGCGAGGCGGCAATACGCCGCCGTTGTGGCGCGATACACGAACCCGGACGGCACGAAGAAACCGGGGTGGTTGAAGGCTCCCAACGGCAGGAACACGAAGCTGAATGAGCGGCAGTGGGTGCGGGTGCGGACGCCGTTTTTCAAGCGGTATTTTGGGGACTGGTTGCGGCTGGCGCAGCGTGTGTTTCTCGATGGAACGCCGGTGGCGTCCATAAGTGGCGAGGAGTTTCAAAAAATACCGGGTGCGTCGCTGATTGACCGCGTGGTAAAATTTTACGAGGAGATGCACGGCGGCAAGGCGGTCAGCCCGGTTTATGGCGATGTGCTGCTGAACAGGCGCGGGGTGAGCGATTCGCTGGCACATGGCATTGGACGCAAGAAAGCCGCTGCGTTTGCCGCCGTGCCCGATGTCATCCGCAAGGGCATCGTGATTTCGGCGGTGTCTGATTACGAGGGTCGTGGCATTGACCGCATCACGCTTGGGGCACCGGTGGAAATCGGTGGAATTGCTCACGTTGCCGTTGTTATCATTCAGCGCGACCCGAACGGGCAACGGTTTTATCTTCACGAGGTAGGGTTGAGGGAAGAACTCCAACAATCCCCCTTCAAGACCGGTGCCAGTGCTGCCTTTCGGCAAGGTGAGCCTCCCGGAGGGGATGCTGGAGCATTGAAGACCATGCTCGCGGACATTTACGCCGTCAACCCCGATTCCGTCAGCAAAGTCGTGGACGAGAACGGGGAACCGTTGGTTGTGTATCACGGAACGGATAGGGAATTTACAATTTTCAAAAACGGGAAAAGCCATACGATGGCACCAGACGGCACTATTTTCCTGTCAACATCCCCGATAAGTGCTTCTTCTTACGCGAAAAACAAGGCGACCAACGACACTTCCCTACACGGGGAATTAACTGAATTACCCGAAGGGTATTATTTGGAAGTGTCTTATTTTGACCAAAAATCAATGCGTCATGTAGTTGTGCCGTTTCCACGTAGATTAGAGAAAAAGCATAACGTAAGACTGTATAAGGATGGTGAATTTGTGTCAGGTAACTTTTTGGGGAAAACCGAGAGTGCCGTAAGAAAGGAAGCCATTGCGGAATTGAATAGAACTCATTTTAAGAAAAACAATTACGTGATGGAATGCTTCGTGTCTTTGAAAAATCCGTTGGTTGAGGATTTTCAGGGAAGAGGATACAGCGATCGGTATGGGGATGCGAAAGACAGACCTTTTGCGATAGATTTGCAGACGACCAACAACGTCGCCGCTGATGCAAAGAAAAATGGAAACGATGGTGCCATAATAAAAAATGTCATTGATAGCGGAGATGTGTCCATAAGCCGTGAAGCGGCGACGACGATAGCCGTTTTCAATTCGCTCCAGATCAAGTCCGCCACAGGGAACAACGGTGTCTTTTCGCCGGACGAAAACGCCAGCACGCTTGGCAGCAGGGCGGAGGAGGAGGTTGACGCGCAGTTTGCGGCGGACGTTGAGGCGGTGGCGAACAGGACTTACACAAAGACTATGCCGCTCCAACTGGGCGAGACGCCGCCGCCGCTTGTTCTCGCAGGGCTTGACCGGCTGCCGCTTGTCATGCCCGCGCACGTCGTCATCAAGGCGACCGAGGGTGAGCCGAACAGGGCGGGCGAGCACGATTTGCCGCTGGACATCATCAAACGTCTGCCCGCGCTCATGCGCGACCCCGTGGCTGTTGCTAAATCTAAAAGCGAGCGGAACGCATTCGTTGTAATCCTTGAAGTGTTCCACCACGGGAAGCCGGTTGTCGCCGCCATTCACGCGCACAGAACGAATGACACAATAGAAGTGAACAAAATCGCCAGCGTTTACGAGAAGGACAGCCGCAGTGTCGTCGCTCAGTGGCTTGAAGACGCGCTATATTACCACAGAAAAAAAACCCGTGACATACGCCAAGCCATAGGGGTCCAATTCCCCAAGGTTGGCACCCGTCACGGGATTGGGGGCAAGGTGTTTACGGACGCCGACCTTGTCAACTACTTTTCCGAGAAAAAAAACAGCGCGCCGACGACGGTGCTGCCAGAGCGCGAGAATGCCGCGCAAATCCGCGCCGCACTCGACGCCTACGCATCGCTGCCGCAAGGGCAGAAGTCGCAAAGCGGCATCCGCAACCGCGCCCACGCACAGCGGCTCAAAGCGTATCTGCGCAGCGAGGCAGACGAACTCGATGCCGCCGACGTGCCGGTGCCGCCGCGCCTTGCCAGCAGGGCGGATGAGTATGAGACCGAGTTGTTGAAGGCGTTGGAGGATGAGAATATGGGTGTCCGCTGGAACGCAGCCGGAACAGGGGCGGCAACAACCGCATGGAGCCTGCCGAACAGGTGGGGCGCATTCATTTCCGCTCACAGCAAACGTTCCTTTCCCTGGCGCAAAATCCCGATTTGGCAAAAGCTGGTGTGGAGTTTGAGGCATGGGACAATTCGGGCGATCATGGCAGATACAAGCGTATCAAAAACCCTGTTGCATTCTTAAGATCCGAAGGCAATTTTTACACCGATGAACAAAGCACAATCGCAAGAGCCAAGTCAGCCGAAACCCAAAATTCATCCAATGCTCAAATGGATGAAGGAAAACGAGGCATCCATGACAAAGGCGGTTCAGGAGGGGATAAGGCGTCAGGTGGAAGCCGAGCGGGCGACGCGTCGCAAGGCGGTCTCGGCAAGGTAGTCCCCGCACCGGCGGAAGCGACGCCTGCGCCGGGCAAGTTCACGGAGCAAGAACAGGCGGTCATAGACGAATGGAGGGAGCTGGTTGACGACATGGAGGGCAAGGGCAGCCCCCCTCTAAATGCCAAGGAAGCCGCCGAACGCGGCATCCAGTGGGTGGACATGGGAAACGCCCGAAAAATTTCCGCATTGGGGGAAACCATCGGGCGTCAGACACTCAACTTAGACACCCCTGACCAATACACCCTCCGCGCAGCCAGACAGGTGGCAATGGTGCTTGCCCGGTTACACCCCGAAGGCATGTCACTTCCTGCTTTCAGAAAGGATGTTCGACGGGGCATCCTCGCCGCCCAAAGCGCCTACGCCGCTGGCAAAAGAATTTCCAACCACGAATTAACACGAATTTTCACGAATGATGGCGGGGGCACGCTTGGCAGCAGGGCGGACGAGGAGGACAACGAGGCGGCGTTGACGCTTGATAACGTTGTTCATGAGAAGTTCACAGCCCAAGTGCCGCCGAAACACCGTCCAAGGTTCGTCAAGGCGTGTGAACGGCTGGCTTCGCTTCAACCGGAAAACACGCCCTTCAACGTTGAAAGCATTGCCGCGCTCATTCAGAAATACATCCCCTTTGCGCGTAAATACTCATGGGCAATACACAGCGAAATTTCCCCTAATGCTGGGAAGATTGACGACACGGGGACGTTCGCCGCCGCCTACGCGAAGATCGCACTCGCAAACGCAACAGCGAATGCCGCCGCCGCGCCCGATCTGCCCGATCCGCCCGATCTTGCCGCCGCCGCGACTCCCGCCGCCGCGCGCACGGCGAAACCTGACACCGCCGCCGCACCGGCGCAAACCTCCCCGGCGCAAACCATTCAGATTCAGGAGAGCGCGGGCAGGACGGCGGGTAACGCGAAGAAACTGCGCGACAAGGCGAGGGCGAAGGCGTCCGGCGGCGATGATACCTACGACCTCCCTCTTTTCACCGGGACGCCGACGGCGGAAAAACCGCCCGCCGTCAAGGTGGCGGAAGCGGCGACGCAGGCGGCGGAGGCGAAGCAACAAGAGGCTATCTCGGCGGAGGCGGCACCGGCGAAGGCAGACGAGCTGGTGGAGTTTAGCACTGGCATCAAGAGCATCGGCAAAGATGCCGACAATGTTGAGATTTATGAAGACACCGCCGGAAATCGCTAT
>JAISZI010000103.1 GCA_031269335.1 Puniceicoccales bacterium
GTTGTCCGTCCGCCGTTTGTGTAAGCGTAAGATGTCACTAATCCGGCTCGGTCGGTTTGCTCTGTAACGCGACCTAATTGGTCTTTTTTTATACTGTTCGTGAGGGTTAATTCCCCAGCATTGACTATCACTTGTAAATTGGCATCGCAGCCGCAATCTAAGCCACCGAGCGTGCGGTTGTAGGTGGTAACGATACTGGGTTGCGCTCCCGCGCCGACTTTTGTTTCGGTCTCTAAACGATCGAGCGTATCGTAGGTGTAGTTCCTAACAATGCCGGTTTCGTTGGTGTCGGTTGTTTTTAGACCGCCGTTGTAGGAAGCATTGTAGATTGTGCGTCCATCGTTGGTTGTTTGCACGAGGAAGCCGTCGGCGGTGTAGGTGTGTTGCGTTGTGTTTAGTGTTGCATAAGTGCTGCCGGTATAGACTTGTGTTTGTTCTTGCTCGATGCGTCCGGCTGCGTTGCGGGTTATTACTTTGCGCAGGGTTTTGTTGGCGACACCGGCGGGGGTGTCAACTGTGCCGTGGGTCGTTGTTGTCATGAAGGAAATGGCGCCATTGTTGTCTTGGATTTCGTGAGCATAGGAAACGAGTGTGTTGTCGGGGTGCTGAATTGTTTTCACTCGCCCAGCATTGGCAAGACCCGCATTGTCAGCGTAATAAGTGCTTGTCGTTCTCATGTTGCCAGCGGCTCCATAGGCGGCTCCTTGCGAGGCGGCACGCTCTACGATTTCGTAGTGTTCGCCAGTGGCAGTGTTGACTCCATAGACGTAATAGGTGCGCCGTGTTTCTATTCCGGCAACGCGCTCAATAATCGTGCGCGGACGAGTATCGTTGACAGCGACAACATCGCTTGCGTCGTGCGAAACATACAAATTCTCCACAACGCGCACCGCCGATTCCGCCGAACCGACCGGAGAATCTTTCCACGGCGAAATTCGTTTCCACAAACGCCCTTGGGCGGTGTATGTATTGCGCACCCACGAGCCGTCCGGATTCGTTTGCGAGAGGAGTTGTCCCGCGCTCGGAGAATTAGCGTTTAAGTCGTAAGTGTAATCCGTAGAATAATTCAAACCGCCGGGGTCGATTGTCTTGTTTATGAGAACGGAGTTTTTCCACGCGGTCGGTTGCACGGATTGCAACGTCTTTGAAACAACGTTGTTATTGGCATCGAGCAATATGCGACGGAAGATTTTTGGCGTCGTCCCTTGCGGCGAAATTAATTCTTTTACTTCGCGACTTGCACCGCCGCCGCGCACCAACACCCAATCCTCCAGCGTCTCTTGATAGGTGAACATATACTCGCGAACCTTTGCGCCGTAGGTGTCCGTGATTTTCATGCGCAACGGATTGGGCGCGTTGCCGTCGGGATTTTCAAACACAAACACACGGTAAGGCTCGCCAGTGAGTTGATAAATGCCGCTCGTTGTTTTCGCGCCGATTTGCGAAGCTGCATAAAGACGGACATAAAAACCGGTGTCGTCCGTTTTGCGTGTGATGTCTGCCAAGCCGTCCGGTGCTTTGATTTGGCGCAACACATTGTCCACACGGACAACATCAATTTTCGCAGCGTCAGGAATGTCGGCAAGCGCGAGGTATTGACCAGTTGCGGAACCAACACCGACAATTTTCTTTGTCACGAGCGAATACCGCTGCGTGTTCGTGTTGGGGAAACGCAGTTCAAGAAATACAGCATTGTTTCCGCTTGTGTTGGCAACAACAGCACCGTCGGCGTCCAACAAATAAGCGCGGGCTTTTGAATACTTAAATTCCTCAATCGGCAGTCCCACTGTTGCGTTATTGGCAAACTTGTATTTGAGGAAAATATCAAGCGCGTTCAGAAACGTAAACGTGCGGGTACCGCCCTGGGTTTCATCGTTTAAGATTTTCCGTCCGGCGTTGTTTGTATAAAATAAAATACTCGGATCGTAGAGTTCGGGAATCGGGCGGGATTTACGTATTTTTAACATGCCGCCATTGACGCGAGGGAAAATGCTTTTCCCGATGCGCAGCGACCACTTGATACTGCCGTTTTCGACGAAGGGCACAATCGCAACGTCGTTGCTTAAACCGCCGTCAGGACCGAGACCGTCGCCGGAAGAATCGTCGTCGCCATCATCATCTTCGCAAGTTGTGCAAGAATCTGATAGTGCCGTGCATGGGTCTTCCGGCGGCGGATTGTAAGCAGCGTGTGCGGGCGTAAAAACACCCGGCACTTCGCCGAGGATAACAATTGCCGCAAGAACGGCGGTGAGAGCGGCAAAGACGCGGAAAACTTGCTGCGGGAAGATTTTGGAGAGAAACGGCGTCATTGAGACGGGGAGATTCCAAGGGATTTGGGGGGAGAACGCAAGTCGTTTTTTTCGCGGGTGAGAAATAATTTTTGGAAAACTTGCAGCCGAGGCGGTGGCGCGTAACCGAGGTCTGGGGTCGCGCCCCTTTTCACTTGGGGCTTGCGGGGAGGGTAGCTTACGCGGGTGGCGGGTTTGGCAGGATTTCGTTTTCTACGATTTGGTCGAGGGTTTGGCGGCGGCGGATAAGGAGGGCGGAGTTGTCGGCGGTGACGAGTATTTCTGGGGCTTCGGGGAAGCTGTTGTAATTTTTCGCGCTCATGGAGGAGCAATAGGCACCGGCTCCGCCGATGAGGCAGAGGTCGCCGATGTGGGCAATGGGCAATTCGCGTGGGGCAAGGGTGTCTGGTTCGCCGGGGGCGCAGGTGAGGAGGTCGCCGGATTCACAGCAGTGTCCGACGATGATGTAGGGGTGGCGTGTGCAGGAGGTGCTAGCGGCGGAAGTGTCGGTCGGAGAAGGGGTTGCGGGCACAATTTCTACGGGGTGTTGTGCTCCGTAAAGGGGCGGGCGAAGCAGCTCGGTCATGCCGGAGTCGAGTTTGAGAAAGCGGCGTCCGTGGGTGCCGGTGTCGGTGATGTCTTGGATTCGGGTGAGGATGACGCCGCTGTTCGCGGTGAGGAAGGTGCCTGGTTCTATTTCGAGGTGGAGTTGGCGGTTTGTTTGCGCTGCGAAGTCTTGGATGGCAGTTTTAATGGGGGTGCCGACGTTTTGCAGGTCTGTGGCGTGTTCGGACTCGGTGCGAGCGACTTTGTATCCACCGCCAAGATTGAGGGTGTGGATAGTTGGGATGCGGCGCACGAGGGCGAGGCTTTGGAGGGCGGCGTGTTGCCAGACGAGGGGGTCGGAACCGGAGCCGATGTGGGTGTGGAGGCGTATGATTTGCAGGTGGTTGTGGTGGGCAATGGCGATGGCGTCGTCGAGATATTCGTGCCAGATGCCGAAGGAGGCGTCGGGACCGCCGACGTTGGTTTTGCCGGTACTTCCTGATCCGGTGCCTGGGTTGAGGCGAATGCCTATTTGCAAGCCTGGGAAATGCTGCCCGATGGCGGCGAGTTGGGCGAGTGAGCAGGCATTGACAAGAACGCCCATCCGGAGGAGTTCAATGAAGTCGGGGGATAATTCTTGGGTGCTAATGGAGATCTTTGCCGACGGGATACCTGCACGAATGGCGCGATAGGCTTCGTGGGTGGAGCTGGCGTCAAAGTGGAGGTTGAGCTTGTGGAAAAGGCGCAGAATGGCGGCATTGGGGAGTGCTTTCATCGCGAAGCGGACGGTGATCCCGAAGGCGTTTGGGAAGGCGAGCGCGGCGGCGGCGTGTTGTTCGAGTGCGGGTTGGGAATAGACGTAGGCGGGGGTGCCGATGGTGGCGGCGATCTGGCGTGCGAGGGAGGGATGTAGAAGGCTTGTTGGTCTCATGCGGAGAGGAAAAACGGAGGTCGAAAGGGAGGCGTCAATCTGAAATGGGGCGCGGTCAACGGCGTTTGCGCAAGTGGGATGGAGGAATGTTCATGAGTTCACGGTATCTGGCAACGGTGCGGCGGGCGACGTTCACGCCGCGCTGGCGCAAGCGGATAACGAGTTCTCTATCGCCGAGCGGGGACGTGGAGTTTTCGCTGGCGATGATGTCGGCGAGCATGCTGCGGATGCTTACGTTGGAGAGTGTATCGCCGGAGTCGGTGGTGACTCCCGATGTGAAGAAGTAGCGTAATTCAAAAATTCCGTGGGGAGTGAGAATGCTCTTGTTGGCAATAGCGCGGCTGACGGTGGTTTCGTGGATATTTAGCTCTGCGGCGATGACAGCCATCGTGAGCGGGTGGAGACGGGAGGGACCGTTTTCAAAGAAATCGGCTTGGTGTTTGAGGATGAGGCGTGCGACGTTTTCGAGGGTATTTTGACGTTGTTCGATGGCGCTGATGAGGAAACTGCCGGAGCGCATTTTTTCTTTGATGTAATCGCGGTCTTCCGGCTTGAGGGTTTTGGCTGCGAGGAGGCTCTTGTAAGATTGGTTGAGGCGCAGGCGCGGAATGTGGGCGCGAGTCATTTCAACTTCCCAACCCGGCGGCGCGGTAGTGCGGCGGACAGTGATATCAGGGAAAAGGACAAAATTATCATTATGGCCAAAGTTTTTAGAAGGAGATGTTTGCAGGCGGGCAAGCTCGGCAAGGGCGGCGTCAACTTTGCTGTGGGTAGTCTGGAGTATGCGGACGATTTCGGAGAAACGGCGTTTGAGAAGGAGCGGGAAACATTTTTCGATAATGAGGGCGGCGAGCGTGTGCTGGCGGTCACTTTGAGAAAGTTGGATGAGGAAACACTCGCGCAGGTCTGCGGCGCCGATGCCGAATGGGGAGAAGGTTTTTAGGATTTCCCAAGCTTCTTCGAGGGCAAGGCGGGGGAGCGAAGTTTTGAGGCAGAGAGAGCCGAGGTCTGTGGTCATGAAACCGCGCTCATCAAGCTCGCCGATGAGGACGTGGAGTGCTTGGAGGACTTGGGGCGAGGGAGCGGCGAGACGGGCTTGTTTAAGAAGATGTTCATCAAGGGATTCCGAGTTGGTGGCGGAATCGAAAATGAATTGGCGGCGTTCATCGTCTTCCTGAGTGTGGGGGAGGAGTGTGCGGGAATCGTCGCGGATGCGGTCGCGCCAGTCGTTTTCAATTTTTTGCAAGACATCGTTGTAGTCGTCGTTGAGTGCGTCATCGCGCTTTGCAGGGCGGGGGGGGATTTCGAGCGGGTCGGCACCCGCGTCGTCGTCGATAGAGAAGTCGGAAAGGGACGTGTTTTCGACAAGGGGCTCGGTGGACAGGAGTTCCGTAACTATTTCGCCCGGAGGCAGTTCTTCAAGGAGCGGGTTCGCTGCTAATTCCAGTGTTACCTCGTGGTTGAGTTCTGTGGAGGGGATTTGGAGTATGTGCAGCGACTGCCGGAGCTGGGGTGTTAAAGCGATTCCCTGTGCTTGGCGTTGCGTCTGGTGGAGTCCCTGCGAGTTCATTCTATACCGGGCGAAGAAGGAAAAGAGAGGGTGAGGGCAAGCGTAATGTGATGCAAGCTGCCATATTAGGCGAGGTTGACGCGCACAGAGAACGTCTCCGTTCGCCCGGGAGCGACCCAGCGCAAGCCGTTTTTATGTTCATGGCAATTGGGGGGACCCATCCATGGTTCGACGCAAAAAAAGGGGCTGTTGGCATTGGGCGCATACGTGACGAGCGCTGTCCACGGATCCGGCACGGGTTCTTCGCCGATGATGAGGGAAATATCTTCCTCGCCGTTGCATGGACCGAAAGAGACGGTGTTGCTTCTTAACTTGGTGTAAATCAAGTCGTTAACAATGGGGTCGCCAAAGGAAACCGGCACTGCCGTGTCCGTGACGGGGACAAGTTTTCCGCCAGCACTGAGGTGCCAGAGTTTTTTTGCGCGGACGCGTATAGCGTAGTCGTTGCGCGAAAGGTCGTTATGCCAAGGCATTCTGAAGTAGAAATGGTGCCCGGCACACCACGGAATGTCGCGTGAATCTTTATTTGTTAACGAGAGATCAATGCCGAGGGAAAGTTCCTCGAAGGCGAAGCGGGCGCAAAAGGCATAATCGTAGGCATAACTTTCGCGGGCGGCAGCGTCGGGGAGAAAGGTGACTTCGGCGAAATCTGCCCCGGCGTCGGTGACTTCAAAGCGCCCGTGCCGCGCCAAGCCGTGCAGGGGCATGGGGCGTTTGACGCCTTCGGTGTCGCGCCAAAAGAATCGCTCGCCGTTGACGTAACTCCTGCCGGGAAACGGGAACAGCACAGGGTTGCCCCCGGGCACATTTTCAAGGTCGTCCATTTCCGTATCTTCCGGCCAATAAATGACATCGCGCCTCCCCCATGGCAGGTCGAGATACCAGTGCATCAAGCGTGCCCCACGTTCCATACAGGCGACGAAGGTTGACTGCCCGCGCTGCCAGCGTTGGCAAACGCATCCTTTGTGAGAAAAGGTTTTCACGGGTTCGTATGATGAACACCGGAGCAACGCTGAAAATCGTTTTATTTCCCGCCAGTAAAAAAATACATCCCCACACGCGCCGCGCACGGACATTGTTTTTTGGCTTTTACTTTCGCATCCGTGAAAACAACCTGTCGCCCATGAGCCGCCGTTCAGAACGCCGCCGCCGCGCCTTGCAACGTTCGCAACAATTTGCGAACGAGCGTGTTCGTGCTGCGCGTGAGAGAATGGGGCTTGACGAAGATAGCCAGCCCTTGCACACGGACGCCATCGCGGAAGCCCCTGTCACCGATGATGTTCCGCCCGAACACGACCCCAGCGAAATCGGGCGCGCCCCGGGCGAACTTCCCGCCGCAAGCCCTTTTGAGAGCGAGGGACCGACGCGCTTCCGCGTCATTTGCTACAACGAGCATTCTCTTTCACGCGAAGAATTTTCCGATGTGGATTTGCTCACGCGCTACGTTGACCGTCGCGGAGTAACTTGGGTGCAAATGATGGGACTGACCGACCCCGAAATCCTCCACACCGTCGGCGCCATTTTCAACCTCCCCATGCTCGCCCAAGAGGATATCCTCGCCATTTGGTCGCGGTCTAAATTCGACGAATACGGCGACATGATGCTCGCCATCGCCAGCGCCGTGCGCCTCGACCTCAAAGAAACACAACCGCACGGGCAGCAGATTTCTTTCATCGCCGGGCGCAATTTCATTATCTCGTTTCACGAAAACACCGACCCCGTCTTCGAGGCCGTCGAACGCCGCATCGAAGAATCCCACAAACGCCTGATCCGCTGGGGACCGGGTTACCTGTTCTACGCGCTTTTTGACACCCTCGTTGACCGAATGCTCTACCTCACGGAGGAAGTCGAAGATGCTATCAGTGAATTAGAAGAGAAAATTCTCTCCGAAGGCAGCGATTTCAATATCGACGAAGTCTATTACCTGAAACGCATCGTCGTCCGCCTAAGCCGCACCGCCATTCCCATGCGCGAAACCGTGCGCATGCTCGGCCGCTGCGAACACGAGTTGCTGGCGACATTGCTCGACATGTATTTTAACGATCTCAACGACCACGTCTTACGCGCCGGCGACCGCGTCGAACACGCCCGCATGATATTGCAAAACTTGCAAGACTACCACCACACCCTCCAAGAACGCAAAACGAGCGACATCATCCGCGTTCTCACCGTGGTAACTTCCATCTTCATCCCGCTGACTTTCGTGGTCGGCATTTACGGCATGAATTTCAAGAACATGCCAGAAATTCAAACCGAATACGGCTACTTCGTCGTCATGGGCGTCATGATCCTCTGCGCCAGCGGAACGCTTGTCTATTTCCACCGAAGAAAATGGATTTGAAACGCACCCGCGCACGCCCCGCCGCTCCTGAACGCCCCGAATCATTTCGCGACAGCGTGGACGAGTTTACAGCTATGCTCCTCACCGAACGGGGGCTGTCGCAAAACACCGCCCTCGCTTACGAAAAAGACATTTCCCAGTTCGTCGCCTTCATCACCGCCCGCGGTCGCACCAATTGGAACAAGGTCACCCCCAACGACGTCTCGGCGTGGTTGCGGGCATTCGCCAAAAAAAATGTCACCGCCGCCACGACCGCCCGCAAACTCAGTGCCCTGCGCACCTTCACCCGCCACCTTGTTTCGCACGGCACCTGCGCCAACGACTTCACCGCCTTCGCCGCAAATCCCCGCCGCAGCCGCCCTCTCCCTCACTCCCTCTCTGAACGCGAAATAAACGCCCTGCTCAACGCCCCACCGGCAAACGTCCCCCTCGGGCTGCGAGATCGCGCCATGCTGGAACTAATGTATGGCAGCGGATTGCGCGTCTCCGAACTCTGCAATCTCACCCTGCAATCGGTGGATATGGACGCCGGCTTCGTGCGCATCCCAGGCAAAGGCTCCAAAGAACGCATAACCCCTGTCGGTCGCAAAGCACTCGCCGCACTGCGCCACTATCTCAAAGCAGGACGCCCTACCCTCTTAAAAAGAAAATCCGGCGCGATCCTCTTTATCAGCGACCGAGGCACCGCCCTCTCGCGAAAAACATTCTGGGTCCGCCTGCGCCAATACGCCGCCCGCGCAGGCATCGCACACTCCGTTACCCCGCACCTCCTTCGCCATTCCTTCGCCACACACCTGCTCGCACACGGCGCAGACCTGCGGGCTATCCAAGACATGCTCGGTCACGCAGATATTTCCACGACACAAATTTACACCAAGGTCAACCGCCAGCAACTCGCCGCCCACCACGCCGCCCACCACCCGCGCCCAAATTTGGGAAAAGAAGAACCTCCCTCAGGAAAATAAATACATACACAATAACGCTTCCCCAGTATTTACTCCACAGACGGCAATGACGGCAGCCGGCACCAATCGCTGCAAACAAGCGGGAAAATTCGCTTTTTCCCAAAAAATGCGCTTGCGCCCACCCTCCCCCTCCGCCCATGCTGCAATTCCTCGAAAGCATTCCGCTTTCAACTCGAAAACCGCTTTTGAATGGCGTGAATTGCGAGGAAGATGCGCAGGAGCAGTGAGTTACGCTTTTCCGCAAGTCGCGCCTTTTCAAAGGCAGTTTTCGGGTTCTAACAACAACCGACAAAAATCAATCCAAGTCTGACAACACCTAAACAAAAACATTTCGCGTAGCTTCGGCTGCTGTCCTGTGCGAAACCTGAGAACTTCGTGGGACCAAGATAACACCGCCGTCGCATGCCCCCCAGCTGGGGCGTGTTGAACGTGTTCATCTTGGGGCAATCTCAGGTGCCCGCACAGGGACGCAAGTAAATACGTCCCTTTTTTTATTCACCCATTCGGAGAAACCCTCTCCAGCCAAATAAAAAATACCCCGTATTCGAAGCGGCGATTTAAGCACAACCAAGTCCTCATGAAAACGCATTCCAAACACCGCTTCCTCTCCGCCGCAACGCTCGCCGCTGCGGCATTTCTCTCAGCCGCAGCCATGCCCCCACCCGCCGTCGCGGCGGTCACGGCAATCATCAGCAATGGCGAAACAAAAACACCCTCCGACCTCGCCACCGAAGGTTGGAATTCGAAACTTTCTTCGCTCGAATTTCGGGGAACTCTCCCCTCTTCGGGCGATCTTTCGTCCATTTCCGCCATTCTCTCTTTCCCCGCCGACTGGACTTTCTTCGGTAACGCAGGAGTTGACCAACGCCTCGCCATCGGCGAACTTTCCGCAGGCGCAATAAACATCGCAACCGGTAAAAAACTGACGTTTTACAACGCCAATAACACATATGGCAATTCAGCAAGCCAAGGACGCGGCAGCGTGCTCTACGTTTCCACCTCCACAGAAAACTTGCTCAAAAGCGCATTCCGCTTTGGCGGTGAAGGCACTTTGGAAATAAAAGAAAACTCCTCTTATTCAAGCAACTACAACAACACCGACATCGGCGGTGCCGTTTTCAACAACGGCGGCAAAATAGAATTCGCCGCAACAACCACCTTTTCAAAAAACTCCGCCACCTCCACCGGCGCGACATACACAAGCAGCAACGCCTTTCCCCTCCCGCGTGCCGGCGGTGCTATTTTTAACAACCGGGGAAGCATTTACCTCACTGGCGAAATCACCTTTTCAGAAAATACTGCAGGAGTCCATCCCCACAAGGAAAACGGTCAGTCCAATTCTCAAGCGGGCGGTGCCATTTTTAACAACACAACCGCTTCCCTTTCTTCCAACAATTCCCAGCGCGTCGTTTTTTCCTCCAATAAAGCAACAGCTTATTACAACGATTGGTATGAGTATTTAACTTCCCATGCCAACCTCTATTCCGGCGGTGCTATTTTTAACGCCGGAACCATCGATCTGAAAAACGCACTCTTCGAGAAAAATGAAGCCCACTCGGAAGATTATTCCTACTATGACGATGGCATCTTTTTTGACGCTCATTCCAATTCCCCCACATACGCGGGCGGTGCTATTTACAATACATCAACGGGCTTGATATACTTGACCGGCGTGACTTTCAACCAAAACACCGGAAAGGCCGCCAGCAAAGACGGACAGCCCTCCTGCGCAGCGGGTGCCATTTATAACGGAGGTGGAACTGTTGTGATAACGGATTCCGTTTTCGACAATAATTTCGCCACCGCTGGAGCTACCGCCGGTGCCATTTATAACGGAGGTGGAACTCTTGTGATAACAGACTCCAAATTTACATATAACATGCTTGGAAGCACCAACGGAAAAGCAATCTACAATTCGGGAAGCGTATCTATAAATGTTTCCACTGGAAAAACGGTAGAATTCTACGAAAATACAATATCCATTTATTCGATCGGAAACGCGAATTTAAGCATTGTTAATAAAGGAACGCTGGACATGCGCGACCCGATGGGAGGATATGCCTATGCCACTGTTTCCGGTGCAACCATGACTATAGCACACACGGGAAATGGAACATGGAAGCTTGCCGGAAACAATGAATTTACCTCGGCGAGTCAAGGAAAAACCTCTTTTTATATCGGCACTGGCGGAACCCTCCATCTCTACCGTGAAGACGAAGTCAAAAACCCAAGTGAAGGCACGAAAATTGCCGCTGCGAAAATTTCACTGGCGGGAACTGACAGCTATTTTTACCTATACGCCGACACAAAACTCATTGTCGGCGGCGGCAATTCCATTTCCGTTCCAAACGGAACCATTTATCTTTATGGGAAAACCGTGTTTGACATGACCAACGCAAAAACAACCACGCCGCGCTTGTCCCTGAATAGCAAATCCTACGGGGGCAATAAGTTCGGATCGGGAGAGATTTATTTAACAAATGCCTTCGGTCTCGCCACCGGCACATACACGCTTGTCGAAACTAACCTCGCCACAATCGTCGAAACAAGCGGGAGCATTTATTTAGACGACGAACTTTACACGATTCCAATCCGCACCGCGACGGGCGAGATCCGCTCGTTTGAATTAAGATCGGACACAACGAACAAAAAATTGCAACTCGTTGCCAACACGGCCTTTTTTACCGGTTCAGTTTCATTAACATGGCAGGGCACCGCAAGCACTGTCTGGAAAAGCGGGGGAGAAGACCTCAATTGGAAAGGGGATCGCACCAACGTAAAAACACCCACTTTTCTCAATGGCGACGATGTCCGTTTTGATGATACGTCCGTACGGAAAAACGTTTCCATCGCCTCGGAAGGTGTTTCTCCCGGTCACGTCGCCGTAGATACAGCAAGTGTTTACACCTTCACGGGAGGTCCTATCACTACAAGTACTTTTACAAAATCCGGATCGGGCACACTCGCTCTCGATTGCGGAAATATCACCGGAGATTTTGAATTACGCAACGGAAAACTCCGCATAGGCTCCCTTCACGGCGGCATGGCACCTGTGGCAAAAACCGTGAAAATAGACGGACGTGTAACTTTGTATTCCGGCACAACATTGGCTTTTGATTTGCTATCTGGAAATAGAAGCGACAAGATTTCTGTGGAAACACTTGCATTGGCTTCCAGCGGCGGAAATTTCTCCTTGAACTTCGATTTTAACTCGGCCATTTCCGGCGTTTACACGCTTCTCGAAAGCGAAAGCACCCTGCCGTCAGTTTCCTCGTTCGGCATTTATACACAGGTAAATGGCGTAGCATTATCCTCCGATTACACAGCAAATTATTCACTCGATCCAGGAGGTCGAAACTTGATATTAACCCTCGCCGCTCGCGGTTACGATCCGCTTCTTCCCATACCCAATAGCAATCCGCCTCTTCATGCCTTCGCCGCGATGATCGCACTGCCCATCGACACAGTGGACGACGCGATTTTTGCTTTGCGTGGTCGGTTGGACAGTTGGCGGGCGGATCGGACACGTGCGCACACACCCGCTTCCAGCACCCAGCAAGAAACAACACCGGAGTCCGTTTCGGAAAAACAAAAAACTTCCGACAGCAACGAAAACACCCCTGATTTGACTCCCTACTTCTTTCTCTTCGGAACCACTAAAAAAAATACTTCCGCCACGAGAAGCCCCAAGTTTGACTCTAATTTCTACGGGGGCACCATTGGCATAGATAAAGTTTTTGGCGGGCGTTTTCTCACCGGCGCCAATCTCAGCGGAAGTGCCGGAAAAGCAACCCTGCATGATAACGCGGGGAACGTGCAACACGAACATTTCCGTTTCACAACTTATGCCTCAACTCTGTTTGAAAATAATTTATTTGTGGACGGCGCACTTTCCGCTGGCTTTTCAAGTTACGAATCCACACGCGTATTTTCCGGCGCATCGCACAAGGGCGACACCAACGGCTTTGATGTTTCTCTTGCTCTTTATGCGGCCGCATATTTTCCCTGTCGGAAAACGTCAATCTGACACCCTTCGCAGGCTTCAATTACACACACGCCTCCGTGCAATCTTTCACGGAAAACGCCATGTGGTATTACGCGGGAACCACCACAGGATACACCTCGTTGGATGTATCTGGCTTTACGAAGGATTCGCTGCGCGTTAAACTCGGCGCCTCCTTGAACTGGGATTCAAAACTTCACGACATACCCATGCACCTTTCCTTGAACGCGGCCTTCTCTCGCGAACTAAAAGACAGCAGGGTGCACATTTCCGCCCGCAACATTAGCAGCGGAACATATTCGTCCTTCTCAAGCGATGAGAAAGCAACGTCGGAAAATAGTCTGCAATTAGGACCTTCCGTAGAATTGGATCTGACGCAAACAAGCACCCTCTCTTTTAGCTACTCCTTTGAACCCGGTTTCAACCATCAAACCGCCCACCACTTTGGCGCCATGTTCAAAATGCGTTTTTAACCCAAAAACCACGCCTTCACCCGCGCCACGTGTAAGCGTGGCACAGGGCGATTGCGGCGGCGTCGGATTCGTCAAACGGAAGCTCTTCGGACAGAGAAAGAATGCGGCGCGTCATGCCGGCAACTTGTTGCTTGGAGGCACGACCAAAACCGACAACGGCTTGTTTAACGCGCAAAGGAGGATACTCGAAAACGGGTTTTCCGAACACGGACGCCGCCGAAATAGCAGCACCACGAGCCGCGCCGAGGATAAGAGCAGTTTGAAAATTTTGCACATAAATGGTTTGCTCCAATGCCACGTGGCGTATCGGCCATTCTTCAATGAGGTCGGAAACACCTTTGTAAATTTCGCCGAGACAAGCGCTCATACTCAATTTGGCACCGAGACGCAGGGTGCGACTCGCGCACAACACCGCTTCTACGCCGGAGTTCGGCGTGAAACGGAGCACGGCAAGACCGGTCCCGCGCAAACTTGGATCAATGCCAATAACATCGCCCTCGTATGCACGACGCACGCCAAATTCCTGACTGCTAACACGTTCCGCTCCGGATGTCGTTCCCTTGGCAATTTTTTCAGCCCAAAGCGTGCGGGCGTTTCTGCGTCTCATGGCACCGCATTAAGCGAATTTTCCTCTGCATGACAATACTTTCTGTCTCTTTTTATTCTTTATTGACAGAGTTGCAAAAAATCCTACCGTGCCGTTCTTTTCTTCTTCTTTTTACGCCATGAAAAAACTTTTCTTCGCTCTCTCGGCACTTGTCATTGCCATCGCCATCGGCGTTGTAATCGCCTTCCCAAAACACAAACTCCTCAATACTACCGGCATTCCGGCTTCAGTAAAAACCATCGTCTTTATTGACTCAGGTGCCGCGTTAAAGTCGAAACTCGCAGAAGAATTTCCTGTCGTCAAAAGCAGTTGGATAAGCCATATCGAAACAAGCGTCCCGGGTGTGGATGCTAAAAAATTGAACAGCGTCACCTTTATACAGGGTGGTGAAAACGAAGACAGTGTTATCTTCCGTGGTAAATTTTCCGAAGAAAAATTCTCCGAGATAAAAGAAAATGCGAAAATAAAAAACGAAATCACAAAAATCGGGAATCGTATCTTTTGGAAAAACCGTTGGAAAGGTAACGATCTCGAGTCAACGAAAAACGGGTTGATCAAGAACGACATTCTTCTTGTTGTAAGAGAGAATGAGGGGCGAGGGGGAAAACCCGACAAGTTTATCGGTGAATGTATTAAAGCATTGGAGAAAAAAACCGAGGCTTACGTTGCACCGAAAGCACTAAAATTTTTGAGTGAAGAAATCGGACAGCCCCTGCTTCTCGCTCATATAGAAGCGGTTTTTTTGAAAAACATTTTCTCTATTTTCGCTGACGGCGGTGTGCCGATCCGTCGTTCTTTAGACACCATGCCTCCTCCTTCTTCTTTTTTAATTCTCGCACTTGGAGAAGACAGGGCAAATATCAAATTCCGCGCACAACTGGAATTTTCCACGGAAGACGATGCCAAAAGATTGGAAACAAATTTCCGTCAATTCTCGTTGTCGCAACAAGTTACACTAACAGACCCAAAATTAAAAGCTCTCATTTCGGCGACGGCGGTAACTGCGGAGGGCAAATTACTTCTTGCGAAAGTTGATTATCCGGTCAACAGCCTTGCCGAACTGATCCGCGAATATAAATTGTTTCGTAAATAATCTTCGCTATGCTTCGGAAGAAAACGGTAAAAGCAAAAGCCATCACGAAGCATTCGTTGCAAAAGCGAGGACACTGCTTGCTGGGATAATTTGTTCGGCGCGCGTCCGGGTGTCGCGCACTTTTACGATGCCAGCCTTCAGCTCGTCCCCGCCGTAAATTAAAACTTTGCGCGCTCCAGATTGTTCGGCGGCTTGTATAAGTTTTTGAAATTTACCTTCCTTAAACGAATATCCTACGCGCAGCCCAGAACGGCGAAGTGCAAACACATCGGCAAGAGCGGACGGGCGGCATTCTGGAGCGAGAATAATGGCATAATAGTCCAAGATAGGATCGGCTGCCGGAAGAAGGGCACGTGATTCAAGAAGGTTTTTTAATGTCACATCGCCCATGCCAAAACCGGTGGCAGGCATTTCGGGTCCGCCGAGTTTTTCCACAAGCGCATCGTAACGTCCGCCGCCGGCAATCGCACGCCCGTCTCCGGTGCGTTCAAAGACCTCAAAGACAAAGCCTGTATAATACGCAAGACCACGGACAATAGTGAGGTCTGGCACAACAAAGTCGGCGAGGCCCATGGCGCGAAGCGTGTCGAGAAGCACACGCCATTCGGAAAGACGAACAGTAATTTTTTCAGAAGCGTTAGCAAAAAAAGCGGTTAAACTTTCTATCGAGTCGTGCGCAGCAAACTCACGGGCACGGGCAAGCAATGCGACGGGGTCAACGGCGGGGGCGCCTTTCAGCGCGTCAACGGCAGCTTGGGTGAGTTCCGCCGGGGAAGAACGCTCGAGCTTGTCCACGACGGCGAGAACAGCCGGAGCGACGGCTTCCGGGACACCCTGCGATTCGAGAAAGAGAAACCAGAGCGAGCGATCACTGACGCGGACACGAAAGTCGTCAGCTTGCAGGCCAAGGGCGCGAAGCGTTTCAATGCAAAGGGCGATTATCTCCGCGTCCGCCGCCGGCGAGGGTTCGCCAAGGATGTCGGCGTTGAGTTGGAAAAATGCCCGAAGACGACCCTTTTGCTGCTTCTCGTAACGAAAATTTTCCCCAATGGCGAACCACTTGACTGGGCGGCGCAGGGTGTTGGCACGGGCGGCGACCATGCGGGCGAGCGAGGGCGTCATTTCGGGGCGGAGCGTGACTTTGCGCCCGCCTTTGTCTTCAAAATTGAAGAGCTGGTGGACGATTTCGGCGCCCGATTTTTCGATAAAAAGTTCGAGCGGCTCGAGGAGCGGGGCATCCCATTCTTGGAACCCGAAACGGAGCGCCGTAGCGCGCCACGCATCAAAGATGTGGTTTTGGATAGTGCGCTCCGCTGGATAAAATTCGCGAAACCCAGGAAGACTGGTGAAGAAGCTCATGTCTGGTTGAACGGTGATCGGTCGGGCTCGCAGTAAGGCATGATTCGAAGAAAAAACAAGCCCGACAAACACGCGGCGGTCTTGTTTTTCACACGATTTTTCCTTTCCAACCACCCCCGAACAGGAAAACTAATGCCGTGAAACCAATTGTCGAAATCGCGAAAGAAGCGGGAATAAACCCCTCGTCTCTGATTCCCTACGGAACAGATAAAGCAAAGGTGCCTCTCGACGTGCTCAATATCCAGACAAGCCGCCGTGGGCGCTTAGTTCTTGTGTCCGCACTCACGCCGACGCCGGCGGGCGAGGGCAAAACCGTGACTTCCATCGGCCTCGCCCAAGGGATCCGTAGGCTCGGGAAAAAAGTTGCGCTGGCTCTGCGCCAACCTTCCATGGGTCCCGTTTTCGGGCGTAAGGGCGGCGCAACCGGCGGCGGAGCGAGCACAGTCCAGCCCGCCACCGATATTAACCTGCACTTCACGGGCGATTTCCACGCCATCACCGCCGCGCACAACTTGCTCGCCGCAGTGCTCGACAACCAGCTCCATTTCAAACAAACCCGCCTCGCTCCGGACAAAGTCCTCTGGCGACGTGCGCTCGACGTAAATGACCGTGCCTTGCGCGAGTTACGCCTGAGCACAGGGACGGGCGACGAACGCACGGGCGGCTTCGACATCACGGCGGCATCCGAAATCATGGCTATCATCTGCCTCGCCAACTCGGAGGAAGACTTGCGGGCGCGGCTGAATCGCCTCGTCGTCGGGTTCGCCCCCGATGGCTCGCCGGTCACGGCAGGCGAATTTCGCATCACGGGTTCCCTGATGGCTCTGTTACGCGACGCTTTGCTGCCTAATCTCGTTCAATCCGCCGAAGGCGTCCCGACCTTCATCCACGGCGGTCCCTTCGCCAATATCGCCCACGGGTGCAACTCCGTGCTCGCGACACGCATGGCTCTCGCCCACGCCGACTACGCAGTCACCGAAGCGGGTTTCGCCTTCGACCTTGGCGGCGAAAAATTCATTGACATCAAATGCCGCCAATCCGGTCTGGCACCGGATGCCATCGTAATAGTCGCCACGGTGCGCGCCCTGAAAATGCACGGCGGGGCAAATCTCGAAGATGCCGCAAACAGCAGCGCGCAAGGCGTGGACGCCGTGTTAAAGGGGCTGCCCAATCTCATCCAACACGTCGAGGCGGCACTCAGCTTTGAGCGTCCCGTAATCGTTGCCATTAACCGCTTTGCAAACGACACCGAAGCCGAACTCGCCGTCTTGCGCGACGCCTGCGCCGCCATGAGCAAAAGCGGCGATGCTCGCCAACGGCGGGTGTTTTATGCTGAATCGCAAGCATTTGAAAAAGGCGGCTCCGGCGCAGAACAGCTCGCCGAGACCGTCCTGCAATGTCTGGGTGAACCGACTCCGCTCCAATTCACCTATCCCGAAGACGTCTCTGCAAAAGAAAAAATCGAAGCCATCGCCAAACGTTTTTACGGCGCTGCCGGCGTCGCCTTTACCCCAGAATCAGAACGCAAACTCGCCCTTTTTGAAGAAGCCGGTTTCGCTCGCCTGCCCGTGTGCGTCGCAAAAACACAGAACTCACTCAGCGACGACCCGACCGCTTTCGGACGCCCCACCGGATTTACCATCACCGTGCGCGATGTTGAGCTGGCGGCAGGCGCAGGCTTCCTAATCGCACTCACCGGCAAAATGACGCGTATGCCCGCCCTCCCCCGCATTCCAGCCGCAGAAAAAATTAATCTCCGCCCCGACGGCGTCATCACCGGTATCAGCGGCACTTGAAAATTCGTGAACGATAACGGCGGGAAAGGATCGCTTGCGCCGCCCCCGCCGCCGTGGTCTTGCGGGTTTTGCGAAATTCCTGCTTGCGGGTTTTTCTTAAACGCATACCTTGTTCATACGCTTAAACTTCACGCGCTTTTTAACAAAACAACCGAT
>JAISZI010000058.1 GCA_031269335.1 Puniceicoccales bacterium
CCGCCCCTTTGGGGCTTTCTTTCCTCCGTGCGCGGGCGTGCGCCTACTCATTTCACGCGTAAAAACCCGTGCGGGGTTTGGGTGAATACAGAAGCGCGTTGGCGGCATCGTCGTTGATGAATTTGCCGTTTTTGGCGTCCCAGTTTAGGGTGCGGCCGAGGCGTAAGGCTATGATACCTTGGATAATAACTTCGGTGAGGGGTCCGGCATAGGTGAAGTCGGAGACGGCGGGAATGTTTTTGCGAATGGCGTTTATCCAATCGCGATAGTGTCCGCCTCTGAATCGTCCGTATTTTGCAGGAGGTGCTTTTTGTTTGAGTTCGGCGAACTTTTCATGTGGTGCGGTATAAAAGAAATCGCCGTATTGTCCCATATTGAAGGAAAGTTTTTTTCCGTAGAAGAGGCTTCCGTTGAGGGTGAGGCCGTCGTTATGTCTTTTGCTGAGGCGGCCTCCTACGCTGGGGTGGAGGTTGAGTTTTGTGTTTTCGGGCAGGAGATCGTCGTCTTTTCGTTCATTAAATTCTCGGTAATTTAAGCCTTCCGGCGCGGATGGGCGGAAGTTTTTCCCGTGCCACCAGACGAGTTTGACCGGTCCGCGTTTTCCTTTCGCGGGAAAATGGAAGGCGATTTTGGCGTGTTCTGCGTGGGCGACTTTTGTGGGACCGCTGCTTTCGATGATTTCGATTTTTTCGGGTGCGTCGAGTTGGAGGATGTAGTAGGCGGGGTCGATGACGTGTGCCGCCATATCGCCGAGGGAGCCGCTGCCAAATTCGAGGTAGGGGCGCCAGCCTGGGGCGACGCCGTGGAAAAATTCGCGGTATTTTGCGGGACCGAGCCAGAGGTCCCAGTTGAGGTCTTTTGGTTTTGGGGAGGGTTTGTTGTAATTTTCCGGTGCGCGCATGAATTGCCCTGTCCAAGCGTCAACTGTGTCGATT
Source organism: Puniceicoccales bacterium (assembly GCA_031269335.1). Taxonomy (GTDB): domain Bacteria; phylum Verrucomicrobiota; class Verrucomicrobiia; order Opitutales; family UBA953; genus CALNBE01. The sequence continues at coordinate 936 of JAISZI010000058.1, forward strand.
TCGCCGAAGAAACCGGCTTCGAACCATTCGCGCACCATGCGGATATGGTTGCTGGAGTGGCCTTGGTTTCCCATCGAGGAAATGATTTTGTGTTCGGCGGCGGCTTTTGAGAGGCGGCGGACTTGGTCGATGCTGTGGCACATCGGTTTTTGGACATAGACGTGTTTCCCGCGCAGAACGGCGTCGTAGGCGACAGTGAAATGGGTGTGATCGGGGGTCGAGACGACGACGGCGTCTATATCTTTGCCGAGTTTGTCGAACATTACGCGGTAATCTTCAAAGGCGGTGGCATTGGGGTGTCTTTTTTTTGCGCGCGAGCGGGAGTATGCGTTCACGTCGCATACGCCGATGATGGTGGCGCCGCCGTTGTGGACGCCGTTGGAATCGATGGAACCTTGACCGCCGAAACCGACGCAGGCGGCGTTGATGCGGTTGCTGGGGGCGTTTTGTCCTCGCAGGAATCCGCTTGGCAAGATGAGCATCCCTGTCGCTAAGCTGGCTTTCTTCAAGAAGTTGCGGCGAGATTGGGTTTTTGTTTCGAGTCTGTCGGCTGTTTGCATTGTGAGGATCAGGACAAGGGGACGTCTTGGGTGTTCCGTGGGCGGGGGAGTTTTTGCAGCTTGACGCCGTGGGTGCGGGTCGCTGGCGTTGTCGGCGAATAGCATGAAGATTCTTTTGCTTTCTTCTAATACCGGTGGTGGGCACGACATGCGCGCCCGTTCGTTTGCGCAATGGGCGGCGTTGTCGGGCGTCCGTGGCGGTGTGGATGTGGTTCGGCATCAGGCATTAGAGGAAGGCGGTGCGCTCTATGTTTTTGGGGTGTGGCTTTACAATTTTATCCAGCGTGTCCGTCCGGATTTGCACCACATCTATTTCAATGTTCTCGAATTTGTGCCCTTTTGTGATTCGGCGGCGGTAATGCCCGGACGCGGTGTTTTCCAAGAACTTGTGCGGCGCGAGGCACCCGACGTCGTGTTGAGCACACACGATCACCTCAATCACGCCTTTCTCGAAGTTGCCCGGGCGGCTCTGCCGGAGCGTCCGCCGTTGTGCGGGACTTATTGCGGGGAACTTGCCGGTGGCTACGGGTTTAGTCGGCGTTGGGTCAATCCGGATGCTGACTTTTTTATCGGTGCGGTGGACGCCTGTGTCGTGGAGGCGTGTCGGCGAGGCATGCCGTCTGAAAAAGCGTGGACGGGAGGATTCATGCTCAATCCCGATTTTTGGGGTGAAGCAACGGAGGCGGATTCGCGCACGGCGTTTTTAGGCGGAGAGCTTAATCTTGACCCAGAACGGTTTACGCTTATTTTAGGGACGGGCGCGAACGGAGCGAACAACCACGTCGCTTTGCTTGAAAATCTTTTTAGAGCGGGCGTTTGCCCGCAGGTGGTGGCGTTGTGCGGGGGAAATGAGCCTGCCCGTCGCGCCGTCGAGGCGTGGGCGCAGAAACACGGGAGTTTCCCCGTCCGTGCGCTTGGGTATCAGGCGCGAATGCGGCGCGTGATGGCGAGCGGCGATGCCCTTTTCACTCGCCCGGGCACGGGCACGACGAGCGAGGCGATACAATGCGGGTTGCCAGTGTTGTTTAATGGCATCGGGGGCGTAATGCCGCAGGAGATAATCACGCTGCGTTACTGCCGCCGTTTTTTTGAGACCTATCTTGTGCGGCGCGCCGCCGCCTTGCCGCCCTTGGTTGCGGCGTGGATGGACGACCCGGCGCGCTTGGCGCGGGTGCGGGCAGGAGTCGCTGCGGCGCGTCCGGCGGGGCACCCGTTGTCCATCTTGGAAAAATTGGCGGCAATGTCCTCTACTCAACCCGAAAACCGCTTTTGAATGGCGTGAATTGCGAGGAAGATGCGGAGGAGCAGTGAGTCACGCTTTTCCGAAGGCGCACTTTTAAGTGCGTCGAGCGAAGAGCGCAACTCGCTGATGCCCGCAGTTTTCCGCAAGTCGCGCCTTTTCAAAGGCGGTTTTCGGGTTCAAAGGAGTTACAAGGCAAACCCGAAGTAGCGGGCGGCATTGTCGTGGCAGACATTGGCGACAAGGGGCTTGAGGTAATCCAAGCGTTCTGGCAGGCGGCCACTGGCGACGTCCGAGGCGAGCATGTCGCACAGGATACGGCGGAAGTATTCGTGGCGGGGATAGGAGAGGAAAGAGCGGGAATCGGTGAGCATTCCCACGAAACGCGAAAGGAGGCCGAGGTTTGATAACGCGTTGATTTGCCAGCGCATACCTTCTTCTTGGTCGAGAAACCACCAGCCCGAACCGTATTGAACTTTGCCGGCGGTGACACCGTCTTGAAAATTCCCAGCCATCGTCGCGAACACGTAATTGTCGGCGGGATTGATGTTGTAGAGAATCGTCTTCGGAAGATGCCCCGCCGCAGCAAGATTGTCCAAATACCATGCGAGCGAACGCGCCTGCGAAAAATCGCCCACAGAGTCGCAACCCGCGTCTGCACCAACACTTTGCATGAGACCGCTGTTCGTGTTGCGAATCGGTCCAAGATGAAGCTGGCTCGTCCAGCCATTTTCCGCATCCATGACCCCGAAAAAGTGCATCATGTAGGCGCCGAATTGCTCGCGTTCATGGTCGCCGGGGACAGCACCGCCGCGCACTTTGGCGAAAATGGCTTCGGCTTGCCCGTCCGAGCATTCCGCCGCGAAACAGCGTTCAAGACCGTGATCGCTCAGGCGACCGCCGAGGAGACTGAAGCTCTCTTGACGCCGCTTGAGCGCGTCGAGAAAGCCCCCGAACGTGTCGGTGGCGAGGTCAGCCGTCTTGCCAAGTTTTTCCACCCACGCATTGAACGCCGCCGGAACGCCGATCGCGTGCGCCCGGTCCGGGCGGTATGTCGGCAAAATTTTTACGCCAAAGGGATCGTTCGCGATTTTCTCGTGCCACACCAACGGGTCGGCGGGATCGTCCGTCGTGCAAACCGCTTCGACCTTGAATTTGCGCAAAATGCCACGCGCACTCAACTGACCGCCAGCAAGTTGCGCGCCCGCCTCGTCCCAAATTTTTCGCGCCGTCGTTTCGTCGAGCAAATCCGTTATGCCGAAATAACGCCGCAGCTCCAAATGCGTCCAGACATAGAGCGGATTGCGCAAAGTCTGCGGGACGGTCGCCGCCCACGCCTGAAACTTCTCCCACGGCGTCGCATCCCCGGTGATGTATTTTTCGGGAATGCCATTCGCCCGCATCGCCCGCCATTTGTAATGGTCGCCCTCCAACCATATCTCATGCAAATTCCCGAAACACCGGTCCTCCGCTATGTCAAATGGCGATAAGTGACAGTGGAAATCAATGATTCCCAAAGGCTTCGCAACCTCGTGAAACAACTCCCGCGCAAGCGGCGTCGAAAGGAGAAAGTCGTCGTTAAGAAAAGACATCCGCACGAGAAATGCGGATAAAATCGCCCGCGAAAAGAAAAAACACCAACGCCTTCCATCTTGACCGCCGCGACCTTCCCTGTATCCCTGCGCTCTCCTTTTTCATGAGCGACACTCTTAATCACGAATGCGGCATCGCCTTCATTCGCCTCCTTAAGTCATTCGACTATTACGCCGAAAAATACAGCACACCGCTTTACGCATTCAGCCAACTCATGCTCCTCATGGAAAAGCAGCACAACCGCGGGCAAGACGGCGCGGGCATCGGTTGTGTCAAACTCAATATCCCTCACGGACAAGCCTTTATGTTTCGCGACCGCGACGCTTCTCCGCACGCCCTCACCAATATCTTTTCCCGCCAACTCGACGACTATAAGGCTAAAACCAAGGCAAATATCATCGTCCCAGAATGGACGGATTCCTTCAAAAAAAACTTCGACTTCGCAGGTGAAATTCTCATCGGGCACCTCCGCTATTGCACCTCCGGCGGCCTCGGCGTCAGCGCCTGCCACCCATTTTACCGAAAAAGCATCTGGCCGACCCGAAACCTCATGCTCGCCGGCAACTTTAACTTCGCCAATGCCCGCGACCTCAACGAAAGCCTCATCCAACGCGGCGCACACCCCATCTTTTCCACCGACACCCAAACTATCCTCGAAGAAATCGGTTTCTGGCTTGATGAGGAACATTCAAACATCTACCGCGCCCTCCGTTACGACGAAAATTTTTCCCGCGAACAAATTCCGCCGACCATCTCCGAACGCCTCGATATCGCCAAAATTCTCCGCCTCGCCTCCAATGAATGGGACGGCGCCTACACCCTCATCGGCCTCATCGGCAACGGCGACAGTTTCCTCCTGCGCGACCCCCACGGCATCCGCCCCTGTTTCTACCTGCAAAACGACGAAATCTTCGCCGCCGCCTCCGAACGCGCCGCCCTAATGACCGTCTTCAACGCCACCTACGAAGACATCCACGAACTCCCGCCAGGCAACGCCATCATCATCAAAAGCAACGGCTCCGTTTCGCTCGAAGAAATTATCCCGCCACTCCAAAAAAAACACTGCTCCTTTGAACGCATCTACTTCTCCCGAGGCAACGACCCCGAAATCTACGCCGAACGCAAAACCCTCGGCGCAGCCCTCGTCCCGCAAGTCCTCAATGCCATCGAAAACGACTTCGAGCGATCCGTCTTCTCCTATATCCCAAATACCGCAGAAACAGCATTTTACGGATTTATCCACGAAATTTATCGCAACTGGTGCGAAAAGACAAAAGACCTCATCCTCAACGCCGCCAAACAAGGAACCCTCGACAAAACACTCCTCGACCACATCTTCCTCAACACCTGGCCACGCAGCGAAAAATTCGCCCACAAAGACATCAAACTCCGCACCTTCATCGCCGACGAAGAATCCCGCAAACGCCTCGCCTCCCTCGTCTATGACATCTCCTACGGCGTCGTCCGCGAAAACGATAACCTCGTCGTCATCGACGACTCCATCGTCCGCGGAACCACCCTGCGCGAATCCATCCTGCGCATCTTCGCCCGCCCAAATCCACGCCGCATCATTATTTGTTCCACCGCCCCACAAATTCGTTACCCCGATTTTTATGGAATCGACATGTCCGAAATTGACGAATTTCTCGTCTTCCAAGCAGCCCTAAAACTCTGCGAAGAAACCGGAAAAAAAGACCTCCTCCTGGCAGTTTACAAAGATTGCATCAAACAACTCCAAGACCCCGACCTCCCACGCCAAAATCACGTCAAACGCATCTACGAAGCCTTCACCGAAGACGCCCTCTCCCAAAAAGCCGCCGAACTCGTGCGCCCACGCCAAATCGACTGGAAAGGCGAACTCTCCCTCGTCTATCAATCGATCCAAAACCTCCACACCGCCTGCCCAACAAGCCTCGGCGACTGGTATTTCACCGGCAATTACCCCACCAAAGGCGGCTTCACCGCCATCAGCCGCGCCTACGTTAGTTTTTACGAGAACTATAAGAAGTAGTGGGGGGAGGGGGGGGCAGAGGAGAGGAAACATAGCCCCAAAGGGGCGGTTCCAAGTTAGCCCAGGGCGTTGCCCTGGGGATTGGCAACACCACTAACC
>JAISZI010000086.1 GCA_031269335.1 Puniceicoccales bacterium
AGAAATCCAGCACGAGGTCGCCGGGGCCGCTGCCAATGCGGAGAATGCGCTCCATCAGCGCCACCGGTTTCGGCGTGGAAAACGTGCGCGCGTCCTCGGACAGGATGGCTTGGATTTCCTTCTTTGCCGTGTCGTTGTGGCCGACCTCGTCAAACGTCCACCATGTCGTCGGCACCACACCGTCAGCGTTGCGGAGCGAGTGCTTATAGCGTTTGAACGCGGGCACCTGGCTCTTGCCGTCCCTGCCCCAATACACCAAGTCATTGGCGGCGTTCTCCAAATGCTTTTCCTTGGAATAACGCCAGACTGCGGTTTTCTTTGGCCAGATTTTCTCGCCGGTGTTGGGCTGGATGATTGGATAATAAAGGTTTGGGCGTTCTTCCGCGCTTTTGTTGCAAGTGTAATTGTCAGGGCGCCATTTGCCCTTTTTATCCTCAAACCGATAAAGCCGGTCTTTTCCCTCGTCACGCGGCAATAAATTCCTTCGCCATGTTTCAGACATCCTATGCGCAATAACATAATCGTGCATGGGCGCTATTGTCTTGTGGTCGTTTGATGACGAATAACGTTTTTGCCAGATGCACGTCGCGACAAAGTTGTTTTCTCCAAATATCTTGTCCATCAACAGCCGCAAACTTGCCATCTCATTGTCATCAATCGAGACAAAAATCACGCCGTCCTGTTTCAACAAATCCTTCGCCAGTGTGAGGCGCTGCCACATGAACTCGCACCAAGTCGAGTGCCGCCAGGCGTCTTCCCTGTCCACGAAGCGGTCGTTATAGACAAAGTCGCGGTTGCCGGTGTTGTAGGGCGGGTCGATGTAGATGCACTTGACGCGCCCGGCGAAGGTCATGCGGAGGTGGCGGAGTGCGTCGAAATTGTCGCCTTCGATGATGAGGTTTTCCCAAGGGCCGGTGCCGACGCTTTGGGCGGGGTCGAGGTCAAGTGCCACGAAATCGGAGTTGAGGGCATTGTCGCGCTCGATTTCGCTGGCCTCCCAGACGAGGCCGAAGCGGGTGGCGTCGCGCCGGTCTCGCGCCTCAAGAAGGCGGACGAGTTCACCGTGGGAAAGATGCGCATAACGGGACATGCGGGAAACAAATGCTAAAATTGGAAAAGCGGAAAGGCTGAAATTGCGGAAAGCGGAAAGACCTATGGACACGTTGACCCGGACCAACACGTCTATAGGTTTTTCCGCTTTTCAAACAAAAACCGCTTGACCAAACGAAAAAAACCAACACCTCTCTGCCCTCCTTCATTCCGAACGGGGTCGTAGCTCAGTTGGTAGAGCGCTACATTCGCATTGTAGAGGTCGGGAGTTCGACTCTCCTCGGCTCCACCATTCAAAACAAAGTGGTCCGTTTCAAAATTTTGCCAAACCGAAATAAATACTGTATTTGCTTTTTCAAAACACTAAACTTTTTGATCCTTTGTCTCTTTCCGAACCATCTGTTTTACAAGGAACAACGCCTGTTTTTTCCTGCGCGGAGGCGGCTGTGTTTGAGGAGGCTTTTTTTCGTGGGAACGAGGACAGCCGGTCTGGTCGTATTTCGGAACGTGCGTGTATGGAACGGGTTGCGCGGGGAATCGCGCACGAGACGCAGGCACTTTTTGCGGAAATCCGCCGCCGTCCGGCAGGGTCGGTGCTCGTGCTTGCGGGCAAGGGGAAAAATGCTGCCGATGCGTTGATTGCGGCGAGGCTGATGTGCGCAAGCCGTGCGGCATGCTTGCAACGGGTGGGCATTATTCTTGCAACAAAAAGGCAATCGCTGGGCGCGGATGCTTCTGGGGCAATAGACGCCTTGTTAGCCGGAGGGGCGCGGGTGATGGAATGGAGTGGCGAACGGGATGCAGACACCTTCTTATCTGACGGGCAATTCGTTGAGGAAGAAGATGTTGCTGTGGATGTTGTGTTGGACGGTTTACTGGGGAGCAATTTTTCTCCGCCGCTGCGTTCCCCTTTTTCTGAAATTATTCGGTGGGCAAATCGGCGAGGCGGGCAATTAGCGTTGTTGCGCGTGGCGATGGATTTGCCTTCGGGATTGGGAGATGGCACCGGTGCGCACAATGCGCCAGAAGACATTTTCAATGCCGATGTCACTGTGGCGTGCGGTCTTCTGAAAACGCCCTTGCTCGATGAGCGCAACTTCGGTGTTCGCGGGCGGTTGCGATTCGCCGATGGCGGTTTCCCCGACACGCTGGCGGGTGCTTTGCGGGCGGGAAATGCGGAAGGCATTATGGGAAAAGGACCTTTGTGCCGTGCCCGTTCGCCGAGTTCGGACAAGCGGCATTTTGGGCATCTTTTCATTATCGGCGGATCGCGCACTATGCCCGGGGCGTTGCTTATGAATGTGCGTGCCGCGCTGCGTGCCGGAGTCGGTTTGCTCACGGTGTTTTGTCCAGAAAGTGTCCATGCGGCATTTGCCGCCGCCGCGCCGGAAGCGATGTGGGTGCCGTGGCCAGAGGCGCCAGACGGGGCATTGGCGTTGGAAGGTGAATTTTTATGGCGCGAACGGGCATCGCGTGCCACCGCTCTTCTTTGTGGTTCTGGGATGGGAAACAGTGCGGAAACGCTTGCCCTCCAACAAAGTATAGTAAGCAACGCAAAGTGCCAAATCGTGCTCGATGCCGATGCGCTGCGCCGAGAAACCTTAGATGCCGCGCTGCGCCGTTCTCCGGCGACACCCTTGGTCTTGTTGCCCCATGCCGGGGAGTTCGCCCGAATCGCAGCCAGCAACGGCACTTTGCGCGAGACTTGCGCCCACTGGCGTTCGCTCATCGCGCTCAAAGGCGCGCCGACGCGGACGGCGGATGCGATGCGTGAGGTGGTCGTCTGCGCGGGAGGTCCCGCGCTGGCACGGGGCGGCAGTGGCGATTTACTCGCCGGCATCACCGGTGCTTTGTTTGCCCGCAAACTCCATGACGACCCCTTGCGCGTGCTTACCACCGCCGTTGCGTGGCACGGCGCGGCGGCAGACTTCGTGGCTCGGCGGCACGGCACCGAAGCCTTATCCACTACGGATATCTTGGCAGGCATGGACACGCGTTTTTTAGGAACAGAGTCAAAGGTTTGCTTGATAAACAAAGGCGCGGGATTGCGCTAAAATGTTGTCATTTTGATAGGAAAATCGCCCTTCGCGGGGAGGGTTAATTGCGGGATTTTGGGGTTGCGTTTTTAGGGGGCGGACACAGGAAAAAGTGCGTGCAGATCACTCTTGTTCAAGACATGGCTATCGTATTGCTCGCGGCAGGCATTGCGGGGGTGCTTTGCAAGTTAGCCGGGCTTTCGGTCATTGTAGGATATTTGCTTGCGGGGATTGTCATTGGTCCAAACACGCCGCTGCGGATGTTGACAGACCAGACGCGCATCGAGGATTTGGCTCAGGTGGGATTGGTGTTTGTTATGTTTGCCATCGGGTTGAATTTGAGTCTGACGAAGCTGGCTCGTATGGGGGTGGCGACGCTTGCGGCGACGGCGTTAGGGGCGGCACTTGTGTTCGTATTCACCTTGTTGCTGGGGCAGGCGATGGGATGGAACTACAAACAGGGGCTTTTTTTGGCGGCGATGTTAATGGTATCGAGTTCGGCGGTGATCGCGAAACTTATTCAGGAAGCGCATCTTTCGCATAACAAGACCGCGCAATTGGCACTTTCGATAACGGTTTGTGAAGACATTGTCGCGGTGGTGATGCTGGCGATTCTGGCGTCCGTCGGCGGTGTGGTTGGGACGGGAGACGCCGCCTCCACGGGCGCGGCTATCGGTGCCGCCGTGATGCCGACTGGGGGCGTGAACGCCGTGATGGAAGTCGTGGGAAATACGGTGGCTGCGGCAGGGACGGCGGTGGCGGAGAGCGCGTTGGTCAAAATAGGGCGTTACGTGGTGCTTATTTTGGCATTGTGCATTTTGATTTTACCACGGGTGTTGAAGCGGCTCGACACCTCGGGCGACCCGGAGCTGCGCACAATTGTTATCGCAGGGTTGCTCTTAATTCTGGCGGTTTGCGCGGCGCAGGCGGGTTTTTCTATCGCGTTAGGGGCATTTTTATTCGGGGCGATTGTCGGCGAAATGCCCCAACGTGATTATATTGAGAGGTCTTTTGAGAGTGTGAGAAGTATTTTTAGCAGTTTGTTTTTTGTCTCTATTGGCATGATGGCGAAACCCGCAGCATTATTGGATCCGCGGGCGTTGGTGTTGACGGGAGCGTTGTTGCTTTTTGCCATGGTGGGGCGTCCACTTGCGTGCGGGTTTGCGTTGGTATTAGTCGGCGTCGCACCGCGCGAGGCGAGGCGGGGAGGGTTGTTGCTGACGCCGCTTGGGGAGTTCACTTTTATCATAGCGCAGGCGGCGATTGCGGCGTCGCTTTTCGAGGATTATCTCTATCCCGTGGCAATCGCGCTTTCGCTGTGCACGGTGCTGTTGACGCCGTTCACAAATCGTTATGCGAAACAGATTACCGAATTTGCAGAACGGATGGAACCCCGTGTGGTGACAAAGACATTAGACGCCTACCATGAGTGGTTTTTACAAATGAAGAACACTTCGCCCTCGCAGTCCGCGTGGCGTTTGACGCGCCCGCGTTTGCTGCAAATTGGGATAGAGATGCTCTTGGTGACGGCGATATCTGCGTTTGCGCCGCCCGTGAGCAGCGGGATTGCTTCGGTGGTAAAAAAAGTGGCGCACGAAGGCGGCGCGATTTTGCCGCAAGAAGGGGAATATGCGATGGTGTTGGTGGCGCTGGCGGTGTTCTGGGTGGTGGTGGGCATTGTGGTCGCGATGATTCTGGTTTCGATCTGCCGGAGCGCGAACAAGGTGATACTGATTTTCGCCCGCAGTTTTTCCGCCTCCAATGGGTGGAATAAGGAACAGAATTTGCCGCGGAACTTGCTCGAACGCGCCTTTCAGGCGGCGTCCGCATTAGCCGGGTTGTTCTGGATATACTCAATTTTGCCCAGCCAATGGCGCGATGAGACCTTGCGCGGGGTGACCTTGCCGATGCGCATCGTGTTGTTGGCAGGGGCGGCGGCGGTACTGGGCTTGTTTTCGCGGAAATTGATACAATGGCACGAAGCGTGGCAGGGCGCCGTCGCCGACGTGCTTTCGGGGAGCAGCTCGGCGGAAACAAAGGCAAACGAAGTGGCGCGCCACGAGATTGGGCACGGATTGGAATCATGGGACATTCACTTGCAAAATTGCGTGCTTCCAGAAAACGCCGCCTGCGCCGGTGAATCTTTGAGCGATCTCGCCATCCCAACACGTTTTGGCGGAACAGTATCCGAAATCGAACGCAACGGGTATTGCATCCATTCGCCAGGTCCGGAAACCCGCCTTTACCCGGGCGATAAAGTGTTCCTTCTTGGCAAAGAAGGAGAAATCGCCAGCGCACGCGCTTTCTTGATGAAAAAAGGTGCCTTGCAATCCGATGTGTCGGCTCGGGTGGTGCTCGAAACTTGCACCGTCGATGCAAGTTCACGGGCAGGCAAAAGCTTTGCCGAATTAGGCGTCGCCCGACAGACGGGCGTGCGCATCGTCGCAATCCAGCGCGGCACGCGGCGCATCATCAACCCCAAGGGCGATGAAACGCTTGAAAACGGTGACGCGCTCTTGCTTGCCGGAACAATTGAGCAGACACGCGCTTTCGCAAAATGGCTAAAAACGGTTCCGCCCGACGCGCAAGCACCCCTCCCCGCCGGTGCCAGTTAAAACACACTGCCCCCGCCTGACGCGAGCAACCCGTTTTTCGCTTCCAGCCACCAGCGAATTCAGTTTCTCTGTGCACCCACACCATAACAGCATGGCAATCCGCCTCTACGACACCCTCACCCGTTCCATTAAACCGCTCGTCCCACGCGATCCGGACTTACCCTATCGCATGTATTGCTGTGGTCCAACCGTTTACGCACCCGCCCACATCGGCAACTTCCGCACCTTTCTTATCCAGGACATCCTCCGCCGCGCCTTGGAAACAGACGGTCTCAGCGTGCGCCACGCACGCAATATCACCGACGTCGAAGACAAAACCATTCGCGAATCCCAGATCGAAGGCATCGCTTTGAGCGAATTTACCGCCAGGTGGAAAAAGAAATTCCACGACGACTGCGCCGCCCTCAACATCCTTCCCCCGCACGACGAGCCTTCGGCGGTCGCCCACATTCCCCTCCAAATCGCAATGATCGAAAAACTCATCGCCCGCCGCCATGCTTACACAACCCCCGACGGCTCTGTTTATTTTGACATAAGTTCCTATCCTGCTTACGGAAAGCTCTCTCACCTCGACATAAGCCAACTCCGCACCCAGACCGCCGCCCCCGCCGCCACTCCCACCGATGTCGATGAATACGAACGCGAAAACCTCGCCGATTTCGCCCTGTGGAAATCCCGTAAATCCGCCGATGGTCCCAATTACTGGCAAAGCCCCTGGGGCGAAGGTCGCCCCGGCTGGCATATCGAATGCACCGCGATGAGCACCCACTACCTCGGCGAAACTTTCGACCTCCACGGCGGCGGCGAAGACCTGTGTTTCCCCCACCACGAAAACGAAATCGCCCAAGCCGAGTGCTCTTGTTCCCAGAAAGGCTTTGCCGCACACTGGTTTCACTCCCGACACCTCATGGTTGACGGCAAAAAAATGTCCAAGAGCCTCAACAATTTTCACACCCTCGACACCCTCCTCCAGCACGGCGCCCCCGCCATGGCAATCCGTTACGCACTCATCTGCGGTCATTACCGAAGCCGCCTCAACTTCACCCTCAAAAGCCTCGAAGATGCCCAGACCGCCCTTGCCCGCCTCGAACGCGCCACTGCCCGCCTGCTCTCCCTCTGCGGCCTCACCGAAACCGATTTCGCCCCGCCCAACGTTAGCGAAAAAAACACAGCCTGGGGCATCTTCCAAGGCGCGTGGGACGCACTGACCGACGACCTCAACGTCCCCGCCGCCCTCGGCAAAATTTACGCCGCCCTCCCCGTCTCAACCGCGCCAGACCGTTCCCTCAACCAAGCCCGTTCAGACCTCTCAGGCCTCGGCAAAATTCTCTACACCCTCGGCATCACCCTTTTCTCCGCCAAAAATACAGACACTCCGCCCGCGCAAATTCCCCCCGATATTGCCGCCCTCGCCGAACAACGCTGGCACGCCAAACAAACCCGCGACTTCGCCGCCGCTGACCTCCTCCGCCGCCAACTTTCTTCCCTCGGCTGGAAAATTGTAGATAACAAAGAAAACTACGCGCTCGAAAAACTATGAGAAAACAACCTATATTCGTTAATTTCCAGACACATAGCTAATGACACTCGACGAAAAACGCCAAGCTCTACTCGACGAACTCAGTCCCTTCGACGACCCCCGTGACCGTTTTCAATACATCATTGACCGCGCACAAGCCACCGAAGGCCTCGACGAAGAATTCAAAATTAGCTCCCTTCTCATTGAAGGCTGCACCTCCCACCTGTGGATGTATCCTCGGCATGAAAACGGCTGTTGCCATTTCCGCGCCGATGCCGACGCCATTATCACGAAGGGCATTGCCACCCTCGTCTGCGATTTTTACACTGGCGCGACCCCCGACGAAGTGATCGAGACGGACACCAACTTTCTCACACAAGTCGGCATCACCCAACATCTTAGCCCCAACCGCCGCAACGGGCTTTCCAACCTCGTCGCCAAAATCCGCGCCTTCGCCGAATTCATCAAAAATCCCCCGCCGCCGCCGGAAACAACGGAAGAATCGCCCCCCCTGCCCTCACCCGATCCCTGACCCGCGCCCTTTGCCATGTGCCACTGTCTCATCACTGCTGGTCCGACCCGCGAATTTTTCGATCCGGTGCGTTTCATCACCAACCCCTCTTCCGGTAAAATGGGTTATGCCCTCGCCGCCGCCGCCCTTGCCGCAGGCTGCACCGTTGACCTCGTAAGCGGTCCCGTCGCAATCTCCCCGCCCCAAGATGCCGCCTTCTACCCGGTCACTACCGGCGCCGAAATGCTCACCCGCGTTAACGAACTTTTTCCCCGCTGCCACATCCTGATAAAAGCCGCCGCCGTGTGCGATTTCCGCCCGCGTTCTTATTCGCAAACCAAAGTAAAAAAGGCGAACGCCCCGCTCACCGTCGAACTCGAACCCGTCCCCGATATCCTAAAAACAATCGCCGTTCGTAAAACCTCCGCCCAAACCGTGGTAGGCTTCGCCGCCGAAACAAGCGATATCGAACGCTATGCCCTTCAAAAATTAACAGAAAAAAACCTCGACCTCATTGTCGCCAATAAAGTCGGCCGTGCGGGTGACGCCGCCAACGCCTTTGAAGCTGATACCAACAGCGTTATCCTCCTCGGCACGAACAATTTTCGCCGCGAATATGGCACCGCCCTCAAAACGACCATCGCCCGCCAACTCATTCACACCATCCTCGAAATTCACCGCGCAAAACTTCGCTCCCAATAACACGGGCACCCGTCCCATTTTGCGACAGAAGAAAGGGGCGCGAACTCCATGAGGCATGTTGACTCAACCCCCGACCCGTTTCACAAGTTGAGAGTGTATGAAACCAAAAGTTAACCTTGCCGGAGCGGTGAACGCCCCCGTTGGCAAAAATCCGCCAAAAGCCTACGAGAATAAGGAATTTATCCACAGTCCCGAAGGTCGCAGCGTGCGCGTATTAAGCGAACTCATAGAACCCGAGCAACGACTCCGCCGCTACCACATCCGCAACACCGTCGTTTTCTTCGGTTCTGCACGTATCCTGTCGGCAGAAAAGGCACACGGGCAACTTGCCGAAGCCGAAGAACGGGCAAAAAACGAAGCAAACGCAGAGACGGAAAAGTTGCTCGAAAAAGCGCGCACCGCGGTCGATCTTTCCCGTTATTACGAAGACGCCCGCCAGCTCGCCGGCGATATCACGCGTTGGTCGAAATCATCGACAAACGGAAACCCTTTTTATGTGTGTTCCGGCGGAGGTCCCGGCATCATGGAAGCCGCCAACCGCGGCGCGTCCGAAGCGGGTGGCATCACGCTCGGCTTGGGCATCAGCCTGCCTTACGAACAAACGAATAATCCCTATATCACGCAAGGACTGGGGTTTGAGTTTCACTACTTCTTCGTTCGCAAGTATTGGTTTCTCTCGCTGGCGCGGGCACTGATCGTCTTCCCCGGCGGCTTCGGAACGATGGACGAATTGTTTGAACTCCTCACGCTCGTCCAAACCCGCAAAGTATCCCGCAACATCCCCATCCTCCTCTACGGTTCGGAGTTTTGGAACGAACTTTTCAGTTTCAACGCCCTCTTCCGGCGAGGTCTGATCGAAGAAGCTGACGTTAAACTTTTCAAAATCGTGGACTCCGTGGACGAAGCGCGTGATTTCATTCTCAACACCTTGTCAGTGACTAACTCACAACACTTTTAACTGCCATGCCCGCCCCTCCGCCCACACCCGCCGACGGTGCCAAAGTCGTGCTCGCGGGCTGGACAACTTTCCCGACCCGCACAGACGCCGAACAATTCGCCTCGGCTATCGTGGAATCCCGCCTCGCAGCGTGCGCCCAAGTGAGCGGTCCCGTGACCTCATATTACATCTGGGAAGGAAAATCCCAGCGCGACGAAGAATGGCGCGTAATCGTCAAGTTTCTCCCAGAAAACGCCGACGCCATCGCCCTGCACTTACGCACCGTCCACCCCTATAAAACGCCGCAATGGATAGTCTTCGCCAGCACACAGGTCTCGCAGGATTACCTCAACTGGATGCTCCTCGAAAAAAGACGCCCCTAAACCACGCCCAATAGAAAACCACCGCCGCAGGGCATCGCGCACACCCCCGCAGTGCGGGAGAGGCGCAGGCGGGACATGCGGCGGAGGCGGGGCAGAGACGTAGCAGAGGTGCAGCGGGGGTGCAGCAGGAGGCGGATACACGGTAGCGGCGCTTAATCAAGGTCTGGAGTTGCGCCCCTCCGGGGCGCGGGGGTGGGGTGGGCGGCATCCGCCGGTTCCGCGCTCGTTACACTCGCGCTCCACCGGCGGTTATTCACGTTGTGCCCCTCCGGGGCACCGGAGGCAAAAGGAGACAGGCTCGATCAAAGCCCCAAAGGGGCGGCACCAAGTTAGCCCAGGGCAACGCCCTGGGTATTGGGAAGCATCCTCATTCGCCCGCGCC
>JAISZI010000007.1 GCA_031269335.1 Puniceicoccales bacterium
CATTAAATCGTGCAATCACCCACCTGACAATCCGCACCTCACACACCATACCAACCCAGAAAACTTTTTCACATTATGTCGCTCAAACCGCCGCAATTTCCTCGCGCCCTCTCGCTTGCCGAGTGGCGCAAAGTCGCAAGAAAAGACAAGATCGAGACGCCCGTTGATGTCGAAGACACCTTCGAATTGCTCGAAAAGACTTTCGATAAAATCAAATGGAACGAACTTGACGCCACAAAAACCAGGGACGCCGAGGCGTTTTTGAAAGCGTTTCCCGCCACCCTCAAGGGCGCGTTCGATTTGCTCTTTGAGGTCGTGGACTCGCTTGCCAACGACATGGACAAACAAAAGGTGCTCAAAGGGACCGCGCCCGCCAAAGCCGCCAAAGTCGCCGCGAAATCTTTTCGCGCCGCGCTTGTCGCTTTTCAAGAGGAGGCAACCTCCGCCTACGAAGCACTTTCCAAGGAGACCGACGAGGACAACGCTGGCGGGGAGGACGAGGATGACGACGACAAAGGCGGCTCTTCCTACAACCTGAAAAAGTTGCTGAAGCGCACAAAGCGACTTGGCGAAAAAGGACAAAAATTCGCATTCGTCCGCTGCACAACCGACACAAACACAAACCTCAAATACCAACTCTTTCTCGACAAAAAGAAACTCACTAAATCGAATGTCGGGAAATTTTTCGGGGACGAATACGAAATCACGAAACTCCTCGCCATTGGCAGAGTGACCTTCGACGACGGCGCCAAGACATTCGTTTTTGCCACCAAGCAACCGCCGAAAGAAAAATGGAAGAAAGAGTTCACCAAAGTCTTCAAATACCAGAAGTGTAAACCGCTCGGAGAAATCGCCCTCACCCAGTTAAGCAAGGACGACCCGGATTTTAACGACCCCGAGGACAACGCTTTTGACGCCGACGATGAAGCCGATGATGGCAACAGCGGCGACACGCAAACCGACGTCAAAGGAGACACCCAAAAAGAAAAGTTGGAAAGCGCGTTGAAGCAAGTTATGGCGCAAGCCGCCAAGGCGGGAATCACAGACAAACTCGCCAAGAGTGAACTGGACACCTTCATTCGCCGCGCCCAACGCCAACTCGCCGACGACCAGCCTAAAGAACTCCAAGAGACGCTGCGTGCAATTCTCGCGCACATCAAGAAACACGGAACAACTTCTGGCGATGCCGACACCGCTGCTAAAGGCAATGCCCAAAAAGAAAAAATGGAAAACGCGCTGAAACAAGTTTTGGCGCAAGTCGCCAAGGCGGGAATTACGGATAAACTTACTAAAAGCGAAATCGCCACACTCATTCGCCGCGCCCAACGCCAAATCACCGAGGACAAGCCCAAAGAATTTCAAGAAACGCTGCGCGAAATTCTCGCGCTTATTAAAAAGCACAAAACAACCTCTGGCGTCGAAGCCCAAAAAGACAGCGAAAACGACGAAAGTGACAAAGAAGCCGACGACGAAAGCGATGACGAAGCTGACGAAGAAGGCGATGAGGAAGCTGATGAAGACAGCGATGAGGAAGACGACGAAGAAGGCGATGAGGAAGCTGACGAAGAAGGCGATGAGGAAGCTGATGACGACAGCGATGAGGAAGACGACGACGACAGCGATGAGGAAGACGACGACGAAAGCGACAAAGAAGCCGATGACAAAAGCGATGCGCAGAAAGAAACAATGGAAAGCGAGTTGAAACAAGTTTTGGCACAAGTCGCCAAGGCGGGAATTACAGACAAACTCGCTAAAAGCGAAATCGACACACTCACTCGCCGCGCCCGACGCCAAATCACCGAGGACAAGCCCAAAGAATTTCAAGAAACGCTGCGCGAAATCATCGCGCTCATTAAAAAACACGGAACACTCTCCGAAGGCGCCGCCAAGTTCGAGAAAGAATGGTCGAATCTTTACAGCGATTACTTCAAAGCACTCGACACCGTCTCTAAACAGGTCGCGCAGTTGCAAAACGAACTGAAAGGACACGAATTGGAGGAAGTCCGCCGCATCGCCCAGTTTGGCTTCGGGGCTATCACTAAAAACCTGAGCGTCCCCCTCCGCGCCCGTCTCTTGGAAGTCAACGGCGCCAGTCCGGGCGAAAAACGCACCGCCTTCGCTGCGCAGGCCATTGATTCCGCAAGAAAACTCGCCGCCCACTTGGAAAGCGAAAAAATGGTCGCCGTCTGCGACGACAATCCCTTCGGCGTAAAAGTCGCCATAAAAGACACCTTACTGCCAGTCCTCGCCCGCCTCCAAGAAACCCTTATCAACGCATAAATGAGATAGGGAGAGGTGGGAGGTGAGGGGAGATAGGCTCGATCTTCGCCCCAAAGGGGCGGCACCAAACCCAGGGCGTTGCCTTGGAAAATGCTTGGTGCCGCCCCTTTGGGGCTAGGGTTAGCGTTGTTGCCCAAAAACCCAGGGCGCTGCCCTGGGCTATGTTGGAGCCGCCCCTTTGGGGCTTACCTTACCTTTCCTTACCTTACCTTTCCTTACCTTTCCTTTTCTTCGAACCCAGGGCAACGCCCTGGGCTATATTGGTGCCGCCCCTTTGGGGCGAAAATCGATCCCCAGCCGTGAACGCTGTAGTTCCTCAAGAAATCCCCTTTTGTGCCTTTTGTGGTTCCTCCTCTAAGTGAGAAAGAGGAAAGGGAGGGGAAAGAAAATTAACCCCGAAAACTGGACACAGCCAATGCTTACGATTCTGGTCTCGTCAATTTGTTTTCAGTTGTGCAATATAGCGAGATAGCCCTTCTTCTATCGGGATTTTTGCCTGCCAGCCGGTTTGTCTTTTTATCGAGGCGGGGTTACCGACAAATTGTGTTGCGCCAACGCCTTGCGCCGGTAGTGTTTCGATGTTTTCTTTTACACCTGTTATCTGGCAAATCAGCTTCGCTAAATCTATCAGTCGTGTAAAGCATCCCGTTGTTACATGGCAGGGGTCTATTGAAAAGCCGGGTTTAGTCTTAATTAATGGGTGTTCCAGCATGATATCAAGGGTGGCTATTATCGCTCTTGCGCAGTCTTCTACGTGCACGAAATCAAATCCGTTGTCCTTCCCAAACACGCGCAAGGTCTCTCCTGCCAGGGCTTGTTTTGCGAACAGCGGAATAACGCGGTCGGAATGGTCGTTTATCCCGCCGTAAACATTGGAAAATCGCAGTATCGCTGTGTTACTTCGCTGACGCAATTTTGTGACAAGGCGTTCGCCTTCCATTTTGGTCAGGGCATAGACGTTACCGGGTCTCAACGGGTCGCTTTCCGTGGTTTGTTTTCCGCTTGGGGTGTTCCCATAAACTTCTCGGCTGCTGCCAAATAGCACAACCGGCGGCTTTGGGGACAAGCTCACAGCTTCGCACAAATTTCTTGTGCCGCCAACGTTTGTCTGGATAGCTAATGTTGGGTTGTCTTGTGCTACGCACGGGCGGGAGATGGCGGCTAAATGCACCACAGCGTCGATTCCGTCCAACGCGTCTTGCAGTTGCTTAAAATCGCGCACGTCGCCGGACCTGTCCGCAATGTCAAAAATGCGGACTTCGCACCCGAGTTTCGGCAATTGCTTGTGAAGTTCTGTGCCGATGAGACCGCGTCCACCTGTTATTAAAAAACGTGTGTTTTGCGCTATCATGAAAGGTATTTTGTCCGGCTTTTCTTTATTTTCGGTTTTTTTGTTAGAGTATTGCAAAAGGTCAATCACGGTTGATACGCGCAAGTGTGCCACCGTCAACAGGATTTCTCAATTTTTTTCTGTCGGGAGAAAACCAGTGTTGCCAGTCATTGTTACCATCAATTCTGAGTCCAGTTTTGCCTTTTTCGCTTCTAAATTCCCATTGCCCTTGCCGACGGTGCCTTCCGGTTTTCGTGTCGTATTTGAAAAGTTCCCCATTGCTTTTAAACTCCCACACCTCATTGTTATTCCATTCGGTTTTCCATAAATTAGCAGTAATATACAACTTCGCCGGGAAAAATGAATCTATTTCATCTTGGATTTTTTTTGCCAAAATAATATCATCGAGCATTAGGGAGCGTTTAAGAAGATTTTCATACGCTCGCTTAAAACGCACTTCAACGGTTCTATAGATTGCAAAAATTCCATTGTCGCGTTTCGATTTGATTTGGCAAAATTCCCGTTCCAATGAGGTCGGTCGCTCCCAAAATTTTAACGGAGTGGCGTCAAATTGTCCATTTTTTTGAACAGCTCCAATCGCAGCCTGAATTTCCTTAAAAAACTCCACTTTCGCCTTTCCGGAGATGGCACGGCGTTTTAAGGATTCCAACTGATACTCATCTGATTTGGAGAGCCGTGTCAATGCGCTGGAAAGTGCTTCGTCGCGTTGTTTATTTAAGGTGAAAAATTCGGTCACTATCGCCTGTGCCGCCGTGGGATTTTTCGTTGTTTCGGCGTTCTTTGCCGCAGTTGGAGGGACGTTTCCCACAGCAGAAGAAGCAGAAATACGGGCACTGCTTTGCCATTTTTTCTGATCGTGGCGTATGATAAATTTACCGTCGGTCTGAACTTCAAAATAAGCGTTATCCTCTCCGGTCAGCCGTATGGTATTTTTAACAGTTTGAAACCAATTTCCCTGTTTTTTATTTCCCCCTTCGAATTTCTTCCAGGTGCCGTCCGCATTAAATTCAAATCGGGAATTGTCATCAAGATTACACCAATCTATTGCCGGATTTGCGACAGTTTTGGCGACATGAGGCGCGGGTGGCGGTAAGGTTGTCCCACGATAAAGCATACGAAATTTGTTTTCCCAAAAATGAACAGCCATTTTTTGTTCTTTGTCGAAGATCACAAATTTTTCGTTTTTAGCGGGGATTTTGATGGTTTTTGAATCAACAACCGTCCATGGGGATGTCCACTGTGCATGAGAATGAACATGATGGCAATCTCCGTTGATTCTGATCTCTATGGTTCCAGCTTTCTCGGTTTTATCCAAGTAGGGAAAGCACCAAACCGTGTTGTAAAAAACATGGTTTTCACGGGATGAACTGGTTCGCGTCCCGCTATTGTCGCCGCCGATCCGCCTGCCAAAAAACGTTGCTTCTTCTTGCGCGAACAACGGCGGCTGCGCGGTAACAATCGCCATGAGCGCAGTCGCTACCGCAGTCACGAAGATGTTAGTATTGATCCGGCGCGTTATTGCCCGGATGCGATTTGTATGAGTTGTGTTTTTCATGGTAGGTTAGTGTAAAAGGTTTTGTATCGGTAAAAGGAAAGGATGCTTATTGACGATGTGTTAAGCTGGTCAAATTTTACTGTGTTTCTGTTTTTGTGAAGGTTTCTTGTAAAATGTTCATTGTTTGCCCTCCTGCTCTTTGTAACTTTTCAGAAAAGCTGAAAATGTTTTCTTTTTTTCAACGTCTGCGTCAGGATTGTCTAAAAACGCTTGCACCCACCGTATTGCCTTGTCGGCATCCTTTGGAACTATTTCTCCTCTTGCATAAATTATTCCGAGTTCCAATTGCGAACCCGCTTCGTTTTGTTCTGCAGCCCTGTGAAACCATTTCAATGCTTCCGCTTTATCCTGTTTAACTCCTTCTCCTGCCAAGTAACACAAGCCAACTAAAGTTTGAGACCCGGCATGTTTCTGTTGCGCAGCGTTGAGAAGCCACCTAAACGCTTCTGTTTTATCCTGTTTAACCCCAATCCCTTGCCAATAACACATCGATACATTATATTGCGCCTCGGAATGACCTTGCTCTGCGGCATTAAGAAACCATCGCGCCGCTTCCGCTTTATCCTGTTTAACTCCAAACCCTTCCAGATAACAAACGCCAACGTCATGTTGAGCATCGGCATGTTTCCGTTGCGCAGCGTTGAGAAACCATCTAAACGCTTCTGTTTTGTCCTGTTTAACTCCAAGCCCTTCCCTGTAACAGTTCCCTACATTATATTGCGCCTCGGAATGACCTTGCTCTGCGGCATTAAGAAACCATCGCGCCGCTTCTGCCTTGCCTTGCGCGACTCCAATTCCTTCCAAGTAACAAATACCAACGTTATTTTGAGCATCGGCATGTTTCTGTTGCGCGGCTTTGAGAAACCATCTAAACGCTTCTGTTTTGTCCTGTTTAACTCCAAACCCTTTTGCATAACACACGCCAACTGCTTTTTGAGCATCGGCACGTTCCTGTTGTGCAGCTTTGAGAAACCACCTAAACGCTTCCGCTTTATCCTGTTTAACTCCAAACCCTTCCAGATAACAAACGCCAACGTCATGTTGAGCATTGGCATCTTTCTGTTGTGCAGCTTTGAGAAACCACCTAAACGCTTCCGCTTTATCCTGTTTAACCCCACTCCCTTCCCTGTAACATTTCCCTATATTATATTGCGCCCCGGAATGACCTTGCTCTGCGGCTTTAAGGAACCATTGCACCGCTACCGCTTTGTCTTGCGTTACTCCTTCTCCATCCAAGTAATACGCGCCAACGGAATTTTGAGCATCGGCATGTTTCTGTTGCGCAGCTTTGAGAAACCACCTAAACGCTTCTGTTTTGTCCTGTTTAACTCCAAACCCTTTTGCATAACAAACGCCAACGGAATTTTGAGCATCGGCATGTTCCTGTTGTGCAGCTTTGAGAAACCACCTAAACGCTTCTGTTTTGTCCTGTTTAACCCCAATCCCTTCCATATAACAAACACCAACGGAATTTTGAGCATCGGCATATTTCTGTTGCGCAGCTTTGAGAAACCACCTAAACGCTTCCGCTTTATCCTGCTTAACCCCAATCCCTTGCCAATAACACGTCGCTATATTACATTGCGCCCCGGAATGACCTTGCTCTGCGGCTTTAAGAAACCATCGCATCGCTTCCGCTTTGTCCTGTGCTACTCCAATCCCTTCCGAGTAACAAAAGCCAACGGCATTTTGCGCAACGTCGTCTTTCTGTTGCGCGGCTTTGAGAAACCACCTAAATGCTTCCGCTTTATCCTGCTTAACTCCAAACCCTATCAAATAACACTCCGCCATATTATTTTGCGCCTCGGAATGACCTTGCTCTGCGGCTTTAAGAAACCATCGCGCCGCTTCTGCTTTGTCTTGGGCAACACCGATGCCTTCGATATAACACACACCTGTCTTAAATTGTGCTTCGGCATCTCCCAAGTCTGCCGCACGCCGAAATAAGAGTGCTTTTTCGACCTTTTTTTCTTCGGTGAGAAGAAGCATGTCGCGCTTAAAAATTTCCCTCGCAGTTTTTTCCCCCCGTGATTCGCCCGCACTTTTTGTTTCGTTCAAAGGTGTCGTTGCTTGCTCTGCCGAACAGACAGACCTTGGCAATGCCGCAAAAAGCAAGACTACTCCTGAAAAGATGAGTTGTTGTGTTTTCATGTTCTATTGTGTTTGTGTTTCTTTTGATGTTTTTCCCGTCGGGAAATTAGGTTTGAAAAGAGTGGCATTTGTTTTTTCTCAGGGCATGAGGCTTTCCCTATTTTTGCATTAGGCGATTCCATGCCGAATCCGAACGACCAATCGGAAGCGAGGAGATAGACGAAGAGCTACTGCCTAAGGAGAGGGGGGGGACGGCAGACGACACCACCCCCGTCCACGGCAAACCGGTGGATTCTGATTGCGAAGATGGAAGGTGTGAGTTCATGAGGGGAACAAGCCGACGTGAAGAATGACACCAGCAAAAAGGGGAGGTTGCAAGAAAAAGTGTGGAAACTCCCGGTGTGCTTGCCATGAACTCACAAAGCCATAAAGCCGCGAAAGAAGGCAAGAGGAGGCGATAGGAAAAGGGGATAGGAGGGAGGCAGAGGAGATAGGAGATAGAGAAGCGCGGGATTGAAATCCCCCGAAGGGGGACAACGTGAATAACCGGCAGTGAAGCGTAGCGGAACTGCCGGAACCGCCATCACCCCCTCTCCCCGCGCCCTGAAAGGGCGCAACCAACAACCGTAGCCGCTCTCCCGCAGGGGCGCGACACAAGCGTACCGGAGGCGCAGCGGACGGGCGGCAGCACCGCCGCTGGCGTATTGTGGGCTACTCGCCGATAAATTGGCTCGTGAGCTGTCGTCTTACTTCGGTCTATTGGGCGGGGACGACTTTTATAGGTTTGCTTGTCAGCAGACTGATTGTGCGTCCTTTGTTTCCGGTGGCGCAATAATACATGTAATAAGTTTCGTTTTTGGGGTTAAAAACAAGTGAAATTTTGTGTGCAAATTTTTTGTCGAGTCCCGTTGGGTGACCGCCTGCTTTGTAGAGTGGTTCGGGGTCGGCTGTCCAGTGTATTAGGTCGCGGGAGAATGCAATCATGATGTGTGCTCCGCCTTTTCCGACACCGAAGTAAAACATGACCCAGTGGTCGCCATCGCGAAAGACTTTCGCATCGGAAACGAAATTGGAGTCGTAGGCGTTTGGGCGAGTACTGAGAATGGGGTTAAAGGGGTAGCGCACCCAATTTATTAAATCGTTGGACAGTGCGAGACCTAATCTTTCGGTTCCTCTCTGGGCTGCGTTGTAGAAATTATAATAGGTGCCGTTGTGTTCTACGAGCCACGGTTGGTAGATACAGTCTTTTTCCCATTTTTTACAGTCTTTTTGGTGCACCGAAAGTATGGGTTTCCCGGATGCTCGTTGCCAGTGTAATCCGTCTGAACTTGTTGCAACGCACTCATATCCGGGACGCAGTTCATAACCGCCTTGTTTTGGGTAGCAGCCGTAGAGTGTCCAGTATTTACCCTCTTGTTTTTTGAGTATTCTTGGTGCTTTTATGTCCCAGCTTTTATAGAGATAGGCACCGATGACGCAGCCGCCGTAATCAAATTCGCCCTTTTTCCCAAATCCCATCGCGGTGCTTGGATTTGTCCAGTTAACGAGGTCGCGGCTTTCTGCTACGAAGGAGTTGTATCCTTTGCCGTTGAAGCCGATAAAGCTCAAATACCACACGTCGGGTTTATCTGGTAATTGAAAGACGCATGGCACGTCGTAGCTGTGAAATTTTTCTGCTCCGGGGATTTTATAGTTGGCGGGAATGATCGGTTCCGGATAGTAATTCCACCCGCGATAGGGAGCACCCCATTTGCGCATTGTTTCGGCGTCAATCGGGCTTGTTGATTCTTGCGTTTGCTGGGCATCTACGCGGCATAAAAAAAGCGTCATGCAACAGGCTAAAAAAAGGCATTTTTTTACGATACTTTTCTTTGCGTGTGTTTTACTTATTATGGAATCGGGGGCGGTGTTATTGGGAAACGTTTTCGTGTTTCTGACGGTAAAGTTGGCAGTTTGCGTTAGGGAGTGTGTTTTCATGTCGGCGGTTTTAGACCGGTTGTTGCGTAATGGGTTCCCTGCGAATTTCGCTTCTTTCCATACAGGCGAGAATTTTGTATTTTTTGAAACGGGATTCGGGTTTGAATTTGCTTTGGGAAAGCATCTTACGGATGAGGTGGCGGAGTGGGCTGGCGACGATATAGCCGGTGCAGTTGGGGGTGTGGCAGTGACAGGGGTGTTCAAAAAAAGATTCGAGGGAGAATGCGTAGTCAATGGTGAGTTCTGTTTCGGCGGGGATGTCTTTTTTAGCGAAAATCCAGAGTTGGTTGTTTTCGTGAATAGCTTCGCAGTTTTCTTCACAGGAGTGATTTATAAATTTTGCGGGGTTGTCGGGGATATCTCCGTCGAGGTTGTGTAATGGGTCGAGTGTGAAAGTGAAAACGGGTTGGTCGGGGCTTCCTTGTGTGATCGTTTCGGGGCGGAGGTGGGATTGGGTTTTGGGGATGCGGATGCCTCTATATTCGATGATGCGTTCGCCTGCGAGAATGGCGTGTGTAGAGAATACGCCAGTGCCGTGGATATTGGATTGGCGTGTGACGACGGGAGGGTAGGGCATTACCGGGCAGGGGTTACTCTTGCTTTAGACTGCGGCGCATGAGGTTAGAAATAGTTTCGGAGGGTTTGAGGACGCCGTAGAGGATGTTATGGATTTCTTTTAAGATGGGGGCGGAAATTTGGTGTTTGTTGGCAAATTCCATAAAGCAAGCGGTGGCGCGGTAGCCTTCTGCGGTGTGGCGTGCTGCAAAGTCATCGGCGATGGGTTCTCCTCCTTGTGTATTTGTGTTGTCGGTTTGGGCGAGGCGTTCGCCGAGGGCGCGGTTACGGCTCCATTTGCCATGTGCGGTGGCGATGAGGTCGCCCACGCCGCTTAATCCTAAAAAGGTTTCGGCTTTGCCGCCGGCAGCGACGCCGAGGTGGGTCATTTCGTAGATAGCGCGGGTGAGGTAGGAGGCTTTGGCGTTGGAGCCGAGTTGGAGACCGTCGCAGATGCCGGCGCCGATGGCGTAAATGTTTTTGAGAATGCCGCCTAATTCGACGCCTGCGGTGTCGGTGGAGCGATAGACGCGCAGGAGGGAATCGGTGCTAAGTGCTTTTTGGACGAGCTGTGTCGTCGTTTCGTCTCCATTGGAGGCGAAGATGGCGGCGGCTGGGAGGGCGCGGGCGATTTCGGCGGCGTTGGTAGGTCCCGATAGGACGCCGAGGGTGTGATTTGGGAGTTCGCTGGCAATGACTTGGAGGGGGCGCAGGAGGGTGTGTTGTTCGAGGCCTTTGACGAGCGAGATGAAGATGCGGACACGTCGGGCTGTATCGAGAACGGAGTGCAAGCTGGCGGCGGTGGCGCGCAGGGCAGGGGAGGGACAGGCGAAAATGACGGCGTCCGCCTCCATGAGCGGGGGGCGCGGCTCAAAGGCGATTTGGATGTCTTCGTGCAGGGGGATGTCCGGTAGATAAGTGGTGTTTATGCGCGTGGTGGCGAGGGCGGTGGCGTGTTCGAGGCGGCGGGGGACGAGAGTTACCGAGTGTCCGCCGCGATGCAGGACGATGCTCATGGCAGTGCCCCACGCGCCGGCGCCGAAGATGCAGAAATTCATTTTGTTAAAGGGGATAGCGTGTTTGGGTGAAAGGCGCAGGTTCCTATGTGTTGGCGGCACGGACATCGGTCACCCAGCGGGTGACGGCGTTTACTGCGTCGGTGCCGAGGTTGGCATAGGGCTTGGCGAATGCGGGTGGTTTTTCGGTGAGACCGAGAAGGTCGTGGATAACGAGTATCTGACCGTCGCAGGTGGGACCGCTGCCGATGCCGATGAGCGGGATGACGAGTTCATCGCGGAGTTTAGCGGCGAGGGGGCGGGAGAGCATTTCGCCGACGATGGCAAAGGCGCCTGCGCGTTCGATTGCGAGGGCGTCGGCGATTACGCTTTCGACCTCGTCACTGCCTTCGGTGGTGCCGAACTTGCGGTAACCGCCGAGTTGAAAGACTTGTTGAGGTTGGAGTCCGACGTGGCCGCAGACTGGAATACCGGCGGCGGTGAGGCGGGTGACGAGCGGGGCGAGCGCGACTCCGCCCTCAATTTTAACGGCTTCGGCACCGGTGCGCATAAGGCGGGCGCAGGCGTGCAAGACGGCGGAAAATTCGTCGTGAGCCACGGCGAACGGGATGTCCGCAACGATGAGCGCGTCGGGTTTTGCGCGGGCGACGGCTGCGGTGTGGTGTTCGATCATCTCAAGGGTGACGGGGACACTGTTCTCGAATCCCAGCACGGTGTTTCCCATGGAGTCGCCGATGAGCACGAGGTCGGCGCCACCGTTGCTTGCGATGCGGGCTGTGACAGCGTCGTAAACGGTGAGGCACGCGAGGGCGCGCTCACCCTTGGCAAGGCGGATGGTTTTGGTCGTGGTTTTCATTTCACGGTAACGTGCCCTCTGCGGTGGTATTTTGCCGGTGGACGGGTGGCGGGCGAATGTTGTTATTTCAACCAGCCGTTGATGTTAAGCCACTCGGCGACGCAGGCCGGCCAGGTCTGGCTTGGATATCCCGTTTGGCGCAGCCCATAGCCGTGCCCCCCTGTTGAATAAAGATGGAGTTCGACGGGCACCCCGGCGTTGCGCAGGGCGGCGAAGTAAGCGAGGCTGCTTTCGCACGGATAAGGATCGTCGCCAGCTTGTATTAAAATGGAGGGCGGCGTCTGCGCTGTCACGGGAAGCAATGGACCTGCTTCGCCCGCTTCAAAAATGTAGGCGGGATACATCAATATCGCGAAGTTGGGGCGCGGGTTTTGCGTGTCGGCGGCGTCCACAGGGTCGTAAGTGCGTCCGGGTGCGGTTGATGCGAGTGCGGACAAGTGGGCGCCGGCGGAAAAGCCCATGATGCCGACTCGCTCCGGATCGACCCCCCATTCTCCGGCGCGGGCACGCACGACGCTCAACGCACGTTGGGCGTCTTTAAGCTCAATTTCGCCGAGATCGGCACCTTCGCGCTGCGGGACGCGATATTTGAGGACGACACAGGTGACGCCGATAGCGTTGAGCCATTTCGCCATTTCGGTGCCTTCCATCGTGTAGCTGAGGAAGCGGTAACATCCGCCAGGGCAAACAATAACGGCTGCGCCGGTGTTCTTGTCGGCGGGGGCGGGAAAGACCTCGATTTGCGGCTGCCAGACATTGTTGATGTTAATGTGTTCGCCGTGGATGTAGTTGCGGACGATGGCGGTGACTTCGGGCACTTCGGGTGCGATTTCACCGGGGGGCGTGCCAGACCACAATGGCAAGACTATGCCAGAGGGCGTATATTCCACCTGTTCCGTCGCCAACGGGGGCGGTGGGGGCGTCTTGGGTTTGGCGGGCTGCTGACCGGTTGGTGCTGTGTCTTCGGAAGCGGGAGTGAGACTCATGGTGGCTTCAAGCTGTGTCAAGGCTGGCACGGGGCAAGATTTTTTCAATGGATTTGACCGTGTCGGCGAGCGCGGGACGGCATTTCCTCGTTTCATTTTCCAGCGTTTTCGATAGCGTCTCCCTGCAATGTCTTACACACCTGATATTCCTTCCGAACCGCACGCCGTGTGTTACCACGCCGCCGGAAAACCAAGCGAAGTGCTTCGTTATGAGCCATTACCGGCAGCCGATCCCCAGGCGGGCGAGGTGACGGTGCTCCTCGAAATGGCAGTGGTCCACCCGTCCGACCTTGGCATGATAGCCGGCACTTACGGGCGGTTGCGCCCGTTGCCCGCCGTCGCTGGACGCGAGGGCGTCGGCCGCGTGGTGCGCGTTGCTCCGGACGTGTCCCATTTGCAGATAGGAGACCGTGTGCGTATGCCGGAAGATGCGGGTGTGTGGCGCGAAGTCGTTACCACTGATGCGGCTACGTTGCACCCTGTGCCCAACGACATTCCCGCCGACCAAGCCTGCATGGCGTTCATCAACCCCCCTACCGCCCTGCTCCTCCTGAACGAGTTCGCGAAGCTGAATCCGGGCGACTGGGTAATCCAAAACGCCGCCAACTCCGCCGTCGGCGAAAGCGTCATCCAGCTTGCCCATTTCGCCGGTCTGCGCACCGCCAACCTCGTCCGTTCACCGCAAAAAACCGCTGCGCGCCTCAAAGAACTCGGCGCAGATTTAGTGGTCGCCGACGATAAGGACGCACTTGGCGCGCTGAACGCCGCATTATCCGGCAAAAAACCGCTTCTTGCCCTCAACAGCATCGGCGGTCCCAGTGCCATCACCCTTATCCGCTCCCTCGCAGACAACGGCGTCCTCGTCACCTTCGGCGGTATGACCGCAGACCCGATCCGTTTCCCAACGCGGGAGTTCATTTTCAAAAACATCACCTGCCGCGGATTCTGGATGGACCGCTGGGCACGGACTTCCGCAAAGTCTTCGGTGTCTGAGGTATTCGGGAAAATTTATGAACATATACGCAATGCCACCCTCCGGCTGGCGGTGGATTCCATTTGGCCTATCGCCGACTACGCCAGTGCCCTTGAACGCGCCGCCGCCTACGGTCGCGACGGTAAAGTGCTCATTAAGGGTCCCGCTGCCGCCGCTTCGTGAAGTGTTCCGCCCACGCCTTGTTTGCGCCTTGTCGGTGGCGCGCCCGCACCCCGCTCTTCCAGTGCATTTTTGAGGAAAACGCACGCAGGGCGGCGTTTTTTGTTCGACGCACTTCGCTTCCATGAGAAATTTTCTCCCCCGCATGAGCCAAGTTTCTTCAGCCGCATTCAACAACACCGTCTTGCGAGACGGGCACCAGTCTCTCGCCGCGACCCGCATGTCCGTCGCCCAGATGACACCCATCGCCGCCCAGCTCGACGCAATAGGCTTTTCCCGTCTCGAAACATGGGGCGGCGCCACGATAGACGTCGCCCTGCGCTTCTTGCTCGAAAACCCCTTTGAACGCCTCGCCACCCTCAAAGCACTCGCATCCAAAACACCCCACATGATGCTCCTGCGCGGGCAAAACCTCGTCGGATACAAACACTACGCCGATGACGTTGTCGAAGCCTTCGTCAACGCATCCGCCAAGCGCGGCATGGACGTCTTTCGCGTGTTCGACGCCCTCAACGACCCTCGCAACCTCATCGCCGCCGTGCGCACCGTCAAAAAAGCGGGCAAAATCGCCGAAGGCGTCATTTGCTACACCACCAGCCCCGTCCACACCCTCGAAGCCTTTCTCAAACTTGGCGACGATCTCGTCGAAATCGGTTGCGACACCATTTGCCTGAAAGACATGTCCGGCCTCATCGGTCCGCACGCGGCCGCCGAACTCGTTGCCGGTCTCAAAAAACGCCATCCCGCCATCCCCGTCGTCCTACACAGCCACGACACCGCCGGTCTCGCCGCCACCGCCTATTACGCCGCAATTGAAGCCGGAGCCGATATGGTGGACACCTCCATCGCCCCCTTCGCCAACGGCACCGCCCAGCCCGACACCGTCCGTATGCTCGAAATCCTCAAAGGCCACCCCCGCGCCCCCCAATACGACATCCGCGCACTCACCGAAGCGCGCGAGTATTTTAACGGCGTCTTCGCCGCCCTTTCCAAATTCACCAACCCCGCCAACGACCGCGTCGATAGCGACACCCTCACTTACCAAGTCCCCGGCGGCATGTTGAGCAACTTCCGCAACCAACTCAAAGAACAGAAAATGACAGACAGATTTAACGATGTTCTCGCCGAAATTCCACACGTGCGCCAGGCACTCGGCTGGATCCCCCTCGTCACCCCAACTTCCCAAATCGTCGGCTCTCAGGCTCTCCTCAATGTCAGGTTCGGACGATGGAAAAATTTTTCGCCCGCCGCCATGGACATTGCCCTCGGCTACTACGGGCGCACACCGGGTAAAGTTGACCCCGAAGTTCAGGCCCTCGCCGCCAAAATTTCCGGCAAAGACCCCGTCACCATCCGTCCCGCCGATCTCATCTCCCCGGAACTCCCCAACTTGCGCCAGGAACTCCAAAAAAATGCCCTCCCCGAAACCGACGAAATGGCAGTCCTCTACGCGATGTTCCCCGAACAACTCAAAATTTACCATAAATCACTTTCAGCCCCACCCCCCGCTCAAAGCGAAAAACCAATCACTATTACAACACCCGCCCACGCCACTCCAAAAGAACAGACATCACCCACCCGAAGCCACTTCGCGATCACCATCAACAACACCCGCTACAACGCCACCGTAGAAGAATTGTAGCCTCGTCCCAATAAAAACCATCTCACCATCGCGATAAAAGTAAGGGACGCTTTGCGGGCACTGGGCAAGAAACGTTCCAGGTTGCCGCGTCCTGTTGATGGTGCAGTAATAAAGGTCAATCCGTTCACGCTTCGCCAACAACTTGGTTCCCTGAAACCTGTGCGGCTCGGCGGCGTCAATGTGCAACGCGCCACGTTGTATAACCCAGCGAACATCACGAGGTCAGATTTACGCGAAGGGGACACCGTGTTCGTTGAACGCCGCAGCGATGTGATCCCGGCGGTTACCGGCGTAGATTTAAGCCTGCGCCCCGCCACCGCCAAAGTCTTTGCATTTCCCGAAAAGTGTTCCACCTGCGGCATGCCCATTTTGCTGGAAAACAACGGTGCTGTCGCCCGTCACACCAACCCTGCCTGCCCACTACGCATCGACTATCGTATCAAACGGTTCGTGTCTCGCCCGCATTCAACCCGCATTGGAAACGCTCGTCGCATGAATGCACCACCGAAGAAATAGATCGCCGGCTGCCGAAAAGAATAACTTCGCCCCCGTTCTCGGCTTCAAGGAAACCGGCGGATCAGCCATCCCCTCCTACCCGCGCCCCAAAGGGGCGGCTCTAAGTTAGCCCAGGGCAACGCCCTGGGGTTTCGGCAACACCACAAAAACAGAGCCTCCAAAGGGCATAGCTGTAAACTTAATTTATTGACATTTTTATTTTTTCTTTTGTAACAATATGTATATGAGATCGTTTACTACAAATGAAGATTGGGGCGTGATAGAGTCATTTTTGCCAACGCGTTGGCAATGGCAGGCCAGGAAAAGTGGTTCGGTGAGGCGGATGCGCGGAGTGGAGGGATATGCGA
>JAISZI010000047.1 GCA_031269335.1 Puniceicoccales bacterium
GCGGGACGGGCGCCAGTCTCATCCTTCGCGATACGCTCGAGCTTCAAGGCGGCGCGGTAAATGTGACAAACGTCCCCCTCGAAGTCGCCGGTGCGGCGACATTCAACGGAGCATCGGCACTGTTGCGCGCAAGCGGTGGCGACGCTGTGGTCGCCTTTGACGGCGGAATCGTCCTCGGCGGCGGCGGCGTGGAAGCCTCCAATGGCGCAAGGGTGTCCGTCGCAAGTGTCTCTGCAACAAGCGGTTTGATACGCACCATGTCTGAGGCGGTCGTGGACATCGCCGGCAATTTCACGAAAACGGGCGCTGGGGTGCTCGTCATTGACACACCGGCAGTCGCGATTGAGGGCACGCTCGAAGTCGGCGGAGTGCTCTCGTTGGCGGGACGCACGGGCGGCACCACAATCAACGTCACCGGCGGAACGACGCTCGTGTCTGGGGCGACCTTGCGTTTGGATATGCTTGGAGCGGAGAGAAATGTCCCGCGCCTCACCCTCGTCAATGGCGTCGAGTTTGACGGCGATTCTTTCGGGGACATCGCCATCGACGTCGTGACCACGAATTCCGGCGTGTTGGAAAATGCCACCTATCTCTTGATCGACGCTGGGACGACGCTCGTCAACACGAGCCGGCTGCTCCTCAACGGCGTGGAACCCGCAGGATTGGTGCGCGCCACGAATGGCAGTGCCATCATCGGACTCGCTACAACGGCTCTTGGGCAGATCGCCTTGTCGTATATTTCCGCAGCGACGAATACCACCATGCGTTGGGCAGGCACAGCGGTCGGCTCGGGTATCTGGCGCAATGACGACGGCACTCCCGTCGCAGAATCCGCCGCAAACTGGGCTGGCACGGTCGAAGGCGTCAACGTGAACACCTTCCTCAATGGCGATACGGTGGTGTTCACCGACGCGGCTACGCGGCGCGATGTGCAGGTTGACGCTGCCGGCGTGCGCGTTGGTCCCGGCGGCATAAGTGTCACCACGGGTGCGCGTTACAGCATTTCCGGTGGAGCCATTAGGGGGTCTGGCGGTCTGTTAAAAGCCGGAACGGGCGAATTGGTGCTCGGATCTGCAAATGCTTACTCCGGAGCGACAGACGTCACCGGCGGGCGTCTCACCTTGCACGACATTTCCGGAGCCGGCACGAGCACAAGCCTCTCGCTCGCCACCGGCACGACATTGCGCCTCGACATTGCGCCTGAAAAATCGGGTGTTTTCGCGAAAAACATTACCGGCGGCGGCTCGATCGAAAAATCTTCCGGCGGCACCGTCCATGTCGAAAATCCCTTTTTACACACGGGCGACACCTCCATCGCGGCAGGGAGATTGGAAGTGGCGGCACCCATAAGCGGGACGCGCAACGTAACCGTCACCACGGCGACATTGCGCATCAGGGACGGCGGTTCCGTGACGGCGACCGGGAACGTAACGTTCGGATTGGCAGGCATTTTCGAGACCGACACGTCCGGCATAATCTCGTCCGGCGGGATACTGGCATTTAGCGGCGGGGTGGGGACAAACGCCAACCGCGTCGATATAACCGGCTACACGACATCGGAAACTGTTGAAGTCGCGAGTGCGACGGAGATCAGGCACGGGAACTACATCGTCACCATAGCCGGTGTGGAGGTGCCCACGGATGTCTCCCTCGACGCCTTTATGAATACGGACGTGCGCATCGAAGGCACAGCCGGAGTCAGGCAAACCTTGCAGGTGAAAAACGCGCTCGTCTGGGACAACACCGCCACCGGCAAGCAGCACGGAACTTTCAACATAACGGGAGGAAGCTCGTTCACCATCGGCGCAGCGGTGGGGCAGGGAATCACCCTCGCCGATAATCTCGCTGCCTCCGGCGGGACGGGATTCGCCAATTGGGACGGGAGGTCGCTGACAAAGCAGGGCGCGGGCGAACTCGTTCTCGCGACGACAAACAATTACACCGGAACGACAAGCGTCGAAGCCGGTCGCCTCACGCTGCGCACGGTCTCTTCCGCCGGAACAAGTCCCGCAGGCATCAGCGTCGCCGCCGACGCCGTGCTGGCGTTTGACATTGCCGCTGAAAATAGCGGCGGGGTCTTCACCAAAAGCGTTTCCGGCGCGGGCGAACTCGTGAAAACCGGCGCGGGCGAAGTCGCTCTCGCCTCCGCCAATACGCACACGGGCGGGACCCGCGTTGAAGCCGGCACACTCACGCTGCGCAACATCTCCGCCACGGGAACTGCGCCCGAAATCGCCGTCAATTCCGGCGCGACACTGCGTTTCGACACGGGGTCGGCTTCGTGGCAGTTCACGAAAGAAATTTCCGGCGCGGGCGATCTCGTGAAAGCGGGTTCGGGCACCTTGATCCTCTCGATTGAAAGCGAGCGTTCGGGCGCAACGCATGTCGAAGCCGGCACGCTCACCCTGCGCGATATCGACGCTGTCGGGACGGACGCCGGAGTCAGTGTGGACGCTGGCGCGTCACTCAATATCGACACTGGCGCAGGCGAAATTTGGGAATGGAACAAAGAGATCACCGGCGCGGGCAACCTCGTCAAAAGCGGTCAGGGCGAACTGATCCTCTCCCGCGCCAGTTCCTACACCGGCGACACCCATCTGACGGGCGGGACGCTCGTCGCGCTTAACTTTGAGTCCACCGGAACAAGCGCCGGCGCCACGCTGCGCCTCGAAGCCGGGACTTCCCTGCGACTCGACCTCGACGAAAGCTCCGGCGGTGTCTTCCAAAAACAAATCACCGGCGCGGGCGACCTCGTCAAAGAAGGCGTCGGCGAATTGGTGCTCACGCGGGCAAATTCCTACAACGGCGGCACAATTGTCGCGGCTGGCTCGCTGGTGATTCGCAACGTCGGCGGCGTCGGCACGGGCGATTTGGTCAGCGTCGCCTCCGGCGCGAGTTTCACCTTCGACGTCGCAGAAACGAGCGATAACTGGACATTCCAGAGGCGGGTGACGGGCGCAGGAGAAATCGTTAAAAGCGGAGCCGGAGCGCTGGCGCTCGCCGGCGCAAATGATTACACTGGCGTAACCCGCGTGACGGGCGGCGTGCTCGCCATTGAGGGACCGTTGGGAAGCGGAAACGCCGCAGGCGGTGCCACGCACAACGCCGCGATACGCCTCGAAGGCGGCGACCTTGTCTTGCGCCAGACGAGCGACCAAGTGCTCGCCGGCGCCATCAGCGGCAGCGGCTCGTTGTTTAAGAGCGGAAGCGGGGCGTTGACATTGACGGCGGCAAACACTTACGCCGGCACGACCACCGTCGGAAGCGGCGTCCTCACGCTCACCGGAACGATAGGCGCGAGCGCAATCGGCGGCTCTGCAAACTATGCCAGCAATATCTTCCTCAACGGCGGCGACCTCGTGCTCAACCAGAGCGGACGCCAAACGCTGAGCGGCATCATCAGCGGCAGCGGTTCTGTCACGAAGACGGGTTCGGGCGTCCTCCTGCTCACCGGAGCCATCGCACACACGGGCGGCACCACCATTCAAAATGGCACCCTCCAAATCGGCACGACCCACGGCCTCGACGGCTCGCGTCCGCAGACGCTCAACCTGCCAACCGTCACCGTCCATGCGGGCGCAACGCTCGCCTTCGACATCATCGGCGACAATCTTTCCGACAAACTTTTCACAAGTTCCGTCGCCTTCGCGGACATCAACAGCCCCGAAGATGCCATCACAATCGACATCAGCAAACTCGCCAACGGCGCATACATTCTCATCGAAAATACAACGGGCTTTGACCTGACCTCCGGAAGCCCCGACGCCTTGTTCAACACGCTCGTCAACGGCGCGCCGATAGAAGCCGATTCTCCCTTGCAGGCGCACTACGCCTACAGCGCGGACGGGCGAAACCTCGTCTTGCAAATCACCGGCGCGAGCGACGGCGGCGAGGGCGGCGACGGTGGCACAACGCCCCCCGATACAACGATCGCACGCTCAGTAACGTGGACGGGAGATGGCGACACCGTCGGAGTGTGGGACGTTTACGCCACGAATTGGACGCGCCCGGCTTCCAACGGCGGTCCCGCTTACGCGGATTCTTTCCGCCAAGGCGACACTGTCCGTTTCCAATCAAGCAGCATCGCCTCGCAAGAAATAAACATCGGAGGCGCGATGCGCGTCACAGCCATGAACGTCGCCGGCGGCGGCGACTTCCGCTTCACCAACGGCAGCATTCGCGGCGTAGTTGACAGCTCGATCGAAGGCGGCACCGGCGCCCTCGTCAAAGAAGGCTCGAGCAGGCTCGCCTTCCGCGACACCTCGCTCGCTTTCGACGGCGGCGTCACCGTCAAGGAAGGTATTCTCGCAATCGAAACGAATACGCTCAACGCCGCCGTAAAAATAGAAGCAGGCGGGCGGCTCGTCCTCGGTTCCTCCGCAGACGAAGGCATTTCCGAACTGGGGACCAAAGGCGTCATCGGCAGAATCAACGGCAACGTGACAAACCAGGGACAGATAAGCGGCAACGGAATTATCCAGGGCACCTTTGTCAACAAAGGCACCATCTCTCCGGGCTTCTCCGCCGGCGTCATCGAAATCAATGGAAGTTTCGATAACTCGCAGGGCGTCATAGCGTTGCAAATCGAAGCCGACGGTTCCCACGACATTATCCGCCACGCCGGCACGGAAGAACTTGTCATCGGCGGGAAAATCACCCTCGACATCAGCCCGCAATACATCGCCGACCACGTCGAAGGCGGGCGAATCATTCTCCCCGCCTTGCTCGAAACAGTGTCCGGTGCGGGCGAAGTGTCGCTTGATGAGGAAATTGGCTTAATCCTGACCGACCCAACACTTTACGGACGCATCATCGATTTCTCCAACGGCATCGCCCAGATCGGACGCGACTTCCGCAGCCTGCCATCTTTGCGTGCGGAATTATGGGATTTCGCCACGGTGCTAAATTCGATTAGCGCGGACGCCGCCGCCGACCCGATCCGGGGCGATGTCAGGCTCCTCGACGCGATTCTCGCCCTAACCGACGAGGCGCAACTCACCACCGCCATCAGGAACGCGTCCCCCATCGGTCTCGCCGGCATGACAGCGCTCGCCCTCACGAACGCGTCCGGCGACCTAAACGCCGTCCGCGAACATCTCGACGACTGGCGCATCGGTTCCCGCGATAAATTTGAAAGCGGACTCTCCACCTACTTCCGCGTTAACGGGAATTTCGCCGACAACGGCAGCGGTGCTTCTTCGCCGGTCTTTGACACGAACAGCTACGGCGCCAGCGTTGGACTCGACTACCTCTCCAGCTCTCCATTTGCCGCAGGGGTCAACCTTTCCGGAAATATCGGGCGCGCCACGCTCCACGATGACGCCGGGCGCGTCACCCAGGAACAATTCCGTTTCACCGGTTACTTCTCCACCCACCTCGCCGCCGGAGTCTTTGCGGACGTGCTGCTCTCCGGTGGCTATTCCGAGTATGAATCACGACGTAACACTTTGACAGGTCAGAACAAAGGAGATACGGACGGCAGCGACTTAGCCGTTGCGCTCTACTTCGCAAAGTCCTTCGCCTTCAGCCCGGAATGGGGACTCAAACCTTTCGCCGGAATCGAATACGCGACTGCCAGGGTCAGTTCTTATAGCGAAAACGACACGGGCGCCGGCGCGCTCGCCATCGACAGTTTCTCGCAGGATTCTCTGCGCCTGAAACTCGGAACAAGCGCGAATTACTTCGTAAAAACCGGTGCTGACAGACGCGATTTGAGGCTCTCTCTGAACATCGCTTACGCCTACGAACTCCAAGATACGGACACCGACATCACCGCCGCTTTCATCGGCGGAGATGGAAGCAAATTTACGGTAAAAGCACCATCGACACCGGAAAACGTCCTGCAAATAGGTCCGTCCGCATCGCTCACCTTGCCGGGCTTCAAAGACGCCGCTGTCCAGTTTGGTTATACGTTTGAAACCGACTTTAAGCACCGCACCGCCCATCAACTTAACGCTGCCTTCCGCCTCCGATTCTAAACGGGAGGCAGCACGCACAGGAGACGCAGGGGATCGTTTCAAAACGGACAAGGAAAACGCAATCGAGGCAAAGCTATGACCAAACTTACGCGACGAGATTTTCTTCAAAACACGACCGCCACACTCGCCGGCGCATTGGGCACGACGCTGTTGGAAGCCGCGCCGAGTGACGCCGCCGCTGCGCGTGAGGGCGCGACAAAAAAGCCGCCCGCGCCTATCGGGGCGCAAGTTGACAAGGTGAAACTTGGCAGCACCGGCATCACGACTTCCCGCATCGCGTTCGGGACGGGCACCGTCGGCAACGGCAAGTCCTCGAATCAGACGCGGCTTGGCATGGACAAATTTGTCGCGCTCGCGCATCACGCCTACGCCCGCGGGATTCGGTTTTTTGACATGGCGGACGGCTATGGCTCACATCGTTTTGTCGGACAAGCGATTAAGGGGATTCCACGCGACGAGATTACTTTGCTTTCAAAAATTTGGACGCAGGAGGATTCCGCGAAAAAACCGGTTCCGATTGATAAGATCGTTACGCGCTTTTTGGGCGAGATCGGCGTCGAGCGGCTCGACATTCTTCTCATGCATTGCTTGATGCGGCGCGGATGGGCGAAAGTTCGTCAGCGTGCGATCGAGGGTTTTCAAAAGGCGAAGGCGGACCGTGTCGTTAAAGCCATAGGCGTTTCCTGCCACAATTGGGACGCATTGGTCGAGGCAGTGGATACGCCGTGGGTGGATGTCATCATGGCGCGGATAAACCCATTTGGCACCATGATGGACAATAAGCCCGAAGTGGTGAAACCTCTTCTGCGCAAAGCAGTTGCGGGTGGGAAATGCGTGATCGGCATGAAGATTTTCGGCGAAGGAAGCCGCATCAAAGAAACGGAACGTGAACAATCTATCCGCTACGCAATTAGCGAAGTCGGCGTTTCCTGCGTAACACTCGGCATGGAATCCCCCGCACAAATAGACGACGCCGTAAGCCGCGTCCTACGCTTTGCCGGGAGCAAGGTGAAAGAGGGGTAGGGGGGAGGGGGGGAGGAAAGGAAGGGAGGGAAATAGGAGATAGGGAAGGGAGGGAAATAGGGGATAGGGAAGGAGGGGAAATAGGGGGTAGGGAAGGAGGAAGGGAAAGACCCAAAGGGGCGGCTCTAATATAGCCCAGGGCAACGCCCTGGGTACTGTGAGAGAAAGGGAAGAAAAAGCCCCAAAGGGGCGGCTCTAATATAGCCCAGGGCAACGCCCTGGGTA
>JAISZI010000051.1 GCA_031269335.1 Puniceicoccales bacterium
TTTGGACCGACGGGGTGTGGGGGCGGGGGCGATGCTGCGAGGGCGGCGTTTACTTTTTTATCTTGTTCGGCGAGTGCTCGGTTAAAGGCGGTGCCGAGGTCGCCGATGCGTTTGTTGACTCTGATTTCGAGGGAACGGAGTGCTTCGGTGTTGGCGGTGTTTACGGCGTTGATTTGTCGGCGAGTTTCGGTGTTTGCGGCGTTGGCGGTGTTATCGCGCGTTTGTGCTCTGGCGAGTGCGGAGCGCAGGTCTTGCACTTCTTCGCGCAGTTTCTGGATTTCGTCGCGCATTGCGGCGACGTCTTGTTCGAGACCGGCGAGCCTGGCGTTGATTTGTGCGTTTTGTGCGAAGGCGGGTGCAGCGAGGAAGAGGAGCATCCCGAACAAGGTCAACAGCCGCATTGGAGGAAAAAACAGGAGAGTTTTCATTGGAAATTTGGAACGCTGCCATTCTGTTCGCCGTTGCCCTGCGTTGTCAACGGGCGGTGCGGGTATTTAGAACGTGATTCCGAGGGAGATGCTGGTGAAGGCGGAGAATTGCTTGTCTTGTCCTCGAAATGCCTGGGTTCGCAGGTTTTCGGTGATGCTTAATGTCCAGCCGTTCCATTGTGCGGCGATGCCGACGGCGACTCCGCCGGCGAAGGGGCGGGCGTGGACTTTGGTGCTGTGGTGCCAGACGTTGCCTTCGAGGGGGGCGTTCCAGAGCCAGGCTTCTGCTTGTGCGTCGATGAATAACCATGCGCTATCCGGTAGGGCGCTGGAAAAAGTGAGGGGAGCGTCGAAGTTTCGTGCTGGACGGGCGAGTGCGATGCTTGAGTGGATGCCGCCGGTGCCGAAATCACGGGGGAGGTGCCAACCGATGCGCCATTGGGAACCGATGGCGGCGTAATCGCGCACGGTGCCGATTTCGACGTGGATGCGCGGCAGCCATTCTATCTCAAATCCGCCAAATTGTGCCCAATTGTAGCGGCCGACGCGTGTCCATGCGAACTGCAAGATTGGCTCGTCGTGCAATTGGGTATGCCAGCCATTGGCGAGTGGTTCGTCGATGAAGCGGTGCCAGCCATTTTGCGCTTGTTTGGCGGTGGCAGAAGGACCGATGACGCCGGTGCTTAACTCTATGGCGTCGAGGGACGAAGCCGTCTCGGAACTAAGGGCGAAGGTGGCGTAAAGCAGCCCCGAATAGGGGTGATCGCCTGGCGGCGGGGTGTGGTCGTATTCGTGTTTTGGGGTGTAGATTTCGTGGGTTAATCCGAAGTGGAAGCGGT
This sequence comes from Puniceicoccales bacterium, assembly GCA_031269335.1. Taxonomy (GTDB): domain Bacteria; phylum Verrucomicrobiota; class Verrucomicrobiia; order Opitutales; family UBA953; genus CALNBE01. The sequence continues at coordinate 1,268 of JAISZI010000051.1, forward strand.
AGGCGGCGGGCTGGGTCGGGCTGGAGAGGGAGAGAGGCGTCAAGGCTATGAGGTCGCGAAAAAACAGGGGGGTGTCTTTGGCGAAAATCTCTGGCGAGGTGTAAGCGAATTTGACGCCGCTGGTGTAGTATTTGTCGCTCCAGCCGAGGTCATTTTCTGCCCAGAGGCGGATGGTGGAGCGTCCGCCGGACTTGCCCGGCAAGGCGGTGAAGGTTTCTGGTGTGTCGTCGGCTGCATCGTCGTCATTATCGGCGGCGGCGTGCGCGGACGGGAGGATGGCGGCGGCAAGCAAGAGGGAGCGCAAAGGGGTGCTGTTGAGCAGAGAAAGGAAGGAAGGCATGAGTGTTGGTGTGGTCGTTGTTTACGGGCAGAAGGTCAATTTTTGCGCACTTTGAAAGCTGGATTTTTTTCCAACAAGGCGAGTGCCTGCCCGAAGGCTTTGTTAGCGTCGTCGTCGGTGAGCGTTTTATCCGGTGCGCGGAAGGTGATGGAGAAGGCGAGGCTTTTGCGATCTGGCGGCAGGCCGGTGCCTGAATAGACGTCGAAGCAGGTGATGTTTTCTACGATGAATGCCTTGCCGGTGGCGGTAGTGGCGGCGTTGCGCACGGCTTCGAGCGCGTCTCCGGCGGGCATGGCGGCGTCCACAATGAGCGCCACGTCTTTCGTGACGGGCGGAAATGGCGACCACTCGCGGAAACGCGGGCGGCTGGGAGCGGCTGCGAAGGTGTCGCGGGAGAAGAGCACTTCGCCGGCGATAACGGTGGTTTTGATGCCCTGATCGCGGGCGAAAATAGCATCGATAATTCCGCAGGCGATTTCCACGCGCCCGGCGCGGTCTGTGGCGCGTCCGGCGTGGCGGCTTTGCCAGAGGGGGGCGTTTTCCGGGGTGAACACGAGGCGACGCGAGGAGACGCCTGCGAGAGCAGCGATGTCGAGTGCTAGTTTTTTAGCGGAGAAAAAATCGGGTGGGGCGACTTTTTTCCACGATGGATTTTCTGGTTCGACGAGTGAGACAAAGGCGGCGCTGACGAGTTCGCGCAAGGCGCCGCTGCGGTCAGGGCGGAAGACGCGACCTATTTCGAAAAAGCGGTCTGGGCGGGTGTTGCCGGCGAGATTTAGGGAAAGGGCGTTAAGCAAACCCGGCAGGAGCGAGGCGCGGACGTGGCTTTGGTCGGTTGCGAGCGGGTTGGCGAGGGAAAGGGTGGCGGCGGTCTGCGCGCCGTGGAGGCGTTCGACGACGGTGCCGTCTGCCAGCGTGTAATGCCAGCATTCATTGAAACCGCGTGCGGCGAGCAGCGTGGTTGCGCGGCGCGTGAAGTGCGCGATAGGCGCGTCGGCGGCTGGCGAAGACGGGGCGGCGATGGGGGCGATGGGAATGGCGTCGGTGCCGTGGATGCGGATAAATTCTTCGACGAGGTCAATGGGGCGTTCTATGTCGGGGCGGAACGAAGGGACGCTCACGCGCCATGAACCGGCGGCGTCTGTTTCGACGGAGAAGCCGAGGCGGCGGAAGACGTCGAGGATCGCGGCGTCGGGCACGGCGTGACCGAGGCGGGCGCGGACATAGTCGCCGTCTGTTTCGATGGTGCGCACGCTTCGCGGAGGGGCACCGGAGATGAAGGTGTTACCGGCGTTGCCCCCGGCGGTTTGGAGGATAAGTTCGACGGCGCGGCGCGATGCAGCGAGTGTCGTGTTCGGATCGACATCGCGGATGAAGCGTTGCGCGCTGTCGGTAGCGGCTGACAAGCGGCGTGAGGTGGCGCGGACGGCGGCAGGGGTGAACCATGCTGCTTCTACAATGATGTCAACGGTTTGCGCACTAACGCCCGAATCTTCGCCGCCCATGACGCCTGCGATGGCGAGTGGTTTTTGGGTGTCGGCGATTACGCAATCGCTGGGTTGGAGCGTTACGACGCGACCGTCGAGCAAGGTGAGTTTTTCGTCCGTTTGGGCGTTGCGCACGAGGATGGTGCTATTGGGGATTTTTGCGGCGTCAAAGGCGTGCAGCGGCTGCCCGGTTTCCAGCATTACCCAGTTGGTTACGTCCACGATATTGTTGAGCGGGCGCAGACCGGCTGCTTCGAGGTCGCGGCACATCCATTTAGGCGAGGTGCCCACTTTGACGTTTCGCACGTAAGTCGCCGTGTAATAGGGGCATGTGGCGGAAGAAATGGTCACTTGCGGCGGCGTTGAGGCGTCTGGGGCGGGGTGGTTTTCTGCGATTTGCGGCAGGTGCAGCGAACGGTCGAAGTATGCGGCGAGATCGCGTGCCACGCCAATGACGCTGAGGGCGTCGCTGCGGTTCGCCGTTACCGAGATGTCGAACACGGTGTCGGGCGGGGGGAAGAGTTCGTTGATGGGCGCGCCGATGGGCGGATTGAGTTGGGTAAGAATGAGTAATCCCGCATGGTCGTTTCCTTGCCCGATCTCGTCGGCGGAACACATCATGCCTTGTGATTCCACACCGCGCAGGAGAGACGCCTTGATTTTGATTCCGCCCGGCAATGCTGCGCCGGGGAGTGCGACGGGGACGCGGTCGCCGACCTTAAAATTTTTCGCTCCGCAGACGATTTGTAACGGCGTGTCGGCACCGGTGTTAACGCGGCAGACGGCGAGCTTGTCGGCGGCGGGGTGTTTTTCAAAAGAAAGGATTTCGCCGATGACGACGTTTTCGAGCGGCGGCAACCCTGTTGTGGAAACGGATTCTACTTCGAGACCGAGCATGGGAAGGGCGTCGGCGATTTGCGCCGTCGTCAAACTGGACAGGTCAACGTAGTTACCGAGCCATTGAAGGGAGATTTTCATGCGTGAAGAGCGAAGGAAAGGAGGCGAGTAGCAAAAGAATTTCGCGCTGGCGCACAAATGATTTTACGGGGGGAGCCTAAATTTTCTGCGGAAAATGTGCGCTGGGGCGTCCGGGTTAGCGTGAGAGGAAGGGATAGATGCGGCTTTTGGGCATCGCTTTGATTCTTTTGAGGAAGAGGCTGTCCGATATTTGTTCTGACCATTTGAGGTTCACTTTTAAGAGGAGGGAGTTGTCTCGGTTTTCCGGCAGGATTGCGCGGATGCGAATCAGGCGGTTCATGTCGCGGAGGAGCATCTTGCGAAAGTTTTTCACGTGGTAAAATTCTTGGCACAGCGGCGGCAGGTTGGGCAGCGGGATTTCGTCTTTTTCCAAAAACAGGTTGAGGATTTTTTCATGGCGTTCCGACAGGACGCGGCTCTTTTTTGATTCCAGCCGTCCGAACAAGTCTGCCACGGTGTTGCGGTAAATTTCTTTGGAGATTCGTTTGGCAATTTCGGCGAGGAGGTTGGCGCATTGTCGGGTAAGTCCGCGGAGGGCGAAGGCTATGAACGCGGTGAGGTCGTGCCCTTTCTCCCGTGTGTCCGCCAGCACACGCAGATATTCTTCTTTGTTTTCGTTGTAGTAATTGGACATGGCGATGCAGAGCGTGTCGCGCATTCCTGCTTTGCGCAGCAGAAAGGATTCGAGGGCGCGAACTGTCCGCCCGTTGCCGTCCAAAAACGGGTGCATGGCAGCGATGTGATAATGGAACGCAAAGGCTTGCACGAGCGGATCATGGCGGGGGAAAACGCTTTGCGCCGCTTCGATTAGGGCGTTAAACGCAAGGGCGCAAGGCTCGCCGCCTTCGACGCCCTGGTGGCGAGGAATCCCGAAAGTCACGTTTTCATCACGCTTACGTAGCGCACCCGGACGGCAACGGTCGTCGTCGCAGCCGGTTACGATACGTTTATGGATAGAGAGAATGAAATCTGCATTAACGCGTTTATCTGTTGGGATAGTTTCGAGCCAGCGGTAAGTGGCGGCGGCGGCGGCGGCTTGTTTTTGGGAGCGCGTGGCGAGTTGTTCTGGGGTTCCGGACATGGCGCGTTCAAATTCATCGCCGTAAAACTCGGCACCTTCAATTTTTGATGTTCCGGCGATTTCTTGTTTTAATTGAATGACTTGCAATTTTTCCGTCCAAGAGCGTTGGCGTGGCATACTCGTCAGCGCAAGCAGGGTCGATTTAGCTTCGATCAAGAGCGTTGAAATTGCGGTTAGATCGTAGGCGATCCAGTTGCGAGGAATTGAGTAGGTGATGACCATTTTTCCAAGTTTGTTTCCGCGTTCATTTCCGAGTCAATTTCCGTTTTTCAGATTTTTAATATGCTGGCAATCAAATAACTATGCGCAGCGTAAAAAGATTTTCTGCGGTTTCATTTCCGGTTTCATTTCCAGCGATATTTCCGGCGGAATCGCTGGGCGATTATTTTGTTTTGGGGGAGAGGACGTAGGCGAGGCTGGCGTCGTCGCGGAGGTATTTTTGGGCGAAGGCGGCGAGCGAGGCGTTATTTTGGGCGGCGAGGTGGGATTCCCACCATGAGTCGAGGTTTGGGTCGAGGTCGTAGAGTGCGTTGAGGGCGGCGTTCATGGCGCGGTTGCCCATTTTTTGGGAAGAAAGGCGGCGTGCGGTGCGGAGGCAGGTTTTGGCGGCGGCAATTTCTTCGGTGGTGAAAGAGCCGTTGCGGGCGCGGGCGACTTCTTCGCGCATGGCGTCCAGGACGGCTTCGGCGTGGGTCGGGCTGGTGCCGGCGTAGAGGTAAAACATGCCTTCATGCCGAGAGTTAAGGCGGCGTGCACCAACGAAATAAGCCATGCTTTTTTCTTCGCGAATAATGGTGAAAAGGCGCCCCGCCATGCTGCTCATGAGTTCGTCGAGTAATTGACCTGTGACGTATTCTTCGTGGACGATTCCGACATCGGGGAACGCGAGGAAGACGACCGCTTGCTCGGCGGTGCGTTTTTCGTCCACGCGTCCTGTGGTGGCGGGTGCGGTGGCGGTGGGCACTGGGGCGGGTGGCGATGTGGTGGGGCGGGGCAGGGCGGGGCTGGCGCCGTGCCAGACGCCGAATTGTTTTTTGAGGATGGGCAGGAGGGTGTCGCGGTCAAAATCGCCGCTGACGGCGAGGACGCAGTTTTCCGGTTTGGCGAGGCAGGCGTGGAGGGCGCGGGCGTCCGAGGGGAGCATTTCGTCGAGGTCTTCGATGCGTCCGAGGGGAGCGGCGGCGAGTGGGCGTTGTCCGAAAAAGAGTTCGCGTAGGCGGCGGGTGCCGTAGGCGGTGATGTCGTCGTCTTCTTCGGTGAGGGAAGCGCGTTGGGCGGCGCGTTCGCGAAAGAAGGTTTTTTCGAGGAGGGAAGGGCGGAGGAGGGCGTCGGCGAGGAGTTTGGCGACTTGTTCGCAATCTGGCTGGAGGGCTTCAATGCTGAGGGCGATGCTGTTGTTGCCGGCGGTTTCGCAGAGGGGCGCGCCGAGGGTTTCGGTGATTTCGGCGACTTGGGAGGCGGAGTGGTTTTCGGTGTCGCGGGTCATGAGGGTGGCGAGGAGGGCGCCCAGGCCGCGCAGGGTTGGGGGTTCTGCTTCGCCGCCGCCTGGGAGGACGGCGCGGAAGTGGATTTTGGGGTGACCGGAGACGGGTTGGAGGAGGACGCGCAGGCCGTTGGCGAGGCGGATTTTCTCGAAGAGGATGGGGCGGCGGGCGGTGGTAGTTGCGGCGGTGGTGGCGGTTGCGGCGGGGGGTGGTTCCATCGCGCAGAGTGTCAAAAATTCGGGGCGGATGTGGCGCAGGGCGGCTTGGATAACGTTTTCCGGAGTGAGGTTTTGCACGCGGTCGAAGTAGAGGCGTGGATAGCCTGGATCGCCGATTATTACCGTTTGGGCGCCGAGTTGCGAGGCGAGGCCGGAAACGGTGGAACGCGAGTCGAGAAATGCGACGAGACAGGCGCGGCGGGCTTTGGCAAATTCGTTTTCGCGGAAACCTTCGTTGAGGATGGATTTTACGAGAGTCGTGATGGCGGTCTCGATTTCGCCGCGTTTTCCGGTGTCGGCAGTGTAAGAAGTCCAGAGAATGCCGTGGTCGGAGGGAGACCAGTTTGCGGCGTCAATCTCGTGAACAAGGCCGAGTTCGTCGCGCAATTTGCGGTAGAGGCGGCTGCTTTCGCCGCGTCCGAGGAGCATGGAGAAGATGTCGAGGGCGGGGGAGTCGGGGTGCCGTATTCCGGGGATTCGCCAGAGGGCGCAGCCGCGGAGGACTTGCACGTTGTCGTTGCGCAGGGTGAGGTGGCGCGGGGCGAGTTGCAGGGGTTCGGTGGGGATATAGGGGTTGCCGAGGGCGGAGGCGGGTTGGGAGCCGAAGTGTTTTTCGACGAGGGAGAAGAGGGTTTCGGGTTCGAGGGCGCCGGCGATGGCGAGCACGATGTTATTGGGGACGTAACGTGCTTTGTGGTAAGTGCGCAGTTGTTCGGGGGTTAGGCTGGCGAAGGCGTCGCGCAACCCGATTACGGGGAGGTGGCAGGGGTGGGTGTGGAAGGCGCCGGCAAGGGCTGCTTCGGCGAGGACGGAGTCTGGGTCGTCGTCGCGCATGGCGATTTCGCGCAGGATGACGTCGCGTTCGCGGGTGGCATCGTCATCTTTAATGAGGGGGTGAAAGAGCATGTCGGCGAGAATTTCGAGCGCGGTATCGGTGCACTCGGCTGGACCGTCCACGTGATAGACGGTGTGGTCAAACGCCGTGTAAGCATTAATGGCTGCGCCGGCGCGCTGGATGTTGCGGGCGATTTCGCGGCAATGGAATTTTTTGGTGCCTTTGAACACCATGTGTTCGAGGTAATGGGAGAGACCGCTGCCGAGGAGGTCGCCTTCGTGAATGCTGCCGGTTTTGACCCATGCCTGAACGGAAACGACGCTGCCGGTGTGTTCTGGTGCGAAGAAGATATCCAAGCCGTTGGACAGGGCGTGCGTGATGGGCAAGGTGCCAAAAAGTTGTTCGCCGGTGAGTGGTGAATTCATGTGAAAAAGGCGGAAATTCGCGGAAGAAGTCGGTGGTGAAGCTGGCGGATTGGGGGTGCAGGGGCAAGCATAGAGAATGGCGGGGGGCGGGTAAGACGACGGGCGTTTGAGGCAAGGTGCCGCAGACGCCCGTCGTGTGGTTACTCGCTGCCGTGCACCATGTTAGTGTGCGCCGGGCGGGAGCGATGAGAGAGGAATCCGTTAGGAGCCGCTGTTGGCGGGGGCGGTGCCGTTGGCTCGGCGCGGGCGGTTGTTGCCGCCGTGGCTGTGGGGGCGGTGGCGACCGTCGCGGTTGTAGTTTTGTGGATTTCCTCCGGTGTTGCGGTTTCCGTGGCGGAAGTCTCCGCCGCGTTTGTTGCGCCCGCCGCGTCCTTGGTAGTGTCCGTCACGGGAACCGGTGTCGTTGCCGTTGTCGGCGGTGTGTTTCCCGGTGGCGGATTTGGCTGTTCCAGATTTGTTGGCGGGTTGACCGTTGCTTTTGCCATTAAGGAGGTCGGTGAAGAATCCCTTAATTTTTGTCCAGAGGTTGTCTTTGACTTGTTTGGGGATGTCCGGTGCCTCGATGTTAAACGGGCGGGGACTCCGTGGTTTACTGGATGGGCTATCGCTTGGAGACCAAGAAGATACACGGTCTTCGTTTCGCGGATTGAAGTAGCCTTCGTGCGACTCGTTTTGCCGGGGTTGTTGTTGCCGGCGGTTACGGTCGTCCGTCCGTGGTGAGCGGATTTGGCGTTTTTCTTCGCGGTTTCGGCGTTCGGGTTCCGGGTCCATCTCGGCTTTGACCGTTCTTTGGGAGATCGGCGGGATGAACTCGCGTGGTTGGTTTTGGTTACCGGGGGCGTTGTTGACGGCGGGTGCGGGGGTTTTGTTCGCGGTGCCGTAGCCGTTGGCGAATTCCCCTGAGAGGGATTCCTCCGTGTCTGCCGGGTCGTCCACTGCGCCTATCGCTGGTTGGGATGCGACAGTGGAGAAGGCGGAACTTCTTCCAATGCCACGGCGTTGGGGCGGGCGGTTGTTGACCCCCGATCCGGTCGGGGAGGCAGTGGCGGAGGAGTCAGAGGATAGGGTCGGGATATTGCTCAGCGGGGGGAGATCGGAGTGGGTTGCTTCGAGCTGGGATTCCGCGATGCGGACTGGGGTTGTTCTGGTTTCTGACTGGAACGCCGTGTTTTCGGTATTGTTATTTGTTGGTTTGTTTTGGTTTTCTGTGGTTGCGGTGTTTTCCGCGGTGTCGGCAGGTGCCGAGCTTGTGTTTTCTGTGGATGCCATAGTGTTACGTTACGCTATTTTTGGTTTTTCGGAGCGGTTCGGGTGTTTGCTGTCAAATGACAGCTACGGTGGGCAGGTTCCCAGATTTGCGGGGGTGCGCCACCAGTTAGTTACTTGTTACCCTGTGAATAATGGAAACATTATCACGGATCGGGTTCGGAATTTTCTGTGTTTCCGAGAACCGCAAGGCAACAGGTATGGCACTTTTTGAGCGGAAGGAAAGAAAAAAAACGCGCTGCGGTCATTTTCTTTGCAATAGGGCTTGCCACGGGTGGCGTGCGGTTCATAGACACGCCGCCGTAAAGAAAACGATGATAATCCTCGTCAATGGTGAATCGCGCGAAGTCGCGCCACCTATCACGCTTGCCCAGTTCATGGACGGTCTCGCCATGAGGTCGTTCGACGGTGTCGCCGCCGCTCTTAATGATTGTGTTGTCCCGCGTTCGGCGTGGGGCGGACGTCCGTTGGCAGACGGCGACCGGCTGCTTCTCATTCAGGCTGCGCAAGGAGGCTAATTTCGCATGACATTCTCAAAACTTTTTAACTGGTTCTCCGGGCGCAAGGACGCCGCTGGCGCGAATGTGTCTTCGGGTGTTCCGAAGCCGTTTTCCGTGGTCATTTCGACGCCGCTGTTTATCGAAGACGAGACGCGGGTGGCAGTCGAGCTGCTTGATGCCGGGTTGACGCGTTTCCACCTGCGCAAACCTGATTGGGCAGTGGAAGACCTGCGGGAATGGGTGCGTGCTTTCCCAACGGAATACCGCAAGCGGCTTGTCGTCCACGCCCAACCCGACCTTGTCTGCGAATTTCAGCTCGGCGGCCTCCATCTGCGCGGCGGTCAACGGCGCAATAACAACCGCTTGCCCGCAGAAATCCCTGTGAGCAACTCCTGCCATTCCTTCAGCGACTTGTGCGCTTGCGCCCTCAATTCCGCGTATGCCACGATCGGTCCGATATTTCCCTCTGTCTCAAAACAGGGTTATTCGCCCCGCCGCACGCCGGAGGAATACGCCATCATCGTCGCCGAGTGGCGCGCCTGCGAAAACGCTTGCCCGCTGCTTGCCCTCGGCGGTCTCACTGCCGCCAACATTGCCAGCACCCGCCTCATGGGCTTCGACGGATTCGCCGTTGTCGGCTCCGTCTGGGACGCCGCCGACCCTGTTGCCGCTTTCCGCAACCTTATCGCCGCTTGGCGCGCCGCACCAAAGGCGGACAATTCCCGCTCCTAACCGCCCGCCTAACAAAATGTTACGCATAGCCGACCGCACCTTTCAATCCCGCCTTCTCGTCGGAACCGGCAAATATGCTTCTGGCGAAATCATGGCGAAGAGCCTCGCCGCCACAGGGACTCAAATTGCCACCGTCGCCGTTAAACGTATCCGCTTCGGGAGCGGCGAGGACTCCATTCTCAACCACCTCGACCGTTCGCGTATCCTCCTTCTGCCCAACACCTCCGGTGCCCGCGACGCCCGCGAAGCCGTTTTTGCCGCCCAAATGGCTCGCGAAGCACTCGCCACCCCCTGGGTCAAACTCGAAATCCATCCCGATCCCAAATGGCTCATGCCCGATCCGGTGGAAACACTCCTTGCTTGTGAACAACTTGTGAAAGCGGGCTTCGTCGTCCTCCCCTATATCCACGCCGACCCCGTCCTCGCAAAACGCCTCGAAGATGTCGGTGCTGCGGCTGTCATGCCGCTCGGTGCCCCCATTGGCAGCAATCTCGGTCCGCTCACAAGGGATTTCCTGCGAATCATCATCGCACAAGCAAATGTCCCCGTAATCGTGGATGCGGGTCTGGGCGCACCTTCACACGCCGCCGAAGTAATGGAGCTGGGCGCGGACGCCGTTCTCATTAACACCGCCCTCGCCACCGCCTCCAACCCCGTTGCCATGAGCCACGCCTTTAAGCTCGCTGTCGAAGCCGGACGCCTTGCCCACGAAAACGGCTTCGTCCCAGCCGCCCTTCCGCCTTCCGCCTCGCCAAGCTCGCCGCTGACGAGTTTTCTCGACACCTACTGACGCGCAAACGCCGCCGCGCCGCTTCGTTTTCGCGCTTGGTTTCTGGGAAAAACTGACTTTCTCTCGGCGAAATGGTTCTCGAATACGAACGCCGACGATACGCCCGACCCGGAGGCGGCGCGTGAATGCCCTCGTCCTGTTAGGGCACGGCGCCCGCGACCCTGCCTGGGCAAAACCGTTCGTGCGAATGCGGGAAATCCTGACACACGAACGACATGCGCTCGCAGTCGAGCTGGCGTTCTTGGAGTTCATGACGCCGACGCTGGAAGAAGCCGTCTCCGCGCTGGTCGAACGCGGCGCGGCGCGAATCGCCGTTGTGCCGGCTTTTCTCGCCCAAGGCGGGCATCTCAAAAACGGACTTCCCGCGAGGTTCGACGCGCTGTGCCGCCATTATCCGAATTGCGCCTTGCGCCTGAGCGCGGCAGTCGGCGAAGCACCCGAAGTCATCGCCGCTATCGCCGCCCACGCCGCCGCCCAAGCGGAGCCGGAGCTGCCCGCCCCACGCGCCGAAAACTCCGGTGCGCCTCAACCCGAATTGCAACCGGGCAAAGTGTGGCTCGTCGGCGCGGGTCCGGGCGACCCGGAATTGCTCACGCTCAAAGCCGCACGCTTGATTTCCCGGGCGGACGCCGTTGTTTACGACCATCTTGTCGGCGCGGACATCCTTTCCCTTGCGAGGCGCGATGCGGAACTCGTTTATGCTGGCAAAGAAGCCACGCGCCACACCCTGCCGCAGGCGCAAATCAACCGCATCCTGTCGGAACTGGCAAAACGACGCCTATCAGTCGTGCGCTTGAAAGGCGGTGATCCGTTCATTTTCGGGCGAGGTGGCGAGGAACTCGAAGCCTTGGCGGCGGCGGGCATCCCGTTTGAGGTTGTGCCCGGCATCACCGCCGCTTCCGGCTGTGCCGCCTATGTGGGTTTTCCGCTCACGCACCGCGATTTCGCCCGGACGCTAATCTTCGCGACCGGGCATCTCAAAAACGGCAGCATCGCCCTCGACTGGCACGCGCTCGCACGACCTTGCCAGACCGTCGTGTTTTACATGGGGATCGCCGCCGCCGAGGAAATCAGCCGGCAACTCATGGCGCACGGCCTGCCCGCCGACGTGCCCGTAGCCGTCGTGCAGCAAGGCACGCTGCTCACCCAGAAAACGCTGTTTGCCCGCTTGGACGAATTCCCCGCCCGCCTCCGCGAGGCAAACATCGTCCCGCCCGCCCTGATCGTGGTAGGCGAAGTCACGCGCAGACTCAGGTCTGCTCCCTCTGTGCAGTTGTGAGAAATACCGAAGGCGACGCCGGTGTTCGCATCTTCGACAAGCGTTTCCTCGTCCTCCCGCCGCAAGCCTCGCATGGCTGCCCGACGCGCAGGGAGTGATTCTCACCGCTTCGGATGCAGAAGGGGATGCCTTCGGTTCTTCCGTGGGCATATCCGGCACCACAGCCATTGTCGGGGCATTCGCAAAAGATGGAACAGGAGCGGCTTACTTCTACACAGGGGTAGATTCAGGCAACCCGACAGAAATACTCAAACTCACCGCTTCGGATGGGGTGTCGGGTGATTGGTTTGGTGTTTCCGTGAGCGTGGACGGCGATAACTTTATTGTGGGTGCGAGCGGGGCTGCGAGTGGCGGTACCCTCGGGGTAGGCAAAGCCTACACGGGGAAGGTGAGCACTTTTACGACAGTGAACTCGGGAAATATCACCCGCACAACGGAGGGGCTGAGTTTTGTTTCGCAGACAGACTGGATAATCGG